>CAMPKJ010000169.1 GCA_946887105.1 uncultured Acidobacteriota bacterium | reverse complement strand
CCCGAGGAACTCCGAGGAACCGCCTACGTGCTACGCTTTTTGCGGGATGGGCGTGGCGTGAAGAACGAGATCGGCGATTTCCTCGATTACCTGACGTACGAACGGAACGTCTCGCCGAACACGATCTCCGCCTATCGCGACGATCTGGAGTCGTTCACCACCTTCCTCTGCAACGACTACTTCACGATGGGACGCGATCAGCTCGATCTCGCGCGCGTCGACCATCTGACCGTGCGCTCCTATCTCGCGCATCTCTCGCGGCGCAAGCTCGCGCGCGCCAGCGTCGCGCGACACCTGTCCGCGCTGCGATCGTTCTTCAAGTACCTCGTGCGCGAAGGTGCCGTCGAGGCCAATCCAGCGCGCACGGTGTCGACGCCGAAGCGCGAGAAGCACCTTCCGGCGGTGATGCAGCCTTCGGACGTCGCCCTGCTGCTCGAACAGCCGGACCGCGCCACGCCGCTCGGCACCCGCGACGCCGCGTTCCTCGAATTGCTCTACGCGTCCGGCCTGCGCATCGGCGAACTGGTGGGCATCGACCTCGACGATCTCGAACTGCGCGCGCGTCTGGTGAAGGTGCACGGCAAGGGATCGAAGGAACGCATCGTGCCGTTCGGCACGAAAGCCGAGGCCGCGCTCCGCGCCTGGCTGGCCCTGCGCACCGAGCTCGTGCCCGATGTCGAAGAGCAGGCCGTCTTCGTCAACTATCGCGGCAAGCGCATCACCACCCGCAGCGTGCGCCGCCTCTTCGACACGTACCTGAAGCAAGCCGCGCTACGCGCCGGCATCTCGCCGCACACCATGCGCCACTCCTTCGCCACGCACCTCCTCAACGCCGGCGCCGACCTGCGCGGCATCCAGGAGCTCCTCGGCCACGCCTCGCTCTCCACGACCCAAAAGTACACGCACCTCAACGACTGGCAACTGATCGCGGTCTACAAGAAGGCGCACCCGCGGGCGTAGCGCCCACGCGACTACAATCCCTCCGTGATCCGCGCGATCGTGCACCACGGGTTTGTCGGCTCCTCCATCGAGTACTTCGCCGTGGTGGCCGGGCCGGATGTGGACCGGCGTTTTTTCTTCGAGCAGATCAATGCGCCGCGCGGGGACGTGATCCGCTACTTCGGCGGGAGCTCGGAGATCGTGCTCAATCCGGAGGGAGTGAAGTTCCGCGGGAACGGCGGGATCTTCGGCGAGTACATGTTCGGCGGGCACTTGCCCGTGGGCGATCTGCTGAACGAAGAAGTGGTCAATCGACTCGTGCTCTACGGGACGATGGTCGATCCGAAAACGCACGAGCTCCGTTTCACCGAGAACACGCAGGGATTCGAGCGCTGGGACAATCTCTTCCTGCAGGGCAACGCGGTCGCGAACTATTTCTTCTTCGTCGATGACCGCAAACGGTACTCCGACGTCGGCGACCGGCAGGAGGCCACGCTCAAAAGCGCGGGCAAGCTGCTGAAGCGCTCGCGCAGGGTCGGCGCCGGGCAGTTCCTCGCGCTGGCCGACGAATTCCTCGAGGCGCTCAACGAGCCGCATTCGACGATCGTGATCGTGCGGGTCGTGCATCGCGCCAATCAGCGGCTGGCGGACCTGTCGCAGCAGCATTACGCGCAGACGCGCGCGCTGGAACCGGCCGAAGAGATTGCGCCCGACATCGAAGACATCGATCCGTATCAACGCGAGCGGATCCAGATCGACGTCATCTACCGCCATCCCGACAATCAGCAGCTCATCGACGAATACAAGCGCATCCTGGCCTCGTGCGCCGGCACGACCATCGACTCCTCGGCGCGCGCGCGCCTCATGCGTCTGCGCACGCTCTCGCTGCGCAACGAAGTGCCGCTGTCGATCTTCGACACGCTCGAGGAAATCGTGCTGCAGGAGCCGCGCGCAGTGATGCGCAAGGACGAGGAGCCCGAGTACATCCAGCACACGCGCGAGATCCTCGGCGGCTTCCTGCTCGGCCGCAACATCACCCGCAAGCTCTCCTCGCTCGACCTCGTGCAGCTGATGGAGAACAAGCAGAAAGCGGCCGCCAACCGCGATCAGACATTCGAGGAGCTGCTGCTCGAGACCGGCCGCCTGATCGACGAGATCGGCCGCGAGGAAGAAGACTTCGAGCGCCTGGAGTCGTTCGGCGAACTGGTCACGCTCTTCGACCGCATCGACCACACCACCACGCTCGTGAACAAGCTGGCATTCATGGACGACGTCGAGCTGAGTCCCGAGCAGGTGCGCTCGCTCCTCGGCAACATGCAGGTCTTCGAGAAACTGCGCCGCGGCCTCTTTCAGCAGCTCTTCATCGATCCGGTGGTGAACAACGAATACGCGCTCGCGTACGGCAAGAAGAAACTGTACGCGCTGACGCTGGGCATGATCTCGATCGAGAACAACGAGGAGTCGATCGCCGGAGTGGTCGAGTCGATCACATCGCTCAATCGTCACGAGCGCGCGTATTTCGCCGCGTACAACCTGGCGCGGCGCCGGATGTCGAACTTCTATCTCGAGCTCAACACCACCGAGGGACGCGAAACGTTCCGCCGCGAGATCAAGGCCGAGATCGCGCACGATCCCGATCTGCACGAACTGCAGGAGTTCATCACCGAGGGACTGCTCGAAGAGGTGATCACCAAGATCCGGCTCGAAGCGTTCTACATCAACCAGCTTCTGCCGCGGATCATCGAAGAGCAGGATTCGCGGCTGCGCAACGACTTCCTCTCTAATTCCGGCCTGGACCGTTTTCAGGTGGAGGAGCTGGAGAGCGAGTACTTCGAGATGCGCGCGTTCCCGCACCAGCTACTCGAAGCGATCCGGACCGCGTGACAACATACTTCTTGCATGACCAACCGGCTCGCGAACGAGACCTCGCCCTATCTCCTGCAGCACGCGCACAACCCAGTGGACTGGTATCCGTGGGGCGATGAGGCGTTCGCGAAAGCGCGCGCGGAGGACAAGCCGGTCTTCCTCTCCATCGGCTATTCGGCGTGTCACTGGTGCCACGTGATGGAGCGCGAGTCGTTCGAAAACGATGCGATCGCGCAGATCCTCAACGAGGACTTCGTCTCCATCAAAGTCGATCGCGAGGAGCGTCCGGACGTCGATTCGATCTACATGCAGGCCGTGCAGATGATGACCGGACACGGCGGCTGGCCGATGTCGATGTTCCTCACGCCGGATGGCCGGCCGTTCTTCGGCGGAACGTATTTTCCGCCCGACGACCGGCAGGGGATGCCGAGCTTCCAGCGCGTGCTCGAGCATGTCGCGAACATCTATCGCTCGCGGCGCAACGAGGTCGAGGAGGCGTCGAAGGAAGTGCAGAACGCACTCTCGAGCCAGTTGCGCACGCGCGGCGCCGAAGGAACGATTCAACGCCAGGCGCTCGATGCCGCGGCGGGACGCATCGCGGGCAATTACGACTCCGTCCACGGCGGATTCGGTGGCGCGCCGAAGTTTCCGCCGTCGATGGCGCTCGATTTCCTGATGCAGGTCGCGTATCGCAATCCCGACGCGAACGGCGCGCGGCTGCGCGAGATCATCACTCACACGCTGACGAAGATGGCGCGCGGCGGCATGTACGACCAGATCGGCGGCGGCTTCCATCGCTACTCCGTCGACGCGCGGTGGCTCGTGCCGCACTTCGAGAAGATGCTGTACGACAACGCTCTGCTGGCGCGGCTCTACACGCGCGCGTGGCAATGGACGAAGGATCCGCTGTTTGCGCAAATCGCCAACGAGATCCTCGGCTGGGTGAGCCGCGAGATGCTCTCGCCCGACGGTGCGTTCTATTCGACGCTCGACGCCGACTCGGAAGGCGAGGAAGGAAAGTTCTACGTCTGGACGCGCGCGGAAGTGCTGGAAATCCTCGGCGCCGACGAAGGACGGATCTTCTGCGCGCTGTACGACATCACCGAGGGCGGCAACTTCGAAGGACACAGCATCCCGAACATGCCGCGCCAGCCGGAAAGTGTCGCCGCCGACCTCGGCATCACGCTCGACCAGCTCCTCGAAATCGCGGGCCGCGGCAAGTGCAAGCTCTACGGCGTTCGCGCGAAACGCGTCTGGCCGGGCCGTGACGAGAAGCTGCTGGCGGGATGGAACGGCTGGATGCTGGCCGCCTTCGCGGAGGCGTCGCTGGCGTTCGACAAAGAGGCCTATCGCGACATCGTGCGCCGCAATGCCGATTTTCTGCTCACGCGGATCGGTGCGGATGGACGCCTCACGCGCCATGCGAAGATCGCCGGACTGCTCGAGGACTACTCGGGCGTGGCGTGGGGACTCACGCTCGCGTACGAGGCAACCCACGAGCGGCGCTATCTCGACTCCGCGCACGTGCTGGTCGGGCAGATCCTGACGCGTTTTCGCGACGAGCAGGGCGGCGGATTCTTCGACACGCCGGTCGATCACGAGCAGCTCATCACGCGGCCGAAGGACCTCTTCGACAACGCCACGCCGTCGGCGAATTCGGTTGCGTGCGACGTGCTGCTGCGCCTGGCGCTGCTGTTCGGCAGCGAGGAGTACGCGCGCGTTGCCACCGGGGCGTTGGAGAGCGTGTGGCCGCTCGCGGAAAAATACCCGTCCGGCTTCGGCTTTCTCCTCGGCGTCGCGGAATGGCGCGCGGGACAACCGAAGGAGATCGTGCTCACCGGCGACAGCGCCGACTTCCGCCGCGTGCTCGGGCAGACTTTCGTTCCACATCGCGTGCTCGTCGCGGGCAGCGGGTCGGCGGACCTCCCGCTGATGCAGAACCGCCCGGCGGACAAGACGCTCGCGTATGTGTGCATCGGCTACGCGTGCGAGGAGCCGACCAGCGATCCGGAAAGACTGCGGGCGCTACTGGCGATCGGCTAGCACGCGTGCGCGGAAATCGTCCGACTTCACGATCCTGCTGATGATGTGCTCGCGCGATGCGCCATTGCGCAGGCGTTGCAGGAGATCGCGTTGCGCGCCTTCGTTCGGCGGATGTTCGACAAGCAGCGCGAAGGCGCGATAGAGGAACGTCACGTCGTCTTCGCAGTCGCTGCCCGCGGCGATGGTTTCGGCGACGTCATCGAGGCGCACGGCACCGCTCGAGAGCTTTGCCCAGCCTGCCACCGGATCGAATCCGAGGCGGATGAGCAGCGCTTCGACGGGAGCGCGCCGGAGCTGGTGCGCGGGAAGGGAGGTCTTCGTGTTGCGCCAGGCGGTTTTCGCGTCGATGAATGTGCCGGCGGCGATGCGGGCCGTGTACGGACGCGCCGGTTGCGCGTCATCGAGTGCGATCCATCGGAAGGACGCGGCCAGCTCGCGTCGATCCCGCGACGACGGCACGATCGATTTCTCGAATTCGAATGCCAGCGTGTTCGGCCCGTCGATCCACAGCGCGGCCGGTACCTCGATCGCATAGTCGCGCCAGTCGGGTGCGAACGCGATCTCCGCGAATCGTTTTCCGTTGAGCGAGAGACGCACGTTCTGCGGCGCCGCCGGATACGCCTGGAATCGGATCACCTGGCCGCGTCGCGGGAAGATCACCGTCGCGCGCTGACCGATCGCCCAGCGGAACGACGTCTCGCCCGACCCTTCGGCACCAGCCCATCCGTCGCCGAGGAGGATGTCGTCATCCATCCGCATCGCGGCGGGCAGCACGCGCCGTTCGGCGGGAGTGCTGCGCTGCGGGAGCTTGCCGGTGTAGTGCAGCCTGAAGTTCTCCAGCGAGCTCGAAAGCACGACCGGATAGCGGCACATCCAGCTGCGCACCTCAGTGTCGCCGGAGTTGCCCGCCGTGACGAGCCACGACGCCGGCGCGTCGTTCACCACGATCTCCGCAATGCCGACGCCGGCCATGTGCACGAGCTTCACATCCGGCACTTCGCCGAGGTAGTAACGCAGCGAAACCTCGGACCACGGCTCGGCGGCGAGAATCACATCGCCGGAACGGAGGTGGCGTCGCAGCGATCCGGCGATGCCGCGCCAGTCGAGTTTCTGGAAGGGCTCGGTGCGCGCGGAGCTCCACGCCTGCGCGACCGTGATAATGGCGATGGCGACAGGCAGCACGGCCCGAACGCGCAGTCCCCTCTCCCCGCGGGGGAGAGGGTCAGGGTGACGGGCGGCTTTCGCGCGATCTTCGCCCCTCACCCTTGCCCTCTCCCCGCCTTGGCGGGGAGAGGGGACTAGGGACGCAACGGCGGTCATCCCGATCGCGACCAGCAGCACGTAACCGACCAGCGCCGCGATCACGTACCGCACCGCGAAGAAGTGATCGAACACGCGCAGCGCGAGGAGCGTGACCGCGAACGGCAGCAGCGTCATCCCGATCAGCACGATTCCCTGTACGCGATCGCGCCGCACGAGCACGACCGCGCCGATCAGCGCGAACACGAACATCGCCGCCGCCGTGCGGCCCGCGATGTCACTGCCGAGCGCGCTCACGGAAAACATCCGCGCCAGCGACGTCAGGAGTTGCCAGTCGACCGGCGGAAAGCCCGGCCAGTCCGGATCGTGCACCGGCCGCGCCGCGTAAATCACGCGGAACAGCACCAGCGCGCCGGCCGCGCATGCGCCCGCGACCGCATACCAGCGACGCCGTTCGCGATCCATCCATGCAATCAGAAACGCGACCGCCGCCGCCGAGGCGACCACCGTCGACGCCACCGCTGATGTGTACAGCATCGCGAGCAGGACGATCGCGGCGGCGGCGATGGACCGGCCGCGCATCAGAATCACGATCAGCGCGGCCGTGAGCATCAGCAGCAGCGCGTAGCCGCGCGCTTCGCGGCTGTAGTAAACGTGCAATGGCGAAACCGCGAGCAGAATCACCGCGGCCGCACGCACGCGACGCTCGAGCGGCACGAGCCACAGCAGCGGAATGGTGGCCAGTCCGAGAAATGCCGCGGCCGAGCGTCCCGCGAATTCGCTCGTGCCGAACAGCCGCGTGACGAGCTGCGTGAGGTAGTAGAGGCCGGCGTGTTCCTCGTGCAGCTGCCCGAACCACCGCCACCACGGCGTCGTGGCCGCGAAGTCGGTCAGATGCTGATGGAGGATCTCGTCGAGCCAGTAGCTCGGCTCACCGAGTCCGTCGAAGCGCAGAAACGCGCCGGCGCCGATCGCGGCGGCGAGTAGTGCGTACCACGCCGCACGATGGGCCCACTGACTCAAGGCGTCTTCGGCACGACCACCCATTCGGTCCACGTGCGCGGACTCTCATTGCCGCTCTTGTCGATCGACGTCACCGCGTAGCGGAAGGCGATGCCGGGATTCGGGTTCGTGTCGACGAACGTCGTCGCCGTCACGATCTCGCCGGTCAGCGGAATCGTGCCGATCTCCTTGATGTCGACGTGGCCGATGCCCTCGGAGCGATAGAGCCGGTATCCGGCGAGGTCCGGCGCTTCGACCGCTTCCCAGATCAAGCGCACCGCTTTCGGATCGATGAGCGCCGTGAGCTCCGTTGGTGTCGGCGGCGGGACGAGATCCTTGAACGTCACACGCGCCGGCGCGGAGAGATCGCTTTGCACCAGAGGCGGACCCTCGGATGCAACGGCGCTCACGCGATACTCATGTTCGCCGTACGGCGGCGTATCGGTGTACGTCGTGACGCGGACCGGCGCGGTGTTGATCGGCGCGCTGAACTCGTTCACCGCTTCGCCGGGCGCCGTGCGATAGATGCGATAGCCGCCGATCACCGGCGCTTCCTCGCCGCGCACCGACGTCTTCGGCTCCTGCCACGCCAGCACCACCCCTTCGGCTTTCGGCGTCAGCGTCAGACCGGCCGGCGGAGTGGCCACCGGCAACGGCACGATGATGGCCATGTTCGAGATATCGCTGCGCGCGACCGCTCCCTCGGTCACGACCGCGTACGTCACGCGCACGGGGCGGCCGTCGGTCGAGCGGAACGGTGGCCTGTCGGTGTAAACCAGCTTCGAGCCGGTGGTCGCGCTGGTCAGGTTGGGCTTTTCGATGCTGTCGATGCGCTGGCTGAGCTTGATGAACTGCGCCTGCGGCAAGGTCGGGACTTTCGAGAAGAGCAGGATCGGCTGCGGCTCCGACGGATCGACTTCGCCCGGCACGATCGTGGTTGGATCGACGCCCACCGCGGAAGCAGGCAACTCCTCCACATACCGGAAGACGGAAATGCGGCGGATGTCGGTCAGGCTGCGGCCGGCGGTCGTCAACGCTGGGTAACTCCACGAGAGAATCACCTGGTCCGCGCGCTGTGTTACAAGCAGGTCGGTCGTCGCCTTGGGAATGATGGGCACGGGCGGACGGGGATCGCCGCGCTTGCCGCAGGCGAGCGATGCAAGGAATACGAGCAGCACGAGAGCCGCGGAGGATTTCCGGACGATCATCAGCGGCGGATTGTAGCGAGGAACGAACGAATGTGCGGAATCATCGGATATGTCGGCACGCGTGACGTCGTGCCGGTCCTGATCGGCGGGCTGAAGAAACTCGAATACCGCGGCTACGACAGCGCGGGCGTGGCGGTGGTGAACGGCAACGGCGTCGACGTCGTCCGAGCGGAAGGAAAACTGTCGAATCTCGAGGCCAAACTGGACGAGCACGCGCTGCGCGGCGTGTTCGGCATGGGCCACACGCGCTGGGCCACGCACGGCAAGCCGAACGAGAACAACGCGCACCCCCATCGCGACTGCACGGGCAACGTGGTGGTCATCCATAACGGCATCATCGAGAACTTCCTCCCGCTCAAGCAGCGGCTGAAATCGCAGGGACACGAGTTCAAGAGCGAGACCGACACGGAAGTGGTCGCGCACCTGATCGAGGAGTACCGCAAAGGCGGGCTGTCCTTCGTCGAAGCGGTCAAGAAGGCGCTCAAGGAGCTCGAAGGCCACTTCGCGCTGGTGATGATCGCCGCCGACGAGCCGGGCACGATCATCGCCGCCAAGCAGGGACCGCCGCTCGTGATCGGCCTCGGCGAAGGCGAAAACATCGTCGCCTCCGACGTCGCACCGCTGCTGACGTACACGCGCAACATCATCTATCTCGAAGACGGCGAGTACGCGGTGCTCGATGACAAGAAGGTCGAGCTCTTCACCGCCGGCGATGAGAAGGTCGATCGCGCGCCGACGAAGATCCTCTGGGACGCGGTGATGGCCGAGAAGGAAGGCTATCGCCATTACATGCTCAAGGAGATTCACGAACAGTCGCGCGCCGTGCGCGACACGTTCACCGGACGCATGTTCGAGGAGTCGGGCGAGGTTTACTTCAACGACCTGCAGTTCACGCCCGAGGAGTGGGCTCGCGTGCAACGGATCCACATCGTCGCGTGCGGCACGTCATGGCACTCGGGACTGGTCGGCAAGTTTCTGCTCGAAAGCGCGGGACAGATCCCGGTGGAAGTCGACTACGGCTCCGAGTACCGCTATCGCGATCCGATCGTCGACGAGAACACGCTGGTCATCGGCGTCACCCAGTCCGGCGAGACCGCGGACACGATCGCGGGCATGCAGGAGGCGAAGCGCAAAGGCGCGAAGCTGATCACCATCTGCAACGTGATCGGCTCGGCCGCGACGCGCATGTCGGACGGCGTGATCTACACGAACGCCGGACCTGAGATCGGCGTCGCTTCGACGAAGGCGTTCACGACGCAGCTCACCGCGCTGTACCTGCTCTCGCTCTACATCCGGCAGCTGCGCGGTCACGACAAGGACGAGATCCGCAAGGCCATGCACGAGCTGTCGACGATCCCTCACAAGATCGAGCACCTGCTGAAATCGCAGGAGAAGAAGATCCAGCGCCTCGCGAACCGTTTCCACAATGCACAGGACTTTCTCTTCCTCGGACGCGGCGTGCATTACCCGATCGCGCTCGAAGGCGCGCTGAAGCTCAAGGAAATCTCGTACATCCATGCCGAGGGATATCCGGCCGGCGAGATGAAACACGGACCGATTGCGCTGATCGACGAGAACATGCCCATCGTCGCCATCGCCACGCGCACGGCGGTCTACGAGAAGGTCGTGTCGAACCTGCAGGAGACGAAGGCGCGCGACGGCGTGTTGATCGCCATCTGCGACGAAGGCGACGAGGCCATGCAGAAGATGGCCGACGAGTTCATCGAAGTGCCGGTCACCACCGAACCGCTGCAGCCGATCCTGGCCGTGATCCCGACGCAGCTGCTCGCGTACTACATCGCGTTGCGCAGAGGCGCGGACGTGGATCAGCCGCGCAATCTGGCCAAGAGCGTGACCGTGGAGTAGACGTCAGTCGTCCGGCAGATCGAACGATCGCAGGTATTCGCCGACGTCGTAGCCGGTCGACTCGCCTCGCGGCACGTACGCATAGAGGATATACAGACGCTTCCCGGAGCGGGCCACGTAGCCGCGCGTCGTGCCTCCGCCCCAGTCCTTGTTCTTCGGCATCTGCATGATGAAATGCATCGAGTCGCGGCGCGCGATGCGTCCCCAGCTCCGCTGCACCTCGGAGGCCTGTTCGCTCTCGATCATGCCGTCCAGCGCGTTCGTAATGAGCTCGCCTTCCCTGTCGAGCGGAATGACGGATGGGTACTCGATCCACTCGAGCACATAAAAGTGGTCGTGATGGCGCGACTGCAGCTTGACGGTCTTCATCAGGGAACCGTCGTCTGCGCGGATCGCTTTGATGCTCTGCTCCGGCTCCGTCGGGAAGGAAACGCGGAAGCGGTGATCCGGCGCGTCGTACACCTTCCACGGCACGCGCAG
>CAMPKJ010000168.1 GCA_946887105.1 uncultured Acidobacteriota bacterium | reverse complement strand
TCGCAGGGACGCAGACCATCGAAGGCGTCGTCGAGCTCGAAGAGATCACCACGTCGAAGCTCGTCGTCAAAGGAACGCTCACGCACGCCGTCGGCAAGAGCCTGGTCATCAATGCGACGGAAGTGGTCGTCGAAGCGGGCGGTGTCATCGACGTCAACGGCAAAGGCTATACGGGCGCTGGCACATATCCGGGCGAAACGCAGTCGGCCAACGCGACCGGCGGTTCACACATCGGCCAGGGCGGCTTGTACCAGGGTCCTTACGGGACGACGTACGGCAGCGTGTATCGTCCGCAAGAGCTGGGCGCGGCGAGCGGCACGAGTCCGTCCGGCGCGGGCGGCGGCGCGGTGCGCATCAACGCGTCGATCGTGGTCGTCGACGGAATCATCCGGGCGAACGGCGCGGCGAGCGACCGTTCCGGCGCGGGCGGTTCGATCTGGATCACCACGGGTCGAATCAGCGGCAACGGCGCGCTGGAGACGAATGGTGGAAGTTCGTCGTACTACGGCACGGGTGCCGGCGGCGCGATTTCGATCGAATACACCGATCCCAACAGCACGCTGCCGACGCGCTCGTCGCATACCGGCACGAACAGGAGCGGCGGCGAGAGGCGCTTCGGCGGTGCGGGCTCCATTTACGTGCACGGTCCGCAATCGACATACGGCGACCTCACGCTCGACAACAAGAACCTCGACGCCAGTCCACATCCGGAAATCGGCAAACAGCCGGTGATCCTGCCGTCTCTCGGCAGCGGCATCGCGCAGAGCGGTACCAACGGCGCGACGCTGGTCATCACGCGCTCGAAAAACGTGCAGGCCTTCTACGTCGGACATTGGGTGGAGATCCATTCGCCGGACGGCGTGCTGAAGGGCACGTGGCGGATCGCGGACATTCCGGCAGCGAAGACGCTCACGCTCGAGCCGAACGGCAGCGAGACCGTCGACGTCGCGGCCGGCGATACCTGGCAGGGCGTCTATCGCTTCGACAATCTCGATGCGAAGGGCATCCGCATCGAAAGCGCCGATCCGATCCGCGTCACCGATACCGAGACCATCACCAACACCGTCGAGACCGAGCGCATCACCGCGCACAAGCTGGTGGTGAACGGCACGCTCACGCACAAGACCGGCCTGGATCTGGTCATCGATGCCGATGAAGTACGCATCGAGACCGGCGGGACGATCGACCTGATCGGCAAGGGCCACACCAGCGCCGCGACGTATCCGGGCGAAACGGAATCCGGCAATGCCACCGGCGGCGCGCACATCGGCCGCGGCGGCTATTACGGCGGCGCCCACGGAAACACGTACGGCAGCATCTACCGTCCGCGGGAGCTCGGCGCGGCCAGCGGCTGCTGCCCGTCCGGCGCCGGCGGCGGCGCCGTGAAGATCACCGCGCCGACGGTGGTCGTGAACGGTTCCATCCGCGCCAGCGGCGCGATCTCCGATCGCTCCGGCGCCGGCGGCTCGGTGTGGATCCAGGCCACGAAGATCACCAGCAGCGGCGGCGTCATCGACACCAACGGCGGAGGCTCCGCGTACTACGGCGTCGGCGCCGGCGGCGCGATCGCCATCGAATACAGCGATCCCGCCAGCACGCTGCCCACGCTCGAATCGCGCACCGGCACGAACCGCTCCGGCGGCGAGCAGCGCTACGGCGGCGCGGGCTCCGTCTACATCAAAGGCAACGGCGCGACGTACGGCAGCCTCAACGTCGATAACAAGGGCATCAACGGTGACTACACGATCCTCCCGGCGCTCGGTTCCGGCTCCGCGGTGGCCGGCACCAGCGGCGCGGTCGTGGTCACCAGTCGCGCGACCAACATCCAGGGCTTCTACATCGGTCACTGGGTCGAGATCACGGACGTCTCCGGCTCCGTGAAGGGGATGTGGCGCATCGGCTCCGTGAGCGGCAAGACCATGACGCTCGTGCCGAACGGCGTCGAGAGCATCGACGTCGAGCCGGGCGATGGCTGGCAGGGCATCTACCGCTTCGACAGCGTCACGCTGCGCACCTCGCGCCTCGTGTCCGGCGATCCGCTCCGCTCCACGAGCGCGATCGATCAGGGCACGACCGTCCTCGACATCAACAACGGTCCTCCGGTCTTCCCGCTCGCGAAGCGCAGCCAGATCGTCGTCGACAGCGCAATCACCGGTGACGCCGTTTCCGGCGTGGCCGGCGCGGTCACCGATCCGAGCGCGCCGATCAAGCTCGTCATCACCAACACCCGCACCGCCGCCACCTACACCGGCAACGCCAATGCCGACGGCTTGTTCCGGATCAACGTGGCCGGTCAGGCGGGCGACACGTTCACGATCGCCGCGACCGATTCGCACACGGTGCCGTTGACCTCGCCGGCCATCCCGGTCAGCGGCGCGATCGTCGAGAAGAACTCCATTCTCTCGCTCACGCTCGAGCCGTCGACCGTCACCGGCGGTACGACCATGCACGGCTCGGTGCGGTTGACCGCACCGGCGCGCGCCGCCGGCGCGATCGTCTCGCTCGCGTCGTCGAATCCCGGCGTTGCATCGGTTCCTGCGATGTTCACCATCGCCGGCGGTTCGGTGTCGGCGCAGTTCCCGATCGCCACCGCATCTCCCGCGTCGTCCACCGCGGTGCAGATCACCGCATCGATCGGCACGACCGCGGCGGATGCGACGCTCACCGTCACGCCGGCCTCGTCGTCGATCGTCGATCTCGCGTTCACCTCGAGCGTGGTCGAAGGCGGGACGAGTGTCGACGGCACGGTCTTCCTCGGTGCGCCCGCGCCTCCCGGCGGAGCGCTGGTGATGCTCGCCTCGTCGATTCCGGAAGCCGGCGTGCCGGCGACGGTCTTCGTATCCGACGGCAACACGCAGCAGACGTTCACCATCACCACGGCCAAGGTTGCGGCCGCGGTGCGCGCATCGATCTCCGCGACGTGGGGCGCCTCGATCGCGAAAGACCTCGACCTCACCAAGTGCAACGCCATGACCACCGCGGAGCCGCCGTCTTCGGCGGCGTTGAACACGGTCTGGTTCGATGACGCCGCGCCCGCGAACGCGACGGTCAGCGGCGATGCGTCATTCGACGACACGCAGACCGCCACCGGCTCGATGGCGCTGCACTTCGCGGCGAGCACTGCCATCCGTTCATGGACGTTCAGCGGCGCCCCGGCACTGACTGTGACGCCGGCCGATCGCCTCGTGCTCTACGCGCTCGTCAATCCGTGCAATCCGCCGCGCCAGTTGCTCGTGCAGTGGAGCGACGGCACGACGCAGTACCGCGCGTCGTGGGGCGAGAACCGCATCGGTGACCGCGACCTGGCGACGGTGAACGCCGGCAGCGTTCCGCTCGGCGGCGAATGGCAACGGCTCGAAGTGGTCGCCAAGACGCTGCCTTCGTTCGGCACTGCCAACAAGTCGTTCACCGGCATGACCATCAGCGTCGACGGCGGGGAAGCGTGGATCGACACCGCCGGCTTCGCATCGTGCTCGACCGCGAAAGCGGCGAAGCCGTCGTACCTCGCCAACGAGACCGTCTGGATCGACGACGCCACGCCTCCCGGCGCCACGCTGCACGCCACCTACAACTGGGACAGCACGCAGGCCGCCAGCGGTTCGCTCGCGGACCTCGTCGGCACTCCGGCCGACACCGGCGTCGCGCAGCACTGGTTCAGCAATGCCCCCAACGGACCGGTGATGAAGGTCGACGACATGATCGTCGCCTACGTCTTCCTCGATCCGTGCAATCCGCCGCGCGAGTTGATGCTGCAGTTCGCCGATACCACCAGCGGTTACGACCGCCGCGCCTACTGGGGCGAGAACGTCATCGACTTCGGCGAGTACCACACCGTGCGCCGCCGCCGCATGGGATCGCTGCCCGAGACAGGGAAGTGGGTGCGTCTCGAGATCCCGGTGTCGTCGATGCAGATGACCGGGCGCCAGCTGAACGGCATCGCGTTCTCGGTCTACGGCGGGCGGGCATGGTTCGATCGCATCGCCACCGTCTCGCGCGTGAATCTCGCCCTCGGAAAAACGGCCACGCAGAAGACGCTCCACCAGCTGAACCCCGAGTGGACCGCGGACAAGGTGGTCGACGGCAATCTCGACAAGCAGAATTTCAACCACACGGACAATGAGGCGCAGACCTGGTGGGAGGTCGACCTCGGGTCGGTGCAACCGATCGATTCAGTCGACGTCTGGAACGGCAATCCGGATTGCTGTGCGAGCCGTCTGCAGAACTTCTGGGTGCTCGTCTCCGACACCGAGTTCGCTTCGGAAAACCTCGCCGCCACGCTCGGCCAGACCGGCGTGACCGGCTACTACTACTTGCGTCAGGGCGATCGTCCGTCGTCGTTCGAAATCAGCCGGACCGGGCGCTATGTGCGCGTGCAACTGGCGGGACAGAGCTGGCTGCACCTGACGGAAGTGCAGGTCTGGGCTCCGGTCGCGCCGCTGCCTGTGAATCTCGCGGCAGGTCGCGTGGCCAGCCAGTCGAGCACGTACGCGAACAGCTACCAAGCCACCATGGCGGTGAACGGCAACGCCCTCGGCGAGTCCCACTCCCACACGAACCTCGAGCTCGAGCCGTGGTGGCAGGTGGACCTCGGATCGACGCAGCCGATCTCCACCATCGACATCGACAACGTCTTCACCAGCAACTACTGGCAGCGCATGGCGAACTTCTACGTGTTCGTGTCCGATGAAGAGTTCGCGGATACGGACAAAGTGGCCACCCTGCTCGCCAAGCCGGGCGTCTCCGTGTACTACCGCATCGGTCCCCTCTACGCCTACAAATACGACATCAACCGCCGTGGCCGATACGTGCGCATCCAGCTCACCGGCACCAACTATCTCAACCCCATGGAAGTACGCGTGTGGTCACCCTCGCTGAGCATCAGCGCGCTGGCTAAAACGCCCGCGAGGTTCTGATGCAAACCGAAAGGACGATTCGTTTGGATTCCAAAGTCACGATTCGAGGTCTGCTCACCGCAGCGCTGATTTTCATTCTCGGCGCCGGCGCACACGCGCAGCAGAGCACTGTCACGTTCGTCGAGGACTTCCAGTCGTACGGGAAGAGCAAGAAGCCCGCGGGATGGATCGACACGAAGGTCGGCTCCCTCAACGCCAAGCCGCGCGGCTACTACAAAACCCGCATCGATCCGACGCAGGACAAGAACGGCACGAACATCGTCTACGGCACCACCAAGTCGATCGCCGACAAGGTGATCGGAGGAGTGAACCGCGGCGGCTACTTCGCGATCTACCAGCCGAAGGTCTTCTCCGCCATCGGCCGCTTTGAAGTCACCGGCCGGATGATCCGCATCAGCGACCGCTCGCGGGCCGGCCTCACGGTCCTCAACGGTTATCCCGAAAAAGACAAGTACTACCTGATTCGCGAAGAGGGCAGCACGCCGACGTTGCGGCTCTCCGCATTCGGCGCCGGCACGCCCACGGGAAGAGTCGACAGCGGTGTTTCCCTGACTCCCGGCAAGTGGTATCGCTTCCGGATCCACACCGACAGCGTCGCCGGCGTGACGAACATCCGCGCGCGTTTCTGGCTCGACGGCACGGCCGAGCCGGCGACGTATGCGATCGACGCCACCGACTCTTCCTCCGCGCGGCTCGTCGCGGGCCGTTTCGGCGTGTGGGCCGGCGGCACCGATCAGGACCAGGACGCTGACGCGCTCACGCCGTCGACCGAAGCGAACGATGACGATGACGAGCTCCTGCCGCCGACGCGCGGAACGTACGTCGACAACCTGAGCCTCAAGTCGCCCGCCGACACCGGCGCGCCGACGATCCAGCTCTTCGCGAACGCCCTGCCGCTCGACACGACCCGGCGGACCGATTTCGGCCGCAACGTCGCGATCGAGATCCGCATCGCCGACGATCTGTCGAGCGCGTCTTACGCGGCCACACTCGACGGCGCTCCGTATCGCTCGCTCGATCCGATCACCACCGAGGGCGTTCACCTGCTGAAAGCGCGCGTGACGGATGCCGTCGGCAACTTCACCGACGTACAGGCGTCGATCCTCATCGACAAGACCCAGCCCACCATCGCGCTGTTCGAGTCGAATCAGCCGCTCGCCGACAACACGAAATTCAACCGCACCGCTGCGGTCGAGATCCGCGTGGCGGATGCTCTGAGCACCGTCACGCACGTCGCGAAGCTCGACGGCATTGACTACGCCTCGCTCGCGCCGATCGCCGCCGAGGGACCGCACGTCCTGCTCGTCGAGGCGACCGATGCGGTCGGCAACAAGGCGACCAAGCAGGTCCGCATCGTCATCGACCTCACCGCGCCGGCGATCGCGTTCTACGAATCCGGCCGCGCCGTCGACTCCAGCAACGCCAAATTCAAAGTCGATCCGTCCATCGAGATCCGCGTCACGGACGCGCTGCCGGCGCCGCTCAACGTGACGCTCGACGGCAATCCGGTCACGTCGCCCGATCCGTTCACGGTTCCGATCTCCGTCGACGGCCGTCACGTCATCGTGGCCACGGCGACCGACGAAGCCGGCAATACCAGGACCGAAACGTTGAACGTTCTCGTCGACAAGGTCGCGCCGGTGGTCGTGCTGCGCGAGTCGTCGAACGTGCTCGATCCGGCCCAGACCGCGATCTTCGCGCGCAATGCCGCCATCGACATCACCGTCAGCGACGCCACCTCCCAGGTGCAATGGTCGGCGAAGCTCGATAACCTCGAGTACACGACCGGCACGCCGATCACGCAGGAACAGACGCACACGCTCACCGTGCACGCGGCCGACGAGACCGGCAACGTCACGGACGTCACGCTCTCGCTGCTGATCGACAAGACCGCGCCGGTGGTGTCGTTCTTCGAAGGAACGACCATGCTCGATCCGCGCGGCGAGAATCTCTTCCGCCGCGACGTCGCCATCGAGATCAAAGCGGTCGATGCGACCTCGACTCCGACATTCTCCGCGACGCTCGACGGCGCGCCGTACGACTCGCTGACGCCGGTCACGACCGAAGGTCCGCACGTCATCGTCGTCACCGCGAGCGACACCGCCGGCAACACCACCACGCAGGATGTCGAGCTGCGGTTCCTGGTCGACAAGACCAATCCCGTGATCGCCCTCACCGAGTCCGGCACGCCGCTTCCCTCGGGATCGCAACTGTCGCTGAATCGCGACGCGAAGGTCGGGATCACCGTCACCGACAACCTCACTGGCGTCAGTTCGACCGTGAAGCTCGACGGTTCCGACTACACCTCGGAAACGCCGATCACGACCGAGGGACCGCACACCATCACCGTGCACGCCACCGATGCCGCGGGGAACGAGGCCGACGCCACGGCCACGCTGCTGATCGACAAGACCGGTCCGACGATCGCGTTCTTCGACGGGGCGGTCGAACTGCTGCCGGGCGTGCCGAAGCACAAGTTCAAGGTGCGTCCGTCGATCGAGATCCGCGTCGCCGATGAACATTCGACCTATACGCCGACCGCAACGCTGAACGGCGCGCCTTACACGTCGCTCACGCCCATCGCGGAAGGCATTCACACGCTGATCGTGTCGGCGGTCGACGCACTCGGCAACACGTCGCAGGAGACGCTGCATCTGCTCGTCGACCTCACGGCGCCGGTGATCGTGCTGCGCGAAGGCACGAACCTGCTGGCCCCCAGCGGCGCGATCTTCAATCACGATCTGACGGTCACCGCCGAGGTGACGGACCTCAGCGAAACGACCACCACGGCCACGCTCAATGAGCTGCCGTTCTCGCTTTCCGTTCCGGTGGCCGAGGAAGGTACGCACACGCTGAAAGTCACGGCGGTCGACGAGCTGGAATGGCCGGCCACCGCCACCTCGACGTTCACCATCGACAAGACCGCGCCGGTGGTGACGGTCCTCGAGGGAACGACCGAGCTGTACGAGAACCAGTCATTCGCACGTGACGTCGCGCTGACGTTCAAGACCGAAGACATCACCACCGTGACCGTCACGGCCACACTCGACGGCCAGCTCTACGACCCGGGCACAGTCATCACCGCCGACGGCACGCACACGATCGTCGTCTCCGCGGTCGACGGTGCGGGGAACCAGTCACCGGCGCAGACGATCCGCTTCCACATCGAGCGCGGCAACCCGGAAGTGATCGTCAAGGAGAGCGGCCAGCCATTCACGCCCGGCTTCTCCTTCAACCGCGACATCGTGGCCACGATCGAAGTCGTCGCCGCGACCGCCTGGTCGAGCGACGTCACGATCGATGGCGCTGAATACGAGCTCGGCACGCCGTACGGCGTCGAAGCCGTCAAGCACACGCTGGTCGTGGTCGTCACCACCGTGGCCGGAAACTCGACGCGCGTCGAGATCGAATTCGAGATCGACAAGACCAGGCCCACCATCCGCCTGATGGCGAACGGCGCGGCGATGACCGACGGCCAGCTCTTCAGCGCCGACTTCACGCCGGTCGCCGAAGCGGATGACAACCAGACCAAACCGCCGGTGGTGATCGTCACGCTCGACGGACAGACGCTGGCGAAGGACACGGTGGTCAGCGAAGAGCTGGTCGATCACGTCATCTCCGCGATCGCCACCGACCGCGCCGGCAACTCCGCCACGGCAGGTCCGCTGAAGTTCACGCTCGACAAGACCGACGCCACCGTCACGATCAAGGTCGACGGCGCGGACCTGAAGGAAGGCGACAAGTTCAAGACCGCGATCACGCCGGAGATCAAGGCGGAGGACCTCACTCCGACCACGATCGACGCCACACTGGACGGCCTCCGGTACGAGCGCGACACGCCCATCACCGAGGACGGTCCCCACACGCTCAGCGTCAAGGCCACCGATCTCCTCGGCCACGTCACGCCGGCCGGCCCGATCGCGTTCATCATCGACAAGACCGCGCCGCTCGTGAGCGTGTTCGAGAACGACGAGCCGTTCGTCAGCGGCTCGAAGTACAAGCGACCTGTCACGCCAACGGTCCGTGTCGTCGACACGACCGAGACCATCGTCACCGCCACGCTGGACGGCAACGTCTACACGCCGGGGCAGGAGATCAGCTCCGAAGGTCATCACGAGCTGTCGGTGCTCGTCACCGACGAGTTGGGATGGAGCACACCGCATCCGGTCATCCGCTTCACCATCGACAACACGCCGCCGTCGGTCGCGGTCATCGAGAACGGCGTACCGCTGGTCACCGGCACGATCTTCAACCGCGACGTGACGCCCACCATCGTCGTCACCGACGCGACCACGACCACGGTCGATGCCACACTCGACGGCCAGCTCTACGACTCCGGCACGCCGATCACCACCGAAGGCCCGCACACGCTGGCCGGCAAAGTCACCGACGAGCTGGGCCTCGTCACCGACATCCTCCCGATCTCGTTCGTGATCGATAAAACGCCGCCGGTGGTCGTGATCACCGAAGCGGGCGTGCCGTTCCTCGACGGCGCGCTGCTCAATCACGACGCGGTGCCGGTGGCGGCCATCACCGACACGACGGCCGTCACCATCACCGCCACGCTCGACGGCGTGACGTACACCATGGGCACACCGGTCACGACGGAAGGCGCGCACACGCTGGTCTGGTCCGCGCGCGACGTGGCCGGCTGGACCACGCCGGAGGCCACGATCCGCTTCGTGGTCGACAAGACCGCGCCGGTCGTGACCATCACCGACGGCGGACTTCCGCTCGTTTCCGGCGTCGAGTTCGGACGCTCGGTCACTCCGGTCATCAACATCACCGACATCAGCACGACCACCACCGCGGCCACGCTCGACGGACTGCTCTTCAACAGCGGCACCGAAGTGTCGGCCGAGGGCACGCACACGCTGGCTGTCACCGTCACCGATGCTGCCGGCTGGTCGCAGGTCGTTCCGCCGATCACGTTCCTGATCGACAAAACAGCGCCCACGGTGCGCGTGCTCGAAAGCGGTCAGCCGCTCGTGTCGGGCATGAAGTTCAACCGTCCGGTGCTGCCGCAGATCGTCATCGAAGACGCGACCGCGACCACCACCGTCGCGAAGCTCGGCGATGCGCTCTACACGCCGGACACGCTCATCGAGACCGAAGGCACGCTCACATTGACGGTCACGGTCACCGATCGCGGCGGCAACGCGACGCCGGTTGGTCCGATCACGTTCCTCATCGATCGCACGCCGCCGGTGGTCACCATCACCGAGAGCGGCCAGCCGTTCGCGGGCGGCGCGTTCAAGCGTTCCGTGACGCCGGAGATCGCGGTCCAGGACATCACAACGACGACGGTCGCTGCGACGCTCAACGACCTGCCGTTCACGTTCGGCGCCGAGATCACCGAGGAGCGCCGCCACACGCTCGGCGTCACGGTGACGGACGACCTGGGATGGGTGGAGACCGTGCCCACCATCGGTTTCGCCATCGACATGACTCCGCCGATCGTCGAGCTGGTGGCGGACGGCAAGCCGCTCGAGGACGGCGCCCTCTTCAATCACGGCATCTCCCCGCAGGCGATCATCGAAGACGTCACCGACACGGACGTCACCGCGACGCTGAACGGCGCGGACTACGAACTCGGCACGCCGATCGAGGCGGAAGGGGAGTACACGCTCGACGTTCGCGTCGTCGATGAAGTCGGCCTCGAGTTCATCGTGCCGACCGTGAAGTTCCGCATCGACACCACCAAGCCAGTGCTGACCTTCATCACGCCGGCGAACCAGGCCACGCTCGTGACGCCGAACGCACTCGTCACCGGCAACTCCGATGACGCCGTGACGGTGGAAGTGAACGGCGTCGTGGCCGAGGTCGATCTGACGGCCAAGCGCTTCACGGTGCCGATGGCGACGATCGTGTTCGAGCCTTCGAGCAGTTCGAGCGACGGCAC
>CAMPKJ010000167.1 GCA_946887105.1 uncultured Acidobacteriota bacterium | reverse complement strand
GGTCTGGATGGGCGAGCCTTCCGAGCGGAAAGGCGATCGGCTTCGGCGTGTTCTGGCTGATTCAGGTGGCGATCATCATCAAGGGAACGGAAGGAATCAAAGTTCTCGAGTCATGGTCGGCGCCGCTGCTGCTCCTCGGCGGACTGGCGCTCCTGGTCTGGGCGGTGCGCAACGGCGGCGGGCTGGGCAACATCCTCGGCGAATCGCGCCGCCTGCAGCAGGGAGCCACGCCTTTCTGGGTGCTCTTTCCCGCCGCGCTCACCGCCAACGTCGGCTACTGGGCCACGCTCTCGCTGAACATCCCCGACTTCACCCGCTACGCGAAGAGCCAGCGCTCGCAGATGACCGGCCAGGCGCTCGGACTGCCGTCGACCATGACCGCGTTCGCGTTCGTCGGAGTGGCCGTGACCGCGGCGACGATCGTCGTGTTCGGCAAGGCGGTCTGGGATCCGATCCAGCTCATCGCCATGATCGGCACTCCGGCGGTGATCATCTTCGGCGCGCTGGTGGTGCTCGCGGCGCAGCTCACCACGAACATGGCCGCGAACGTCGTCTCGCCCGCGAATGACTTTTCGAACCTCGCGCCGCGGAAGATCTCGTACGTCACCGGCGGCCTGATCACCGCCGTGATCGGCATCGTGATGATGCCGTGGAAGCTCTACAACGACGCGGCCGCGTACATCTTCACCTGGCTCCTCGGCTACTCGAGCCTCATGGGCGCGCTGGGCGGCATCCTCATCGCCGACTACTGGGTGGTGCGCAGGCAGAAACTGAACCTGCGCGACCTCTTCGAGCTCAAAGGCGAGTACACGTACTCGAACGGCACGAACTGGCGCGCGGTGGCGGCGCTGGTGATCTCGATCCTTCCCGTCGTCCCCGGATTCATCCGCGCCGCGCTCACGCCGGGCGGCCAGGTGGCGAATCCAGGCTTCCTCGATCACGTGTACACGTATGCGTGGTTCGTGACGTTCGTACTCAGCTTCGTTCTCTACATCGTGTTCATGAAACAGGCTTCCAATCGAAAGGCATAGCCATGGCTGATCTCACCACGACCTTCACCGGACTGAAATTCGAAAACCCGTTCCTGCTCGCGTCGGCGCCGCCGACGGAGTCGGACGCGAACATCATGCGCGCCTTCGATGCGGGCTGGGGCGGCGTGGTCATCAAGACCGTCGGCCTGCATCCCGTGACCAATGTCAAAGGTCCGAAGACGAAGTTCCTGCGCACCGACAACAGCGGCACGCGCATCTCGATGAAGCCGCGGCCGGACAGCACGCTGATGGCGTCGTGGAACTGGGAGCTGATCTCCGACAAGCCGCTGGACTGGTGGATCGGCCGGCTGTCGCGGATCAAGAAGGCGCACCCGACCAAGATGCTGATCGGCTCGATCATGGCCGGCTCGGGCAACGACAAGGAACTGCACAACTGGCAGACGCTTGCCAAGGCCATGCAGGACGAAGGCTGCGACGGTCTGGAACTGAATTTCTCCTGCCCGCACATGGACCGCATCGACATGGGCTCGAACGTCGGCAAGGACAAGGTGCTGTGCTCCGTCGTGACGCAGGCGGTCAAGGAAGTGGCCAAGATCCCGGTGTGGGTGAAGCTCACTCCCGCGACGGCGAACATCGTCGAGGAAGCAGGCGCGTCGTTCCTCGGCGGCGCCGACGCAATCTCATCGTCGAACACCTTCCCCTCCATTCCGCTGGTCGATCCGCAGACGCTCGATTTCGAGATGAACGTGGAAGGGCTCTGCTCCTCCGGCGGTCTGGGCGGACCGGCCATTCTTCCGCTGTCGCTCGCGAAGATGTCGCAATTGACCAAGGCGTTCCCGGACGGCCAGTTCTCCGGGATCGGCGGCGTCTCGACGTTCGAGCACGCGCTGAACTACTTCCTCCTCGGCTGCGGCACCGTGCAGGTCTGCACCGCCGCGATGCTCGATCACGCCGTCGGCCCGAACGTGATCAAGCAGCTGATCGCCGGCATGACCGAGTTCCTCGACCGCAACGCGGAGCGCGGCTGGAAGAACCTCTCCGACTTCCGCGGCCTGCGCCGCGAGCACGTCGTCCCGCACTCGCAGATCAAGCGGCCGGACACGGCGGACTACCACGGCGGATACGCGGACGAACAGCACGAAGGATACGCGGCGCCGGTTCAGGTGTGACACGTGTCGCCATCGTCGGCGCCGGCGTCTCCGGTCTGACGTGCGGCGTCGAACTGCGGAAGCGCGGGTACAACGTCACTCTCTTCGCGCGCGAGACGCGGAAAACCACGTCGGCGGTGGCCGCGGCGATCTGGTTTCCGTACGACGTCAGCCCGGCGGAGCCTGAGACGGCGATCGAATGGGCGCTGCAGTCTTATGAGACGTTCCGCGAGCTGGCACGCGATCCGGCCACCGGCGTGTCGATGGTCGAGTTTCACGTCCGCGGAGACGCGCCGCCGGAGTGGACCAACCGCATCGAGACGATGCAGCCGCGGGTCGTCGAGGACGGATACACCGTCGTCGTGCCGCTCATCGAGACGCCGGTCTATCTTCCCTGGCTCGCCGCCGGACTGACCATCGAGCGAAGAACGATCGCGCACTTCGACGAGCTCGCGGAGTTCGATCTGATCGTGAACTGCGCCGGACTCGGTGCACGCGAGTTATGCGAAGAATGGAACGACCTGCATCCCGGGCGCGGCGTGTTGCTGAAGGCGCCGTACCGCGGCGCGCGCATGTTCACCGTCGCGGCCACCGCCGATCACCTGACCTACATCCTCACGCGCGGCGACGACATCCTCCTCGGCGGAACGAACGATCAGCGCGAGGACGAGGACGTCGACTCCGAGGTCACGGAAGCGATCTACGCCCGATGCGCGAAGCTGCTGCCGTCGCTGCCGGCGCAGTACGTCACCGAAGTCGGTTTCCGCCCGCACCGCTCCCGCGTCCGGCTCGCGCGATCGGAGGGATCGCGCATCATCCACAACTACGGTCACGGCGGCGCCGGCGTCACCGTGTCGTGGGCGTGTGCGCGCGAAGTGGCCCGTCTCGCCGGGACGGAGCCCGCAGCGCGATAATGGACATACCGATCGCCCATGCCCAAGGTATTCATCAGCTATCGCCAGATCGATGACGCGCAACGGAAACGCGTGCGTACGTTCGCGGAACGCCTCCGCGGTTCCGGCATCGCGGTCGTCTTCGATCAGTTCTATCTGGACGATCATCCCGAGGGACCGGCCGAGAAGTGGCCGAAGTGGAGTAGCGATCAGGCGCGCACGGCCGAGCGCGTGATCATCATCGCGACGAAGGAGTGGTTTGCGTGCTTCGACGGCGAGCAAGAACCCGGCACGGGACTGGGCGCTGCATGTGAAGCCGACGACATCCGCACGCGGATCTACGACTCCGCAAACAAGACCGAGGACATTCGCGTCGTGGTTTTCGACGACGGCGATGCCGCTCACATCTCATCCAAGTTGAAGGGTTGGCATTACCTGCACGCGGATCGCGACTTTGCCGGAATCGTGAAGTGGCTCGGCGGAACGCCGTCCGGCGCGTCCGTTCACGCCAAGACCGCCATCCCGAACAACCTCCCGCGACTCCAGCCGTTCTTCGGGCGCACGGAAGAGCTGAAGCAGATCGCGGACGCGCTCGACCCCGAACAGCGCACGTGGGGAACGCTCATCGATGGACCGGGCGGAATGGGCAAGACCTCGCTCGCCGTGCGCGCCGCATACGACTGCACGCCCGACCAGTTCGATCGCATCATCTTTCTCTCGGTCAAGGACCGGGAGATGGACGATGACGGCGAACGGAAGCTCACCGGCTTCATCCTCCCTGGATTTCTGGAAATGCTGAACGAGCTCGCCCGTGAGCTCGGACAGCCGGACATCGCGAAGGCGCCGGAGGATCAGCGCATTCGCCTGCTGCTCGAGGCTCTCCGCTCCGCGAAGGTGCTGCTGATCCTCGACAACCTCGAGTCACTCACCAAGGACGACCGCGATCAGCTGCTCACGTTCGTCAAACGCCTCCCGCAGGATTGCAAGGCCATTCTCACGAGCCGCCGCCGCATCGGGTCGGGCTCCGATCTGCTCATCCTGGAGAAACTCGACGAAGCGGCTGCGCTCGAGACCCTCGCGGATCTCGCGAAACATGTTCCGCTGCTTGCCAAGACGAACGAGGCCGAGCGATTGACGTTATATCGGCAGACCGGTGGCACACCCCTGCTCCTGCGCTGGGTCGCCGGCCAACTCGGACGCGGGAGTTGCCGCACGTTTACCGAGGCGCTGCATTTCCTGAGCACTTGCCCTCCGGAGAACGATCCTCTGGAGTTTGTTTTCGGCGACCTGGCAGGTGCGTTCACGGCCGAGGAGACGCAGGTTCTCGTTGCGCTCACCTACTTCACCTTGCCCGCAAGAATCGAGCACATCGCCGAAATCGCCGGCCTCGATGCGACGCTCGTCGAAACCGCGCTGCGGACGTTGGCGAACCGTTCACTGGTCGTTCCTGATCGGGAGGAGACGATCTTCGCACTCGTGCCGATGGTGGCCGAATTCCTGCGGCGCAAGCGGCCGGACGTCGTCGCTGAAACGGGAAACCGCCTGGAGCAACGAGCTTACGCGCTGATCTTGGAGAACGGACATAAGCAGTACGATCGTTTTCCAATCCTCGATATTGCTTGGCCAACCGTCGCTCCCGCCCTGCCACTCTTCGTCGCTGGACCAAATGCACTGCTTCAGAAAGTGTGCGGTGCGCTGCATACGTTCCTCCATTTCACCGGACGTTGGGATGAGCAACTTTCGCTCAGCCAACAAGCAGAAACCAAGGCGTTAGCGAGCAAGGACTATCTGACGGCTGGACGCCGCGCGTATGAGGCCGGCTGGGTTCATTTTCTTCGTGGGGAAGCAGATGCGGTGCTGGAATGCGCGGATCGGGTCGACGCACATTGGCGGAGTCCGCCGGCAGGAGTGCACGAGCAGGCGACCGCGACTCGCTTGCGCGGCGTTGCCTATACCCTCAAACAGGATCACGTAGCTGCCATTGCCTTCCATCAGAAGGCGCTTGGGATGTGGCGTAGCTTAGCGCTGGAGAGCATCAGCATATCTAATGTGCTGCTCGATCTGGCCAGCGCGAAGCAGCGCACTGGAAACGTCTCAGAGGCAACGGATCACCTATCCGAAGCACTGCGAGTGGCGCGCGCGGTGGGTTACGAGGAAGGCATCGTCGTTTACACCGCGAGCAAGGCTGCTGACGCACTCAATCGCAAGGACTGGTCAGCTGCTGATTCGCTGGCACGCCAAGCCTTGTGCTTGTCTGAAGAACTGGGCCGCCAAGACTTGATTGGCCGCAACTGCCGGCGGCTCGCTGTGGCCCTGCTGCGACAGGGCCAAAAACGTGAAGCGGTGCCCTACGCCCGGCGCAGCCTGGAAATCATGACCCGCCTGGGGATTCCGTCGGAAGTCAAGGCTGCTCACAAGATTCTCAAAGAGTGCGAATCGTGAATCCCGTCGATTTCGAAAACGTCTCCCCCATCCTCCGCGTCGCGAGTCTCGCGGCCAGTCTCACCTACTACGTCGAGATCCTCGGCTTCACGATCGCCTGGCAGGATCCGGGTGGGATTGCGTGCGTGTCGCGGGGGCGTTGCTCGATCTTTCTTTGCGAAGGCGATCAGGGCCATCCCGGCGCGTGGGTGTGGATCGGCGTGAGCGATGTCGATGCATTGCAGGCCGAGGTGTCGCAGCGCGGGGCGATCATCCGCCTTCCGCCGGCGAACTATCCGTGGGCGCTGGAGATGCACGTCGAAGATCCCGACGGTAGCGTGCTGCGCTTCGGGTCCGAGCCGCGCGAGAACGAGCCGTTCGGCGAATGGCTGGACATGCGCGGAAAGCGCTGGCCTGTCCATTAGCGCACAGCGCCTTACATTTCTGGACGTTGCGCGGGCCCTTCCTGCGAGCTATCTTTCCGGCACGCGATAAGTAATCACAGCCACCCTGCCGCAACGCGTCCCGGCCTCGGTATCCGCCAGGAGCCCGGGCACATCGAACGATCCTTCGTGCCGAGGACGGAGGAGTCATTGCCGGTTCTCACCAGGAGGCGTCATGCATAGGACAAGACCCCGCTCGTTGTTCTCTCTCGTCGTCGCACTGCTGTTGTTCGTTCAACCGCTCGAAGCCACGACGGTGCTTCGGCTGAACCTCGAACAGATGGTCAGCCGCGCAGGGAACATCTTCCGGGCAACGGTTCTCGACGTGCGCGGCGGAACGATCGACGTCGGCGGCGGCAAACTCCCGACGACGACCTACACGCTGCGTGTCGACGAAAGCTTCAAGGGCGCGTTCGACAAGACCGGAGCGACCGTCGAGATCACCATGGCCGGAAGCATCAAGCGCGAACCGGTCACGATCGGCAATCATCAGCGCTTCTCCGTTCTCCCGGACATCCCCCGCCTCGACATCGGCAGCGACTATCTGCTGATGACCACCGCTCCCAGTCCCGCCGGGCTCTCCACGACGGTCGGATTGGGACAGGGCGCGTTCTCGATCTTCGTCAGCAACCGCCAGGAGCTCGCGCTGAACGCGGCCGGCAACGCGAACATCGGTCACGCCGGAGCGGTCGCCTATGCAGAACTGGCCGCGGACATCCGCGCACTGCTGGGACAGTGAGGAGGATGCGATGAAAACGATGCGCACGTTCCTTCTCCCAATCGTCATTCTCGCGCTGGCGATGCCGGCATTCGCCGCCGGACCGCTCGCCAACTGCAGCTCCGGCCAGCCGTATCGCTGGGGAGGCGGTGGCGCCAACATTCCGTTCAATCCCGATCAGGGCGATCTCGGTCCGCTGAATCACGCCGCCGCCGTGGCCGCCGTGCAGGCGTCGTTCAATGTGTGGGCAGCCGTCCCGACGTCGACCGTCACCTACGTCGACGCCGGCACGCTTCCGGTCGACGTGACCATCGCCAACTTCATGCCCTACTACGACGCGCCCGCGCCGGACGGCCTGTCGGCGATCGTCTTCGACGACGACGGCGCGATCTTCGACTTTCTCTTCGGCCCGGGATCCGGAATCCTCGGATTCGCGGGACCGGAGTGGGGCACGCCCGCGACGTGCACGATCACCGAAGGTCTGGCCTTTCTCAACGGCCCCGCGTTCACCGATCTCACGTATGCCAGCGACGTCATGGTGCACGAGTTCGGTCACTACACGAACCTCGCGCACACGCTCGTGAACGGACAGATCTATCTCGGCTCGGTTGGCGGCGACACCAGCGGCCCGACGCCCACCAATCCGTACGCGGCGCCGAATCCACTGCTCAACGACATCGTGGAAACGATGTATCCGTTCTATTACGGTCCGGGGATCGGCACCTCGTCGCTCGAAGCCGACGACGTCGCGTCGGTCTCTTCGCTTTACCCCGATGTCTCCTTCGCCGCGCTCGGCAGGATCGCGGGCTCGGTGCGCGCATCGAATGGCACGACGCGGCTCAGCGGCGTGAACGTGATCGCGCGCAATGAGGCCAATCCGTTCCACGACGCCGTCTCCGCGGTATCCGGCGACTGGACGGACGGCACGGCGCAGACCGATGCGGTGGTCGGCACGTACACGCTGTACGGCCTCACGCCGGGCGCGAGCTACCGCGTTTACGTCGACCAGATCCTCGCGGGCGGATTCTCGACGCCGCCCATCACGCTGCCGGGCCCGGAGGAGTACTACAGCGGTGCGGCGGAATCGAATAGTCCGAGCACCGATCCTCCGTCCGGATTCGTTTTCGTGAATCCGGGAGCGACCGGAGTGAACGTGATCTTCAACCAGCCCAGCCCGGGCGATCCGCTGCCGGTCGGCGAGGACGGCTTCGTCCAGCTCGCGCTGCCGTTCACGTACAAGCTGTGCGGCATGGATTTCGACTCGGTCTTCGTGAATGCGAACGGCAACCTCACGTTCGGATCGGGCGACACCGACTTCACCGAGACCGCGGCCGAACTGCTGAACGACCAGCCGCGCATCGCCGCGTGGTGGGACGATCTCAGTCCGTTCAACCTCTCCACCGGCGCGCCGCAGGGAATGGTCACGTTCGCGTCGAGCGCCAACGCGTTCTCGGTGATCTTCCAGAACGTGCCGGAGTTCCCGAACAGCGGCTCCAACTCCTTCACCATCACGTTGAAGAAATCATCGGATCACGTCGACGTCGACTACGGCGCCATGACCGCGGTGGACGGCATCGCCGGAGTTTCGTGCGGCGGCACGATCACCTCGCGCTTCGAGACGCCGCAGGATCTGTCGGCGGTCAACGGCCGCCTCAATCTGCACAACCAGCCGGCGGTCTACGAGGTCTTCACGCTCGCGAATCCGAATGATCTCGCCAACGACAGCGCCGGTTACTCGGGCACGACCACGTACGACGACAACTGGGCCGAGCCGAATGACACGCTCGGTCACGCGCGCAGCATCAACCTGCCGTTCAGTTCCGCGTCCGTCGGCAACTACACGGAGATCGAGCCGACCGGCGGCGACGTCGACTTCTACCGCTTCACCGCGCAGGCGGGCGATCTCGTGATCGCCGAGACGCTGACCGGCGGTCTCGACTCGATGCTCGTGCTCGCGGATTCCGCCGGCAACGTCATCGCCTTCGACGATGACAGCGGCGCGGGCCTGCTCTCCCGCTTCGTCGCCCCGGTTCCCGCAACCGGCACCTATTATCTCGGCGTCACGACCTTCCCCGACGTCAGCTTCACCGGCGCCGGCGGGAGCGGCGGCCGTTACGTCCTGAGCGTCAATCTCGCGGTCGGACCGCAGCCGATCGCACCGGGCGATGACGGATCGGTCGAGCTTCCCCTCGGCTTCACGTTCCCGTTCCAGGGACAGAGCTGGAACAGCGTCTTCGTGAATGGCAACGGCAACCTGACCTTCGGCGCGGGCAACACCGACTTCAGCGAAAGCGTCGCGGAACTGCTCAGCGGGCCGCCGCGCATCGCGTCGCTATGGGATGACCTGAACTCCGCCGCCGGCGGCCAGGTCACCGCGGAGTGGACGGCCGGGCAGCTCACCGTCAGCTACGTGAACGTTCCGGAGTTCACCTCCACCGGCGCGAACACGTTCTCGGTGACGCTGCACGCCACGGGACAGATCACCATCACCTACGGAGCGGTGAGCGCGCTCGATGCGCTGGCCGGAATCAGCAAGGGAACGGGGTCACCGAATCCGGGCGAGTCGAACCTGTCGAGTGCGGCGGTGTGGCCCGCGCTCGGCACGACCTACGAGCTGTTCACCGGAGCCGTGGATCCGTTCGATCTCGACAACGTCACACTCGACTTCATGCCGTAGCGCCGGAACGGGGGCAGCGCGAGCTGCCCCCGTTCACTCCTTCGCGCCGTGCATGACCGCGACGCGCAGCTTCAGCTCGCCGCTCGCGTTGCGGCGGAAGGTGTAGGTCGAGGCCTCTTCGCCGACCGTCCTGCCGGTTGCGTCGAGGTATGGCCAGCGCACCTGGGCGACGGCGATCTGCGGCGTTGGCCAGTCCAGGCGCACGATCTCGGCGCGCGTGCCGGTGATGCCGCGCGTGTTGTACTGCTCCTTCGCCCCTCCGAAGAACTGTTCGACCTCCTGTGGCGAGCCGACGCTGAGCACTTCTTCGCCGACTACCAGCGCCGGCGTTTCCCAGATCGCGGCCGCGGCGCGTCCGTCGCCGGAGGTGATGGCGCGGCCGAAATCATCGAGCACGGCCTGCACTTCACTTCTGTCGTTCACGCCGCTTCGACGCGTTCACGCCCGCGTGCCGGAGCTCAGCGCGCGACGCACTCGATCTCGAGCAGCAGGTCCGCGCGGCAGATGTCCGCTTCGAGATAGAGGTTCGACGGCAGCAGGCCGTCGAGCTTCGTTGCGATGCGCTCGTAGTCGGCGGCGCGGCGGATGTAGGTCTTGGCGGAGATCACGTTCGCGAGCGTGCGGCCGGTCTGCGCGAGCACGGTCTCGATGTTCAGCAGCGTCTCGGTGAGCTGCGCGAGGACGTCGCCGGCGTGAACGGTGGCGTGGCCGACCACGCTGGACGTGCCGGAGACGAACACGCGATCCTTCCAGATGGTCGCGCGCGAGAACGACGGACTCTTCACGCCGTACTGCGGCGGATATCGATACGCCGCCACCTGCCGCGGATTCTCGACCTGCACGCCCGGCTCGCGCGCGGCGAGAAAATATCCGGCCAGCCCGCGGCCGCGCATCCCCACCGCACTCGCTGCCGGCAGGTCGACGTCGTGGTGATATCCGGCCGCGACGAACGCATCGTGACGTCCGGCGCAGAAGAGCTGATAGCGCTCGCGCCCGCCGTCGCGTGCATTGATGTCGCCGACGTAGTTCCACATGCGCACGAAATACGGATACCCCGCCGCGCGCGCACGCTCGATCAAACGCGCATACGTGTCGCGCGCGATCCGCTCCATCGCGTCGGTGCTCTCGATGGCGAACGATCCGAACAGCAGATCCTCCCCCGCGGTCCAGACCTCGACGGGCGGTTCGGCGCCGAGCGCGCGCAAGGGAACGAACAGCGCGTCCGGCACCGGCTCGCCGAACGCGACCACGTGCTCAGAAACGGTAGCTGACGGTGAGATTGAAGAGGACATCGACCGGTTGCCCGTCCAACGTTCCGGGCTTGAACTTCCATTTCGAGATCGCCGAGACCGCGGCGGAATTCAGATCGCCCGACGGCGACTGCTTGATCACCCGGACATCGCGTACGCATCCCGTACGCGCGATCACCGCCTCGATCACGATCACGGAGAAGCTCGGAGTGCGCATGCGTGCGCCGCGTGGGAGGCCCGGCTCGACGCGCTCGATCACCACCGGCGCCACGACCGCGCCGGTGGGGCGCAGCAAATCGCCGGTGCCGTGCTCGTCGAC
>CAMPKJ010000166.1 GCA_946887105.1 uncultured Acidobacteriota bacterium | reverse complement strand
ACCGCGGCCCACATTCCCTGGCGGGGAACTGCGACAGCAAGGTCGAGACGAACGATGCCGTCGCGATCGAGGTCGATCAAGGTCTCGGCACGAACGACGACGGCCGGCGTGATCGGTCTGGTGTTCAGCGGCTCGCGTGCGACGCCGAACACAATCACTGTGCCGCCCGGTGTGATGCCAGTGAACGTCAGCGATTGCGGACCAAACTCCACCTGTAGATTCGACGGCGCGGCCGTTGAAGGCGCGGTGATCAGGAGCGTGATGAATAGAGCTCGACCGAGCGGCCAGAGACATTCCATATAAAAACTCCTGTAGGGGATTTGGACGAGGAATTGTCGCGGCAATAGTGGACGCTGTCAAAGCGACCACTCAGATCGGCGTGATCTCCTCGCGCGACAATCTCTCGAACCGCAGGAACAGCAGCACCGCGACGACGGTCAGTCCCGCGCAAAGGCCCCACCAGAGACCGACGATGCCCATTCCCATGGTGAACCCGAGCAACAGGGCCACGGGGAGGCCGATCACCCAATGGCCAAAGAGGTTCGCATAGAAGGCCCACTTCGTATCGCCCGCGCCGCGCAGCACGCCGGCACCGACGGCCTGTACGCCATCGGAGAGTTGGAACACCGCGGCCACGAGCATCAGCGGGAGCGCGGCGGCGATCACGTTCTCCTGATTGGTGACCAGCCGTGAGATGGCGCGCGGGAAGAGTGCGAACGTGAGGCCGCTGATGCCCATCACGACCGCGCCTGCCAGAAAGGTCACGTGCCCCGCCAGTCGCGTCGCGCGTGCATTGCGCGAGCCGATGCCGATGCCGACACGCACGGATCCCGCCGCCGCGACGCCGAGCGCGATGGTGAAGGTGAACGAGGCCACGCCGATCACGAGCTGGTGCGCCGCGAGGTGCAGCGTGCCGAGGCGCGAGGCGAGCACGCCCACCAGCGCGAAGATGCCCACTTCGGCGCCCATCTGGAGTGCCAGCGGAAATCCGACGCGCACGGCGCGCATGATCTGAGGGCGGTCCCATCGATGGTCGACGTGTCCCGGCACTTCGATCGCGAACGCCGCACGCGCAACGATCACCAGTTGCAGGATCGCGCAGACAACAGTCGCCAGCGCCGCGCCGGCGACACCCATCGGCGGAACATTCCGCAGCGGTCCCGCCCAGCCAGGCAGTGAGCTTCCACCGAACACGAACAAGAGGTCGAGGATCAGATTGACGACGTTCGCGATGATCATCGACACCAGCAGCGGTCGCGTCGTTCCCTGCGACTGCAGGTATGCGCGCATGGCGAAGAACGCCAGAAACGGAACGAGGCTGGTGATGCGGATGAGCAGGTACGTCCGCGCCGGCGCAATGAGCTCCGGATCCGAGCCGATGTGCGGAAGCGCGGCGGTCGCGCCGAGCAGGAGCAGCGTCAGAGCTCCCGCGACCACCATCGAGAGCCACAAGCCCTGCCACAGCACGTGGCGCGCGCGGACGCGGTCGGCCGCGCCGATGGCCTGCGAGATGAGCGGATCGACGCCCATCACCATGCCCATGCCCATGATCGAGAAGGCGAAGAAGATGGCGTTGGCCAGCCCCGCTCCGGCCAGCTCGCGCGCGCCGAGACGGCCCAGGACTGCCACGTCGACGAGGCTCATCAGATTGGTCCCCGCCTGCGCCGCGGCCAGAGGCGCCGCGAGGCGGAGGAGCTGACGAATCTCGGTTTTCAGGCCGGCGGCGCGCATCGGAGGCGGGATTCTAGTAGGATTGCGCGCTTTTAACCCGCTCCAGGAGCTCTCAATGCGTTATCTCGTCACCGGCGGCGCCGGCTTCATCGGATCGAATTTCATCCGCTTCCTCTTCAACAAATACGGTTCCGGCGCCTCGGTCGTGAACCTCGACAAGCTCACGTACGCGGGCATCCGCGAGAACCTCGCCGAGTACGAGGGGAAGCCGAATTATCGTTTCGTGCAGGGCGACATCGCCAGGCCGGAGGACGTGGCCGAGGCGTACAAAGGCGTCGACGGCAGCGGCATCGATGTGGTGGTGAACTTCGCCGCGGAGACGCACGTCGACCGCTCGCTGATCGAGGCCGCATCGTTCATCGAGACCGACGTGCACGGCGTGCTGGTGCTGCTCGAGGAAGCGAAGAAGAGCGCGCCGAACCTGAAACGCTTCATCCAGATCTCGACGGACGAGGTGTATGGCTCGATCGCCGAAGGATCGTTCACGGAAGACGATGCGCTCAATCCGCGCAACCCCTATTCGGCGTCGAAGGCCGGCGGCGATCGCATGGCCTATGCGTACGCGCAGACGTTCGGCATGCCGGTCATCATCACCCGCGCGTCGAACAACTACGGACCGTACCAATATCCGGAGAAGCTGATCCCGCTGTTCGTCACCAACGCCATCGACGATCAGCCGCTGCCGCTCTACGGCGACGGCCGCAACGTGCGGGACTGGCTGTTCGTCGAGGACCATTGCGCCGCGGTGGACTTCCTCATCGAGCACGGTACGAACTCCGAGACGTACAACATCGGCGGCGGCAACGAGCGCGAGAACCGCGAGATCACGCAGCGCATCCTGCAGCTCCTCGGCAAGCCGGAGTCGCTGATCAAGCGCGTCGCCGACCGCGTCGGCCACGACCGCCGCTATTCCGTCGACACCTCGAAGCTGGAGAAGCTCGGCTTCCGGATGACCACGAACTTCGACGAAGCGCTCGAGCGCACGGTGCAGTGGTACGTCGCGAACGAGCCCTGGTGGCGCGCGATCAAAGAGCGCAGCGCGGAGTACAAGGCGTATTACGAGAAGCAGTACGCGAATCGCTGACGCGATTCGCGGGCGGCTAGGCGTTAGGCGCTCGGGAGTTGTCGCGAGTTGTCGCACCAGCCCAGGACTCCCGAACGCCCAACGCCCAACGCCCGGGTGGAGTCAGCCCGCGCCGCAGCACCCGCGGACGTCGTCGATCAGCCGTGGCATGTCGAACGGCTTGGCGTGAATCCGGTAGACGGGCCGGGTGAACTTCTTACGGATCTCGCTCTCCGGAAAGGCGGAGGCGATGATGGTGCGGCGCAGCTCTTCGGGATGGTGCGCCTCGAGATGTTCGAGGACGCTGAAGCCGTCGACGCGCGGCATCATCAGGTCGAGCACGATCACGGCATAGCCGTCGCGATCGATCTGCGCGATCGCCTCGGCGCCGTCGCGTGCCGTGTCGACGTCCAGATCCTGGCGCCCCACGAGGTTTGCGAGCATCGTGCGGATCGGATCATCGTCATCCACGACCAGCGCTCGTTTGCGATCCTCCACGGCGATCGCGGCAGCAAGAAGCAGGCCCGTCAGGTGAAGATCGCGATCAGCGCCACCGGAACGGCCAGCAGCGCTCCGGCGATCAGGAGCGGAATGGCCACGGCGACGATGGCCGCGAAAATCACCGCCACCGCGGCGATGACGGCGACGATCTTCACGATGGCGATGATGGCCACGACCGGAAACGCGATCAGCTTGAACGGCAGCAGCACGACGCTCACGGCCAGCTTGAACGCCAGCACCACCGTCAAAAGCACCACGCCAAGGATCGTCCCGATGATGGCCACGACCGCCAGCAACGCGAGCAACTCGAGCATGACCAGCCTCCGGGTGCATTGTACGGAGGCCGTCGCGAAGGTTTCATCCTGAGCGCGCTGAGGATGCGGGACGGGCTCCCACGTACACACTCTGGGGCCGGATCAACCGTCCCACCCGGCGCTGCTCGAGGCAGTGCGCGGTCCAGCCCGCGACGCGGCTGATCGCGAACGTCGGTGTGAACAGCGGCACGTCCAGCCCGAGACCGTGCAGCAGGAGGGCGGTGTAGAACTCGACGTTCGTCTGCAGCTTGCGTCCCGGCTTGTGCTCTTCGAGCAGGCGCAATGCGGTCTGCTCGACCGCGCGTGCGAGCTCGTACAGATGCATGTCGCCGGCGCGGGTGAACATCCGTTCCGCGGCCGCGGCCAGGACGTCCGCGCGCGGATCGCGCACTTTGTAGACGCGGTGCCCGAAGCCCATCAGCCGCTCGCCGTTCGCGATCTTCCGCCGGAGCATCGCTTCGGCGCGCGAGGCGTCGCCGATCTCGAAGACCATGTCCAGCGCGGGGCCGGGCGCGCCGCCGTGCAGCGGCCCCTTCAACGCGCCGACCGCGCCGGTGATCGCGGATACGAAGTCGGAGCCGGTGGAGGCGATCACGCGCGCGGCGAATGTCGACGCGTTCAGTCCGTGATCGACGACCGTGTTCAGGTAGGTCTCCATGCCGCGTACAAGCTCCGCGTGCGGATCGGTGCCGCTGAGCATGTACAGGTAGTTCGCGGCGATGCCGAGTTCCTCGCGCGGCGCGATCGGCTCGCGCTCGTGCAGGAGGCGCCAATACGCGGCCACGATGCTCGGGAAGGTTCCGACCAGAATGCGCGCCCCCTCGGCATCTCCGTCCGCGTGCAGCGTTCCCGCGGCCATGCGCAACGCGTCCATCACCGGCGCGTTCCGTTTCGCGGCGTCGCGCAGCAGAGTTTCCGTGTGGGCGGGCAGCGGCACGACTCGCGGCCGGCCCTCGAATCCGGCGGCAGCCCAGAGCAGCGCCACGGTCTCCTCGAAGGTCCACGAGGCAAGTTCCTGCACGCGAAACCCGCCGATGACCAGCTCGCCACGTTCTCCGTCCACCATGCTCAGGCGCGTTTCCGCCGCTACGATTCCGTCCAGTCCGCTGTTCACCAGTCCATCCATGGAGGCCGAATCTAAGTTCAGTTGCCTGAGGCGTCAACATTGATCGTATAATCAACACATCATGCCCCGCAAGACCGAATGGCTCGATGCCAAAGCCGCCACCCGCCTCCTGGACGTGAACCGGGCCACGCTCTACGCGTACGTCAGCCGCGGGTTCGTGCGCTCGGAGCCGGTGCCGGGGCGTCCGCGCGAGCGCCGTTATGCGCGCGAGGACGTCGAGCGCCTGCGCGTCCGTGCCGAGGAGCGGCGGAACCCGGAAAAGGCCGCGGCGAACGCGTTGCGATGGGGTGTGCCGATCCTGGAGTCGTCGATCACGCTGATCGCGGACGGCAAGCTGTACTACCGCGGGCAGGACGTGTGCGATCTCGCGCGCACGCGGACGCTCGAGGAGGTGGCGGCGCTGATCTGGTGCGGGTCGTTCGACGCCGACGTCTTCGACACGCCGCTGCACGTGATCTCCGGCGCGTCCGGTCCCGATCTGCCGTTCATCAATCGGGCGCAGTCGGTGCTGCCGCTCGTGGCCGCGCGCGATGAGCTGGCGTTCGATCTCCGCCCGCGCAGCGTCGCCCAGACCGGCTGGCGGATCGTGAACCTGCTCACCAGCGTCGCGGCCGAATCGCAGGAGCTGGAGTCGACGGTGGAGGAGACGCTGGCCCGCGCGTGGGCGCCGAAGAAGAAGGACGCGGCGAAGGTGATCCGCGCGGCGCTGATCGTCTGCGCCGATCACGAGCTGAACGTCTCCGCGTTCACCGCACGCTGCGTCGCCTCCGCGGCATCGAATCCCTACTCGGTGGTCCTCGGCGGACTGGCGGCGCTCGAAGGGACGAAACACGGCGGCGCCACGGCACGCGTCGACGCGCTCTGGCGCGAGCTGCGCCGCGCTCGCGACCTGCGCGCGAAGCTCTCCCAACGGCTGCGCCGCGGCGAGAGCATCGACGGCTTCGAACATCCGCTCTATCCGAACGGCGACCCGCGCGCCGCGTTGCTGCTCGACATGCTCCCGAAGTCCGCCGAGCTGACGTTCGCCCGCAGTCTCGCGACGAGCGTCGACAGCGTCCTCGGCGAGAAGCCGAATCTCGACTTCGCGCTCGTGACCGTGGAACGCGCGCTCGATCTGCCCCGCGGCTCCGCACTGTCGCTCTTCGCCATCGGCCGCACGATCGGCTGGATCGCGCACGCGATCGAGCAATACGGTCAGGACGCGATGATCCGCCCCCGCGCGAAGTATGTCGGGCCGAAGCCATAGGGCGACGACGGGAAGCCTCCGGCGGCTGGGGCCGAGGGCCCCAGACCCCATTGGTTGGCCTAGCCTCCGCGACTCAATGTGATTACTTGCGAAAGGTGTCGCGGAGGCTAGGCCAACCGACGGGTCCGGGCCCGCGGCCCGGCCGCCGGAGGCCTCCCGTCGTCGCCCTGTGGCCTACGCCATCCGCGCGACGTTGTCGAAGTACTTCACGAACGCCGCGATCCCGCCGCTGGCCTGCGGCCAGTCGAAGTTTTCGTTCGGCGCGTGGTAGCCGTGCTCGGGCAGCGAGAGCCCGAGGAACATCACCGGCGCGGCCAGGACCTGCTCCATCGAGATCACCGCGCCGATCGAGCCGCCTTCGCGCACGAACACCGGCTCGCGTCCGAACGCGAACTTCATCGCGTCCTTCACCGCCTCAGCGAGTGGCCCTTCCGTCGGCGCCTTGTACGGCCACATCTGGCTTTCGCTCTGGAGCTTCACATCGGGATTGCGTTGCTTCACGAACTCGCGGATCAGCTTCAGGATCTTGCGCGGATCCTGATTGCGCACCAGCCGGCAGGAGAGCTTCACCTCCGCGCGCGGCGGAATGACCGTCTTCACTCCGGGACCGGTGTAGCCGCCGACCAGGCCGTGCACTTCCATGGTGGGCATGGCCCAGATGCGCTTCATCACGTCGAGCGGGTCATCGCTGCGGATCGATTTGAACAGGTGATCCTTCTTGAACCCTTTGATCGTGAAGCCGGAGTTCGTGAAGTCGGCGAGCTCCCGTTTCGTCGGCGGCTCGACGTCCTCATAGAAACCCTTGATCTTCACCTTGCCCGTGCGCGCGTCGTACATCTCGGAGACGAGCTGCATCAGCTCGCCGATCGGATTGCGCGCCGCGCCGCCGGTGACGCCGGAGTGCTGGTCGGTCTGGCCGGTTTCGAGCGAGAGCGTGAAGCCCTGCAGTCCGCGCAGGCCGGCCGGGCACGCGGGCCGCTGGCGCGAGACCCAGATCGTGTCGCTGACCAGCACCGAATCGGTGGCCAGCTCTTTCTTGTGCTTCTTGATTCCTTCTTCGAAGTTCGGCGAGCCGATCTCCTCTTCGAGCTCCCACAGCACGTTCAGGTTGATCGGCACGCCCGCTTCGCGCGCGGCGCGGATGCCCCACAGCGCGCTGAGCGCCGGACCCTTGTCGTCGGTCGTACCGCGGCCGAAATACTTGTCGCCCTGGTTCGTGAACGTGAACGGCTCCGTGTTCCACGGCTCCGTATCGCGCGAGGCCGGCTGCACGTCCATGTGGTTGTAGATCGTCAGCGTCGGCGCGTTCGCGTCGCTGCGGAACTGGCCGTGCACGATCGGATATCCGCCGGTCTCGAGGACCTTCGCGTCGCCGCCGAACGAGCGGATCAGTTGCGCCGCTTCATCGGCGCAGCGGCGGACATCGGCCGCGCGCGCCGGATCGGCGGAAACGGACGGGATCTCGACGAACTGCTGCAGTGCGGACTCGAAGCGGTCGCGCTCGTTCTTCGCCCACGCCGCCAGTGCTTTCTTCTCGATGTTCATGGCGCGGACTCTATCAAAAGCCCGCCGGCACTCCGCCCAATCGCGGATCGCTCGCGCCCAGGCGCATGCCGGTGGCGGGATCGATCATCACGCCGTGCGCATCGCCGATCTCCGAAGGCGACCGGCTCGCGCCCGGAATCGGCCGCAGCGTGTGTCCCATCGCCTCCAGCCGCGCGCGCGTGTCGGGGTTCATGCCCAACTCTTCCCAGTAGATGTGATCGGGCAGCCATTGATGGTGCACGCGCGGCGCGTCGATCGCGGCCTGCACGTCCATCTTGAAGTCGATGACGTTGACGATCACCTGCAGGACCGTGTTGATGATGGTCGGACCGCCGGGACTGCCGATGGCGAAGAACGGCTTGCCGTCTTTGAGCACGATGGTGGGCGTCATCGACGACAGCGGCCGTTTCTTCGGCGCGATCGCGTTCGCTTCACCCTGCATCAGGCCGTAGTCATTCGGCACGCCCACTTTCGAGGTGAAGTCGTCCATCTCGTTGTTGATCAGGAAGCCCGCGCCTTTGATCGTCGCGCCGGCGCCGTAGCTGTCGTTGAGCGTGTAGGTGCTGCTGACGACGTTGCCGTCGGGATCGACGATCGTGTAATGCGTCGTGTCCGGCGACTCGTACGGCGCCGGATTTCCGGCCCCGGCCTGGCGGCTCGTCGACGCGCGATTCGGATCGATGCTGCTGCGCCGCTCCGTTGCGAACTCACGGCTCACCAGCGCGCGCACCGGCACCTTCACGAAATCCGTGTCGCCGAGGAACTGTGCCCGGTCGGCGAAGGCGCGGCGCATCGCTTCGACCAGAGTGTGCGTGTACTGCGCGGAGCCCCAGCCCATCGACTTCAGGTCGTACGCCTCGAGCATGTTCAGCATCTCGATGAGCGCGATGCCGCCCGACGACGGCGGGGGCATGGTCAGGATCTCGTGACCGCGATACGTCGTGCGCAGCGGCGCGCGCAGCGTCGGCTCGTAAATGCGCAGATCTTCGAGCGTGATGATGCCGCCGTTCGCTTTCATGTCCGCAGCGATGAGCTTCGCGGTCTCGCCTTCATAGAAATCGCGCGGATCGTTCTTGATGCGCGCGAGCACGGCCGCGAGCTCGGGCTGCACGAACGTCTCGCCCATTTCGTAGAAGCGGCCGTCGCGCTGAAAAATGCGCCGGCTCTCCGCGAACGGTTTCATCTTCTGGGTGGTGCTGTTGGAGCGAAGGCCGCGCGCGAGATGGAACGTGGCCGGAAAGCCTTCCGCCGCGAGCTTGCGCGCCGGCTCGACGACCTCTTCCCATTTCAGCTTTCCATGACGTTTGTGTGCGAGCGCCAATCCGGCCACCGTCCCGGGCACACCCGCCGCCAGATATCCCTCGGTCGACAATCCTTTGACGACGTTGCCCTGCGCGTCGAGATAGAGATCGCGATGTGCGGCCAGCGGTCCGCGCTCGCGATAGTCGAGCGCTTCCGTGGTTCCGTCCGCCTTGCGGACCAGCATGAAACCGCCGCCGCCGAGGTTGCCGGCGGAGGGCCAGGTGACGGCGAGGGCGAAGCCGACGGCGACCGCGGCGTCGACGGCGTTGCCGCCTTTCTTCATCACATCGGCGCCGATTTGCGACGCGATCTCGGACGTCGAGGCCACCATCGCGCGGCGCGCGCGGAGCGGCTCTCTCGATGCCGCGAGCAGGGGCGTGGTGAAGAGCAGGAGGAGCGTAAAAGTCCGTCTCATGGCGGCCGGGATGTTACAACGCGACGCCCATTGCGTCCCGCGCGGGTCAGGCGTAGATTGTGGCGGTCCAAAGGAAATATGTCCGATAAGTTGGCCATGAGCGCCGTGAGGCGCAGCAACCGCTTCCGCGTGATCATGAATCTTCCGCTGAAGCTGGGATGGAAGCCGGGCACGCTGGTCGACATCAGCGAGGCCGGCATCCTGGCCACGCATACGGGTGTGTTCAAAGTCGGATCGACGATCGAGATCTCGTTCGTGCACGAAGGCAAGCAGTTCGTCGCGAACGCGAAGGTCGAGACCTGCACCGTAGTCGGCCTCGGCGCCGGCCCCGGCGGCGCGACGCTCTACGCCTCGCGCCTCTTCTTCACGAACCTGACCGATGCGGCGAAGGAGATTCTCGATTCGCTGATGGGTGACGGGCGTTAGGCGTTGGGCTTTCGGGCGTTTTCGTTCTTGCGGAACGCCTCGTGACTGGCGACGACTCCCAACCGCCCAACGCCCAACGCCAATGCCTAGCTCCGATAGTCCGCGTTCAAGCTCACGTAATCGTGTCCGAGATCGCTCGAGAGCACGAAGGCTCTCGCGGTTCCGGTGCCGAGATCGACGCGCAGCGGGACGCGTTCGCGGGCGAACACTCTCGCGGCATCCTTCTCTTTATAGGCGGCCGGCGCGCCGTTTTCGACGAGCGCAATGGTGCCCGCGTGCAGCGAGATTTTCCTGAGCGAGAAGCGCGCGCCGCTGCGACCGACGGCGGCCAGGATGCGCCCCCAGTTCGGATCGCCGCCGTGCAGTGCGGTCTTCACGAGCGGTGACGTGGCGATGGCGTGTGCGGCGAGCTTCGCGTCGCGGTCGGTTTTCGCGCCGGTCACTTCGAGCTCCATCACCCGGATCGCGCCTTCGCCGTCGCGCACGATCATCCAGGCGAGCTCGCGGCAGATCGCGTTCAGCGCGCGCTGAAAATCCGTCAGATCCGCATTCGCGGGGTTGCCGAGTTTTCCGGACGCGAGGACGAGCACGGTGTCGTTCGTCGAAGTGTCGCCGTCGACGGAGATCGAGTTGAAGCTGCCGTCGACCGCCACCTTCAACATCTTCTGCAGCGCCGGCGCGCTCACGTTCGCGTCGGTCATCACGAACGCGAGCATGGTGGCCATGTTCGGATGGATCATGCCCGCGCCTTTGGCGACGCCGACCAGGCGCCCGCGCTTGCCGCCGAGGGTGAACGTCGCCTGCGCCACTTTCGGACCGACATCGGTAGTGAGGATTGCGTGCGAGAGCGCGTCGATGCCGCCGGTGGAGAGACGGCTCACCGCGTCGGGGAGAAAGTCGCGCACCTTCTTGTCGGGCAGCACCACGCCGATCACGCCGGTCGAGGCGAGGAACACTTCTTCTTCGGTGCAACGGAGCAGCTCCGCGGCGCGCGTGCGCACGCGCTTCGCGGCGTCGAGACCGTCCTTGCCGGTGACGGCATTCGCGCAGCCGGCGTTGACGACCACCGCCTTCACGCGTCCGCCGCTCTTCTTCAGCGCGGACTTCGACAGCACCACCGGCGCCGCCTGGAATTTGTTCTGCGTGAAGACGGCGGCCGCGGTCGCGCCGTCATCGGCCACGATCAGGCCGAGGTCGGGGCGCTTCTTGCGGATGCCCGCGCGTACGCCGGAGGCGGTGAATCCTTTGGG
>CAMPKJ010000165.1 GCA_946887105.1 uncultured Acidobacteriota bacterium | reverse complement strand
CTTACGGCGCGTGGCTGCTGGAGTCGGTTTCGCTGTCATCCCGAACGTGACACGCTGCTAATGACAACCCCTCATCCGCCTGCGGCACCTTCTCCCCTCACGAGGGGAGAAGGCTAAAATCCGCCTTCTCCCGCCGCAGTGGGAGAAGGTGCCCGAAGGGCGGATGAGGGTTTATTTTCTCAGTCCTCGTCTCCGCCACACGAAGAACGCGATCAACACGATCGCCGTCGCCGCCGAGACGTTCCTCCCCCGCGTGAAGGACTCCGGCTCATATGCGACGCGCACTTGGTGTGTTCCCTTCGGTACGAACACGCCCAGGAAGGCGTGATTCGCATACTGCGTCTGCACGCGTTTGCCGTCGATGTACGCGCGCCATCCCTTCCATGCGTTTTCGGTGATCACGATCCAGCCGTCCTCGAGCATCGTGGCGGTGATGTCCCACCGCCGTCCGTGCCGCTTCGTGACCAGCGTGCCGCGGCCGTTGCCGATCTCGTGCGGCCCGTATTCGGGCGCGACGATCCAGGCCACGTCGGCGAAGTCGGTCTGGGCGTGCATCCCGTAGAGCACCGGGTCCTGATGCTGTTCGTAACGGATGCGGCGCGGGATGAACACCCGCGGAAGGACGCGCGTGTTCTCGAGCAGGCGCGCGTTGCGATCCTCCAGCACCACTTTCCACTGCCCGTCGGGCTGCTCGTTCGGCAGCGCGATCAGGTACTTCATGTTCAGCAGCGAGAGAAACGGCCGGCTCTTGTCGGGCAGGTGATTGAACGACGCCAGGCTGGGCACGCTCCAGAACGAATACGTATCGTTCAGGCGCCGGAAGGTCATGGCCTCGTATCCGCGCACGTCTTCGAGGCCGTACAGCGCGGCCGCGTCGGGCAGAAACATGTAGTGCATCGCGCCCATGCGGAATGGCCCGGACTGGTCGTTCTGCATGTAGCTGAGGATCGGCGTGGGCGGATAGAACATCTTCTCGGGGAGCGACGGATAGATCCGTCCGTCCTCCACGGTGCGCGCGAGGAGCAGCATGCCCAGGACGGCGGGCAATGCGATGCGCGCGGGTGTGCGCAATGCGAGCAGGATCGCGGTCAGCGCCAGCGTCGCCAGCGTGGTGGCGGTGAGCGTCACGATCAGCTCGCGTTTCACGCCGAGGGCGATGCGGCTGTCGAACACGTTCGCGGTGAGGATGCTGACGCCGATGAACGTGCCGAGGACGATCGCCGCGGCCACGAACGCGCGCCGGGACGTTTGCGGCCAGGCGTCGGCGGCGATCGCGGCGAGCATCGCCAGTGCGAACGCAGCCGCGAACGACAGTCGATCGTTGATGGTGATGTCGAACAGCGGCACTTTGTGCAGCCAGCCGGCCAGCGGCGGCGCGTTCAGGCCGATCCAGCCGCAGAGCACCGCGGCCGCGAAGAAAAACCACGTCTCGCGCCGCCGTGGTGCCAGTGCCAGCGCGCAGAGCGCGAGCGCGATCACCAGAGCGCCGGTGCGGAGGTTCGTCGATTCCCAGTCGGGCGTGTGATTGTCGTGTTCCGGCTGCCCGCCGTACCACGGCAGCGCGGACACGCCGGCGCGCCGCGCCACTTCTTTTGCGCCGAACGGAAGCGGAGCCGTTTTGTAGAACTCGTGGCGGACCATGTACTCGGTCGTCTGCGGTGCGGCTTCGAAGAACGGCAGGAGCGCGATGGCGGTGAGCAGCAACGCGATCGCGCCGCAGAGCATGGCCACGAGAATCGGCCTGATGCGCCGCGCGACCGCGACTTCCATTGCACCGTACGCGACGCCGACCGCGACGATGTGCAGCGCCGACTCAGGATGTCCGGCCACGAGCAGCGCCACGAATGCGCTGGTCAGCACCACCGCCGCGCGCACCGAGGTTTCGCGAACCACCAGGCGCACGCCGGCGAGCACGAACGGGAAGAGTGCCCACGAGCGTCCCAGCGGCCAGCCGACGTAGAACGCGAAGATCGCGCTGAACATGTACGCGGCCGCGCCGATCAGCGACGCCAGCTCGCTCAATCCGAGCGCGCGCGCGAATGCGAACGTGAACAGGCCCGCCAGAAAAAACGTCATGGCCGCACCGAACGTGATTGCCTGCGGCTGTTTCAGGATCAGCGCGATGAGCTGCAGCGGATCGTACGGCGCCGACTGCATGTTCGCCGCGAGCATCGAGCCGCAGAGCATGTACGGATTCCACAGCGGCCACTCGCCGCGCGCCAGCGACGCGCGCACCGCGGCCTGCCACGGAATCATCTGCATGTAGAGATCGGAGATCGTGCCGTTGTGAATGGTGGCCTGTCCGGTGGGACGCTTCCCGACGCCGTACTCGCCGGCGTAGTCGAGCAGCGGCTCGGACATGTACGGCAGGTCGATCGGACCGTACACGCGTCCGGTCAGCAGTGCCCGTCCGGTGAAGCAGAGCGGGAGAAGCACGAGCGCGATCGCGGCGGCGGCGCGGACCGGCTGGATGAAGCGATGCCAGAGTGCAATCAGCGCGATTGCGACGGGGAGGTAGAGAAGAATCGCCGGCATGCGGGCGCGATCCTACAGAAGAAAAGCAGCGCGAGCGTGATCAGGGAGATGTTTCTGCCGGTCGCGAAGGAGCGCGGCAGGTAGACGAGCGTGACGCGGTGCGAACCCTTCGGCACGAACACGCCGAGAAACGCGTGATTGGCGAAACGCGGCTCGATGCGATGGCCGTCGACGTGCGCGCGCCATCCTTTCCACGCCGTCGCGGAGACCACCACCCAGCCGTCATGCTCCATTGACACGTCGAGGTCGTACGCGAGACCGCTGCGGCGCAGCGTGACCAGGCCGGGTCCGTTCGCGATCTCGTGCGGCGCATACTCGGGCGCCTCGATCCACGCCACCTGCGAGAAGCCGGTCGCGCTCTGCATCGCCTTCACGACGGCGGCGCCATCGCGCTCATAGCGGATGCGCGACGGCACGAACGCGCGCGGCAGGGCGTTCATGTTCTCGAAGAGCCGGGTGCCGCGATCCTCTTTCATCACCCGCCACCCCGCCGGCGGATCGCGGCGGCCGATCGCGTAGCGCACGTCGAGGAAAGAAAGGAAAGGACGCGAGAGATCGTCGACGCGGTTGTACCAGGCGGTCTGGTACGTCGACCAGAGCGGATACGTTTCATACAGGCGGCGGTTGGTCATGGCCTGATAGCCGCGCGCGTCTTCGAGGCCGTACATGGTGGGGTTGTTGCCGGTGAACGCGAACTCATGCCCGACGACACGCCCGTCGCGGGGAACCGCGGCGATGAGCGGGATGCGCGGGAAGAACGCATCGCGCGGGAGGGCAGGGTAGATGCGCCCGTCTTCCCAGGTGCGTGAGAGGAGCACGATGGCCAGGATTATGGAGTGCGGTGGCCGCAGCCACCGCTTTGAAAGCGGCAGCGGCGGCTGCCGCACTCCAAATGAATCAACCGCAAATCCCGCGAGCATCGCTAGCGCGAACGCGGCCGCGAACGCCAGGCGCTCGTTGATGGCGATGTCGAACAGCGGCAGCGCGTGCAGCGCGTGTGCGACCGGCCACGTCCCGAACGTCGCCAGCAGCGAGATCACCGCGAGCACGACGAAGAACCACGTCTCGCGCCTGCGCCAGCGCAGAACGGCGCCGGCGAGCGCCAGCGCCAGCACGATCGGTCCGACGCGTGCCGACAGCGGATCGCCATCGCGAAAGCCCGGAACGAAGGTTTTCTTCATCCGCGCGAGCTGCACGTGCGGCCTGGCGAGCACGTCGTACGTCTGCGTGGCGTACATCTCCTGGCGGATGAAGTGCTCGAGCGTCTGCGGCACGGCCTCGAAGAACGGCAGCAGATAGACCGCCGTGAGCAGCAACGCGATCGCGCCGGATGCAATCGCCAGCGCGACCGGCTTCGCGCGCCGTACCGCGAACCATTCGAACGCGCCGTACACCGCGCCGGCGGCGACGACGTGCAGCACCGACTCCGGATGTCCGGCCACGATCAGCAGCGCGAACGCGAGCGTCAGCAGCCCTGCTTTCTCCTCGTGCACGAGGCGCCGCGCGGCGAAGAGCACCAGCGGCAGATACGCCCACGCGCGGCCGAGCGGCCATCCGACGAAGAACGCCATCATGCCGCAGAACATGAAGCCGGCCGCGGCGACGAACGCGCCGGTGTCGTTCATGCCCAGGGCGCGGGCGAATGCCCAGGTGAAAAAGCCGGCCAGAAAAAACGTCAGTGCCGCGCCGAACGTGAACGCATCGCGGAGCGGGATCAGCATCCCGATCCACTGGAACGGGTCGTACACCGCCGGCTGCGCCGCCGCGGCGAGGATGTCGCCGCAGAGGATGAACGGATTCCAGAGCGGCCACTGGCCGTTCGCCAGCGCATGCCGCACCGCGCGCTGCCACGGCAGGATCTGCGCGTGCAGATCGGAGAGCTGGATGTTGTGCGGCGCCGCCACACCGTAATCGCTCGCATAATCGCGCAGCGGCTCGGCCACGAACGCGATGTCGGCCGGCGCATATACCCGGTTCGTCAGCATCGCCCGCCCCGTGAACACCAGCGGCATCAGGACCAGCACGATCGCCGCAACGCGCGGCACGCGCTGGATACGGCGATCCCAGGCCAGGAGGATTGCCGCGGTGGTGATCAGGTAGAGGGGGAGGGCCACATCCTGTAGATAGCATGGACCGGGACGCGAAGTCGCAAAGTCTCAAAGTCTCAAAGTCGCAAAGGGGTTTGCCTCACTCTTTGAGACTTTGCGACTTTGAGACTTCCCGACGGTAAGACTCTCCCCACCGTAGACCCGGGAACACCCAACCCCCGTTAGCAGTTAAATAGCACCTTCGCCATGGACTCCATCGTCATTCGCGGCGCACGCGAGCACAACCTCAAGAACATCGACGTCGTCGTCCCGCGCAACAAGTTCGTCGTCATCACCGGCGTGTCGGGCTCCGGCAAGTCCTCGCTGGCGTTCGACACCATCTTCGCCGAGGGGCAGCGGCGGTATGTCGAATCGTTGTCGGCGTATGCGCGGCAGTTCCTGGAACAGATGGAGAAGCCGGACGTCGACTCGATCGAAGGCCTCTCGCCTGCCATCTCCATCGAGCAGCGCACCACCTCGCGCAACCCGCGTTCCACGGTCGGGACCGTCACCGAGATCTACGATTACCTGCGACTCCTTTACGCGTCGATCGGTGTGCCGCATTGCACGCAGTGCGGCCAGGAAATCCGCCCGCAGACCATCCAGCAGATGGTCGACCGCCTGCTGACGAACCCGGCCGGCACAAAGTTCACCATCCTCGCGCCGTACATCCGCGGCAAGAAGGGCGAGTACCGCAAGCAGATGCTGCAGATGGTGAAGGAAGGCTTCACCCACGCCATCGTCGACGGCGACGAAGTCGAGCTCGCCAATCCGCCGGTCCTCGACAAGCAGAAGAAACACACCATCGATATCCGCATCGATCGCATGGTGGTCAAGGAAGGCATCGCGCAACGCCTGGCCGATTCGCTCGAGACCGCCACGCGCGTCACCAAGGGGCTGGTGAAGATCCTCTATCAGGCGGATAAACGCGAAGAGCTGATGTCGCAGAACTACGCCTGCCCCGACTGCGGCGTCTCCATCGGCGAGATCACGCCGCGCCTCTTCTCCTTCAATTCGCCCTATGGCGCCTGCCCGCGCTGTTCCGGCCTCGGCGTGCTGCTCGAGATCGACGAGCGCAAGATCGTTCCCGATCCGGCGCGCTCCATCACTGACGGCGCGATCGCGCTCTGGAAGGAAGGCTCCGACCACTGGCGCTTCCGCCAGATCGAGACCGTCGCCAGGCACTACAAGTTCAAGATGACCACGCCGTGGGAGAAGCTTCCCGAGAAGGCGCGCAACTGCATCCTCTACGGCTCGGAGGAGAAGATCCGCTTCGAGTTCCAGGGCGGCGAGAGCGCGTATTCGTACAACGGCACCTACGAAGGCATCGTGCCGATGCTGCAGCGCCGCTACAAGGAATCCGACTCCGAAGACGTGCGCGAGGAGATCGAGCGCTTCATGACGCCGGCGAAGTGCCCGCAGTGCGAAGGGCGCCGTCTGAAGCCGGAGTCGCTGAGCGTCACCGTCGCGCATCTGCCGATCGACTGCATCGTGGCCATGCAGCTCCGCGATGCCGCGGAGTTCTTCAAGGACGTGAAGCTCACCGAGCGCGAGGAAGCGATCGCCGGCAAGATCCTGAAAGAAGTGCGCGACCGCCTCGGCTTCCTGAACACGGTCGGCGTCGGCTATCTCACGCTCGACCGCAACGCCGCGTCACTCTCCGGCGGCGAAGGGCAGCGCATCCGCCTGGCCACGCAGATCGGCTCGAAACTGATGGGCGTGCTGTACGTCCTCGACGAGCCGTCCATCGGCCTGCACCAGCGCGACAACCGCAAGCTGATCGAGTCGCTGATCGAGCTGCGCGATCTCGGCAACACGGTCATCGTCGTCGAGCACGACGAGGAGACCATCGAGACCGCGGACCACATCATCGACCTCGGCCCGCGCGCCGGCGTGCACGGCGGCCACATCGTGGCCGAGGGGACGCTCGAGCAGGTCAAGACCTTCCCGAGCTCGCTGACCGCGAAATACCTGCGCGGCGAGTCGCGCATCGAAGTGCCGCCGGTGCGGCGGCCGATCTCGAAGCGCGGCGTCGACAACAAGCTCGTGATCCGCGGCGCGCGGCAGAACAATCTGAAGAACCTCGACGTCGAGATCCCGCTGGGCGTGTTCATCGCCGTCTCCGGCGTGAGCGGCTCCGGCAAGTCGACGCTGGTGAACGACATTCTCTACAAGGCGCTCTCGCGGCATTTCTACGATGCCGCCGATACGCCGGGCGAGCACGATCGGATCGACGGTCTGGAGCTGATCGACAAGGTCATCGACATCGATCAGTCGCCGATCGGCCGTACGCCGCGCTCCAATCCCGCGACGTATACGCAGCTCTTCGGCGAGATCCGCGGATTGATGGCGCAGACGCCGGAAGCGCGCATGCGCGGCTACGGGCCGGGACGTTTCTCCTTCAACGTGAAGGGCGGACGCTGCGAGGCGTGCAAGGGCGACGGGCAGATCAAGATCGAGATGCACTTCATGCCCGACATCTACGTGAAGTGCGACGTCTGCGGCGGCAAGCGCTACAACCGCGAAACGCTCGAGGTGAAGTACAAGGGCTACTCGATTGCCGAGCTGCTAGCGATGACCGTCGAGCAGTCGCTGGACGTGTTCCGCAACGTCCCGCGCATCTTCAACATCCTGCACACGCTCGATGAAGTGGGCCTCGGATACATCACGCTCGGCCAGTCGTCGACCACGCTCTCCGGCGGCGAAGCGCAACGCGTGAAACTGGCCAAGGAGCTCGCCAAACGCGCCACCGGCAAGACGCTCTACATCCTCGACGAGCCGACCACCGGATTGCACTTCGACGACGTCGCCAAGCTCCTGCACCTGATGCACGGCCTGGTCGATCGCGGGAACACGGTGGTGGTGATCGAGCACAACCTGGATGTGATCAAGACCGCCGATCACGTCATCGACCTCGGCCCCGAGGGCGGCGACGGCGGAGGGCTGATCATCGCGAAGGGAACGCCGGAGGACGTGGCCAAGGCGAAGAACAGTCCGACCGGGATGTATCTCGCGAAGACGCTGCGCGATACGCGGTTCGTCAGTGCACGATAATGCGCGTGTGCCGGCAAGGCTCTTCCTCCTCTCGCCCGCGACCCTGAACGGATTGCGGTCGAAGCAGCTCACCTCTCCTCGCGCGAAATTTGCGCTCGCGCAGCAGTACCGCACCGAAGCGGGGGTGCCGATCGCGGAGGCATTCGCGTTCATGAGCGCTCTCTATTTCCGCGGCAAGATCGCCTACGCGCGGCGCTTCGCCGTTCCCTCGCCGAACATCGGCGGCGACGGGATCTTCGTCATCACCTCCGGCTACGGACTGGTTCCGCCGGACTGGCGCATCACCGAAGAGCGGATGAAACGCATGCGCCGGATCGACATCGACGCCGACGCGCGCAGCTACGTCAAACCACTGCGCGAGCATGCGCAATTGATTGCACGCGCGCTCGAACACGATGAAGGCGCCGAGGTGGTGCTGCTCGGCAGCGTTGCCACCGGCAAGTACGTCGACGTGCTCTGGCCGATTCTCGGCTCGCGGCTGCGTTTTCCGGTCGCATTCGCGGGCCTCGGCGACATGGCTCGCGGCGGGCTGATGCTCCGCGCCGCCCGCACGGGCACGGAGCTCGAGTACACGACGCTCGACAGCAACCGCAAACGCCCGCCCGGCGCGACCGGCAAGATGCCGTCGCTGTGAGAAGTTGGTCGCGTTACCCTAACGCCGATGGCTGCGAAGCGCGGCGTGCAGATCCCCACCGGCATCAATGAAGTGATCGTGAAGCTCGGCGCGCGCGAAGTGCGCCTCACGAACCTGCGCAAGCCGTTCTGGAAGAAGCTCGGCATCACCAAGGGCGATCTCCTCCAGTACTACGCCGACGTCTCGCCATGGCTGCTGCCGCACGTGCACGACCGCGCCATGGTCATGAAGCGCTATCCGAACGGCGCGGAGGGCGATTTTTTCTACATGAAGCGCGCGCCGGAACCGCGGCCGGAGTGGATCGAGATCTGCGAGATCGACCACGGCAGCGCGGGGCGCATCAACTTCCCGATCGTGCAGGACCTCCCTTCGCTGCTCTGGCTGATCAACCTCGGCTGCATCGACCTGAACCCGTGGTACGCGCGCTGCGACGACACCGATCGCCCCGACTTCCTGCACTTCGATCTCGATCCCGGTCCCGGCGCAAACTTCGCGCGCGTCCGTGAAGTGGCCTTGCGCGTGCGCGACATCCTCGGCGCGCTGAACATGCCCACGTTCGCGAAGACCACCGGCTCGAAAGGGATCCACGTCTACATCCCCATCAAGCGCGGTCCCGCGCAAAAGGATGTGTGGACCTTCGCGAAAGCGATCGCCGTCGAGCTGGAAACGCGCCACGCGAACATCCTCACCGCCGAATACATGAAGGCGAAACGCCCGTACGGCCGCGTGCTCGTCGACTACAACCAGAACGCGTGGGGACGCACGCTGGCGTCGATTTACTCGATCCGGCCCACGCCGTTCGCCGGCGCGTCGATGCCGGTGACGTGGGACGAAATCGAGGAAGGCATCGACATCGAGGACTTCCGCATCGACAACGCCGTCGAGCGATTGCAGGAAGTGGGCGATCTTTGGAAGCCGGTGCTGGCGAAGACGAAGCGGGTCGATCTGTATAAGTTGTTCCGCAAATGAGCAGCGAACGATGAACGATGAACGATGAAAGGCCGGCGGCCGCGATGCTGTTCTCAAACGGCGTGACGCTCATCGTTCATCGTTCTTCGTTCATCGTTCTTCTCGCGATCGCGCTCAGCATCCCCGCTGGCGCCCAGACCGTTCGCATCACCGACAAGCCCACCGGCCTCACGTCCGGCATGCTCTACGTTCCAGTCGTGGCGACCGAGCCGGTCGAGCGGCTGGAGTTGTTCATCAACGGTGTGAAGCACAGCGAAGCTCCGGGGCGGGCGATGACGGCGCAGGTGAATGTCGGTCTGTACATCCGCCGCCTGCGCATGCGTGCGGTCGGCTATGACGCCGCGGGGAAGATCGCCGGCGAAGACGAGATGGTGGTGAACGACCCGCGTCCGCCGTTCCGCGTCCGGCTGCAGGGACCGGCGGCGTGGCCGGAGAGCGGGAACGTCGAACTGCACGCGAGCGTGATGCGTCCTGTCGAGATCACGATCGGGGGCGTCGACTTTTACGTCGGCGAGGAGAAGATCGCCAGCGATGCGATGCCGCCGTACAGCGCGACCGTCGATGCGACGACGTTTCCCGGCGCGATCTACGCGCGCGTCGTCGCGCGCGCGAACGAGCAGGAGGCGAACGACGTCCTCTTCTTCGGCGATCGCGCGCACGCGACCACGGACGTGACGGTGCACCAGGTGCCGGTGTCGGTGGCCAGCGGGAAGGCGCCGCTGCGCGCGGACGCGATCACGCTGCTCGATAACGGCACGCCGCGGCCGATCGACGGGCTCGTTGCCGCGAACGATCTGCCGCTGCACGTGATCGTGCTCATCGACTACTCGGAGAGCATGCTCGAGGAGCTGCCGGTCGTGAAGGCCGCGGCCCGGCAGTTCGCGCGGGCGCTGTTGCGTCCGCAGGACCGCCTGGCGGTGGTCGGCTTCAATCAGAGAACGTTCTGGCTCACCGGCTACACGAATGACTGGAACGGCGTCGCGCAGGCGGTGGATCGCGTGCAGCCGATCGGAGAAACGCACCTGTACGACAGTCTCATCGAGATGCTGTACGAACTGCAGAAAACGCCCGGCCGCCACGCGCTGGTGGTGCTCACCGACGGCGTCGATCAGGGCAGCAGGTTCGCGCTCGATCACCTCGTGCACTACGCGCGCTACGCGGGCGTGCCGGTGTACCCGATCGTGAAGAACAAGTCGCTCTCGCGCTGGATGAAGCTCGGCATCGGACGCCTGCAGGCGCGCCGGCTCTCGCGCATCGCCGAAGACACGGGCGCGACGTACTTCATCATTCAACGGGAGCGCGAGCTCGGTCCGGTGTACGCACGCATCGCCGCGGAGCTGCGGCAGCAGTATCAGATCGTGTTCCGTTCCGAAGCGTCCGTCGCCGATCAATGGCGGCCGCTGAAAATCACCTCGAGCGCCGGTCACTCACTTCGCTCACCGCGCGGGTACTTTCCGTAGCTACCGGGGAGGACGCTAGGCCTCCGGCGGCCGGGCCGCGGGCCCGGACCCGTCTGTTGGCATAGCCTCCGCGACACTTTTCGCAAGGAATCACACTGTGTCGCGGAGGCTATGCCAACCAGCGGGGTCCGGGGCCAGTGGCCCCGGCCGCCGGAGGCCTAGCGTCGTTCCGGTAGCCGTCGGGCACGCACCGTGAACCGCGACCCGTGACGTGGATCGCGGGTCGCCGTTGTTTCCGGAGGTGCCGAAGCGGCACCGCATTCA
>CAMPKJ010000164.1 GCA_946887105.1 uncultured Acidobacteriota bacterium | reverse complement strand
GGAGTTCGTGATCGTGCTCCCCGATACGTCGACCGAGCAGGCCACCATCATCGCGGAGCGCATCCGCCAGACGCTCGAGGCGACCACGTTCGAGTATGACGGGATGACCATCCGGCTGACGTCCTCGTTCGGCGTCTGCTGCGCCATGAGCGCCGTCGAGCAACCCGAATCGATCCTGCTGCGCGCGGACGAGCTGCTCTATCGCTCGAAACGCGAGGGGCGCAATCGCGTCACTTCGTGACGCGTAGGGCCGTTCCTCGGAGTGCCTCGGGTTCCTCGGTTCCTCGGCCGGCCAACCACTCCGAGGAACCCGAGGAACCCCGAGGAACCCGAGGCACCGCGCTCACGTAAAGCTCTTCGGCCGGTCGTCCAGGCGGCTCGCGAGATCCAGAATCGCCGCCAGGTAGATCGGCTCTCCGGCGGTGAACTCCATCGGCCGTTTGAGCTCCGACGCGCGGATGGTGATGCGGCTGGCATCGGCATCCGCCACGACGTCGTCGATCTTCGGCACTTCCACTTCCGTCGCGCCTTTGCCGTTGCCGACGATCAGCCGTTTATTGGTGATGTACAGCGGCGTGGTGGCCTGCTCGTCGCCGAAGCGGATCTCCGCGTTGTACATGCAGTACTCGTTCATGCGCAGCGGGATCTGCGCATCGCACCGCGGCGCGTTGCGATGGTCGATGCCGCGCAGCCGGTTGAACTGCGCCTCGGACGCCGTATCGATCGGGACGTCCTCCGGCTTGATGCGGAAGCCCTCCTGGATCTGGCGGATGATGCGCGTCTGCTCTTCGCCGAGACGATCGTCGGCGATGAAATGCCAGAGGATGGTCGAGTAGAGCGCGTGCTTCACCCCGCGCGCATCCTCGGCGATCAGTCCCGCGGCATCGCTGGCGCGGTCCATCAGATCGGCTACATCCGCCGCGCGCTCCGGTCCGACTCTCGCGAGCGTCGAGAAGCCGACGTACAAGACGGTGCCGATGGCGGTGTCGGCCCAGACGGCGTAGGGGAGGTCGAGCTTTTCGTTTTCGCGCTGGACGTATCGCAGCGTTTCGTCGGTCGGGTCGTCGCGCAGTTTCTCGAGCGCGGTCGTGTATGCGGCCAGCAGCTCGCGATCGCGTTCATCGCGCTCCTGCCGCTGTTTGCGGATCTTCTCTTCCTGCATCCGGATCGAGCGGCGCTTGGCGCTGGTCAGGACGACCGGCGTGCCGGCCATGGCCAATCCGAGGAGCACCAGGATCCAGCCCTGCGGCCCCTTGTTCGCGACGACGGCGAAGCCGAACAGGATGAACAGCGCGCCGGCGATCATCAGCGCGAGCATGCCCCAGCCGCGCGGCGTGCCGTCGATGAGCGACCCCCAGAACGGCGTTCCCGCCACCGATCGCGGCACCGGCACCTCGGGCGTGTGAATGGCGTGGATGTCGGCGGAGTAGAAGATCTCCGGCCGGTGCCGGATGAACTCTCCGGCCGAGCCGGTGCTCATCTCCGTGTCGTGATCGATAGAGCGGAAATCCCGCCGGCGGCCGACGGAAAACTGGAAGTAGGAGTTCCCCAGCGATTTCTGAATTCTGAAGCTCATGCCGCTCTCGGCAGTGTGCGGACTTCGTGCCACGGAGCTTCATCGGAGAGTCATCAGAAATGCGGTGATGTCCTCGGCATCGGCGTCAGGCATGTGGATGGCCGGCATCGAGCTCTGCGGATTGAGCGCCGGCGGATTGACGATGAACTGCCGCAGGTTTCCGGGCGTATTGCGCACGGTTCCGTTGCTGATCGCCGGCCGCGATGCGACACCCGCGAGCGACGGTCCAAGCCGGCCTTGTTGTCCGCTCGTGCCGGGCACGATGTGGCAAACGGTGCACGCGTACTGTGCCATGAGCTGCTTTCCGCGCTCCACGCCGCCGGGCGTTGACGGGGTTTCCGCGTGGTTGCATGCGAGCGCGAGCGTGAACAGGAACAGCAGTCGTTTCATGCGCCTACTGTATCGGCTTCGCCAGCGCCTCCGCGCCCGTCACCGCACCGCGGGTACCCGGACGCGCCGCAGATCCTCGGCGAGCATCGCCGCCGCGGCAGGGTGTTCGGCGAAATGCACGATCAGGTCGCCGCGACCGCCTCGCTCGATGGCCAGGCGCAGCGCGTCCGCTTCGTCCAGTCTCGTTTCGATCCGGCTCGTACTCATTCCCGATGCGAGCAGCGCGTGCCGGAGCAGTTCCGCCACTTCGCCCGTGCGCCGTCCGCGCAGATCGTCGTCCTCGCGGACGATCGCGCGATCGAACGTCTTCGCCACCAGGTGCGCGCACTGGCGGATGTCTTCGTCGCGCCGGTCGCCGGCGATGCCGAGGATGGCCACGAGATCGCCGCTGCCGCGCAGATCCTCGACGAGATCGCAGATCGCGGCGATGCCGTGCGGGTTGTGGGCGTAGTCGATCATCAGACGGAACTCCTCGAACTCGACGAAGTTCAGGCGCCCGGGTGTCGTGAACGACGAGGGGAAGAACGAGCGCAGTCCCGCGGCGATGTCGCTCACCGCGATCTTCGTCGCGTAGGTCGCGAGCACGGCGGCCAGCGCGTTGGCGATGTTGAACCGCGCCTTTCCGCCGAGGGTCATCGGGATGTCGTCGACGTTGCAGAGCGGGAAGCGCAGCCGCCTGTCGTAGACGACGACGCAACCCTGCTCGACGGTCGCGCCGGCGCCGTCCGCATCGACGTGAGTGCGGAATGTTTCGTTTGCCGGATCGAGGGAGAAGAGCGCGAGCTCGCAGTCGGCGTCTTCGCGCAGGATCGGCGTCATGCCGTCTTCCGCGTTCAGGATCGCGTAGCCGTCGCGCACGATCCGGCTCACCGTCACCCCTTTCACGCGTGCGAGATCTTCGAGATCGTTCACTCCGCCGAGGCCGAGGTGATCGCCGGCGATGTTGGTGACGATGCCGGCGTTCGACCAGTCGTAGGCCACGCCGGCGCGGAGAATGCCGCCCCGCGCGGTCTCCAGCACCGCGAAGTTCACGGCCGGATCGCGCAGCACGACCGTGGCGGATTGCGGTCCGGTCGTGTCGCCGCTGCGCACGAGCTGATTGCGGATGTAGATGCCGTCGCTCGTCGTCAGCCCGACGCTCTTTCCCGCCTGCCGCGCGATGTGCGCGCAGACACGGGCGGTGGTGGTCTTTCCGTTCGTGCCGGTGACGGTGATGATCGGGATGCGTCCGTCGGTGCCGGGCGGGAAGAGCATGTCCACCACGGCCTCGCCCACCGACCGCGGCTTGCCGATCGTCGGCGCGAGATGCATGCGGAATCCCGGCGCGGCGTTCACTTCGATGATCGCGCCGCCGCTCTCGAAAATCGGCGTATCGAGGTTCGGCGCGACGACGTCGATGCCGGCGATGTCGAGACCGAGCAGACACGAGATCCGTTCCGCGAGCTCGATGTTCACCGGATGAACGCGTTCCGTGACGTCGATCGCGGTGCCGCCGGTCGACAGATTCGCGGTGGTCTTCAGCACGACCACTTCGCCGGCAGCGGGAATGGACGACGTCGCGTGTCCGCGCAGCGCGAGCAGCCGATCCGTGGAACCGTCGATCCTGATCTTCGTCAGCACGTTCTCGTGCGATTCCCCGCGACGCGCATCGGCATTGACGATGTCGACGAGCTCCGCGATGGTGTGTTGCCCGTCGCCGGTGACACAGGCCGGCACGCGTTGCGCCGCGGCGATGAAGCGGTGGTCGATGACCAGCAGGCGATAGTCGTTGCCTGGCACGTGCTGTTCGACCACCACCACCTCGCGGTGCTGTTTCGCGTCGGCGAACGCGGAGCGCAGCTCCTGCTCGTCGCGAATGCTGGTCATGATCCCGCGGCCCTGCGACGCGTCGAGCGGCTTCACCGCCACGGGCCAGCCGATCTCTTCCGCGATCTCGAGCGCCCGTTCGAAGGTCCGGCACGTTTCGCCGCGCGGCACCGGAACGCCGTGGAATCCGAGGATGGTCTTGGTCTGGTCCTTGTCGCCGGCGATGGCCACGCCGAGATGAGAGGTGGTCGATGCGATGGTGGCCTGGATGCGTTTCGCGTTCGCGCCGTAGCCGAGCTGCACGAGGTTCCATTCGTCGATGCGGATGTGCGGAATGCCGCGGCGTTTGGCCGCCTCGACGATCGCGCGCGTGGACGGGCCGAGCGCGCTGCGCTCGTAAATTTTGCGCAGCTCGTGCAGACGTTCCGGGAGCGGATACGGACGCCCGGCGACGAGCGCGTCGATCAGCTCCAGCGCGATCTCGCCCGCGCGCGTGCCGCTCTCGCGCTCCTCGCATTCATAGACGACGGTGTAGACCCCTTCCTCGCCGGTCGAGCGCGTGCGGCCGAAGCCGACGTCGATGCCGGCCAGCGACTGCAGCTCGAGCGCGATGTGTTCCATCACGTGGCCGAGCCAGGTCCCTTCGTCGAGCCGCGCGAACAGTCCGCCGCGCACGCCTTCGGAGCAGCGGTGGTCGATCAGGCTCGGCACGGCGCACTTCAGTCCGTCGACGAAACCGGGAATCGCGTTCGATGGACTGCGCTCGAGCTCTCCGAGATCGAGCGTCCATTTCATGCAGGGCGCATGGGCGTAGAGATTCGGTCCCGTCAACGCCAGGCGTTGCAGGACCCGGATGCGCGGCGCGCCGGTGGCGACCATTCAGTTGCGCTCGTACGGAGGAGGCGAGGCGATGCCGGCAGTGCGGCGCAGGTACGGGTCGACGGGCGTGCGCGATTCGTTGTCGGGCTTGCGCGTAGTCCGTTCCGGCGGCGTCGCATCGCCCGGCTCGGGCGGCAGGTCGGCAGGCAACTGCGGTCGTTCGGCGGGACTGCGCCGGAGGTGCGGCGGAAGGTCGTCGGGTCGAAGCGCCATGCAGGACGTTCGAGCATAAGTTGCGCCAGACGCAAATTGGCGCGCGCAGCGCGGAACGTCGTCTTCAGCAGCCGGTTTCGTTGCGCGGGAACTGCAGGACGTCGCCGGAACCCGTTTCGGACGATTCTTCGGCTGCCCTGACGGCGGCGGTGATCAGGTCGCCGAGGACGTCGATGTCGAAGGGCTTGCGGAGGATGGAGTGCACCATGGCGCCGTCGAGCTGCCGGAGCGCGCCGGAATCGCCGGCGCTGATCACGATCACGGCCGGCTTCGCCCCTTCGCGCGCCTTCAGATGCTCGATCAGGCCATAGCCGTCGATGTTGGGCATCATCAGGTCGAGGACGATGACCGCGTAATCGGTCTGGTCCATCATGGCGATGGCGTCGGCGCCATCACGGGCGGTGTCGACGGGATGGCCGGCGCGCTCGACGATTTTCGCGACCAGCGCACGGATGGCCGGTTCGTCGTCAACCACCAACACCCTCGACTGCGGACCCATGAGCCAACAGCCTAAGCAATTTTAGTGCCCCTTGGAAGCCGGCCCTCGGTTCACGCCGCGTACACGCGCACCAGGAAAACCGTGTCCGCCTTCTTGACCGTGGCGATCGATTCGCGGCCGCGGCCAGGATCGGTGAAGCTCACCAGCTCGGCATCGCGGTCGCGGACGAACTGATGGATCGCTTCGCCGGGATCGTTCGCAATCACCACCGTGCGAACCGATCCGGGATCGTCCCGGCGGCGGCGCGTGGACTCGCTACTCAATTCACGGGTGAGCTCGCGCGATTCAATGGTGTATTGCAGAGTCGCCTCCTCAGGATTTGCGATTACTGCAACGACCGAACGCAGCAAGCCGCACGCCAGAGAGACGACGGAAATCAGAGTTGTACAATCCGCGCCCGATGAATGCGCTGTGGGCTCTGCTGGCGTTCGCCATGACACTCGCCGGCGGAGCGTTCGCCTTCCGCTACCAGCGCTATCTGCACGCCATCATGGCCTTCTCGGCCGGCCTGCTCATCGGCGTGGTGTTCCTCGATCTGCTCCCCGAGATCGTCGAGACCGCACACGCTGCCGCGCTCGAAACGCGCACGCTGATGCTGACGCTGATCGGCGGATTCATGGGCATCTTCCTGCTCGAGAAGCTGACCATCATTCACAGCGAAAAGACCCACGACGCTCCCGGCCACCATCACCATGTCGGACTGGTCGGTGCGATCGGCCTGTCGTTCCACAGCTTCCTGGACGGCCTGGCGATCGGCATCGGCTTCCAGGCGGGAACGGAAGTCGGATTCGTGGTGCTGCTGGCCGTGCTCGCGCACGATTTCGCCGACGGCCTGAATACGGTCACGTTCATGCTGGCCACGCGCAACAGCCGCTGGCGCACGATCACGCTGCTCGTGGTCGACGCCCTCGCGCCCGTCGCCGGCGCCTTGCTCGCGCAGGTCCTGCGCATCGACCCGAGCATCCTCGCCTTCCAGCTCGCCTTCTTCGCCGGCTTTCTTCTCTATCTCGGCGCCAGCGATCTCCTCCCGCACGTCCACGAACGCCCCCGCTTCGCGCTGATCGTTTCGACCATCGCCGGGTTGCTGACCGCGGGAGCGGTCGTGTACGCGCTGGAGAGGGTGCACGCGCACTGACGCGCGCTACAGCGACTTCACATTGTCCTTCGGATTCCGGTCGATCAGTTTGTTGAACGGATCGATCCCCGCCTTCACCGGCTTCTCGCCGACCACGATCTCGAACGTCTCGGTCGGTTTGGTGATGCGTCGTTTTTCGGAGAAGAGCACGCGGTCTTTTGCGGCCAGCACGCCGATGTCGATCAGGTCGTTCACCGGAACCGGCTTCTCTTCACCTTTCGCGTCGGCACGCAGCTTCGATGAGCTCACCGTCACCTTCACCACGTACTTGCCGTCCGCGCGTTTGGTCGAGCTCACTTCGGTGGTCTTGTTGTCGAAGAGCGTGATGCGCTCGAAGAGATCCGTGATCGTTTCCTGATGCTCCGGTGGCGCCTCGGCGCGGAAGTACTTCACCAGCTCCGTCGCCGTCGTGTACGGCGGACCTTCGAAGGCGTGGTCGCGCAGGAACTTCGCCAGCGCGCGATTCACGGCCTCTTCGCCGATGTAGTCGCGCAGCGCGTACATCACCAGCGAGCCCTTGCGATAGTGGATGTACGGCTGGTTCTCGACGAGCACGAGCGGCTGCTCGGCGATCAGCTCGCCTCCGCGACCGGCCAGGTAACGGTCCAACTCGTAGCGCAGGAACTTCTGCATCTTGTCGCGGCCGTACTCCTTCTCCATCACCATCAGCGCCGAATACTGCGCCATCGTTTCGACGAGCATCGTGCCGCCCTGCACGTTGCCGCCGATGACCTGATGCGCCCACCACTGGTGCGCGACTTCATGCGCGGTCACGTAGAAGACATAGTCGATGCTCTCTTCCGGATCGCGCAGGTCGGCGATGAAGCCGATCGATTCGGAGAAGGGGATGGTGTTCGGGAACGATTGCGCGAAGGTGCGATAGCCGGGGAACTCCAGGATGCGCACCTGTTTGTGCTGGTACGGCGAGAAGTGCTTCGTGAAGTAGTCGAGCGACTTCTTCACGCCGTGAATCATCCGGTCGACGTTGTACGGATGTTTGGCGTCGTAGTAGATCTCGATCGGGATGGCCGTGCCGTCCGCGGAGGTCCAGCTGTCCTTTTTCACCTGATAGCGCGCGGAGAGATACGACCAGAAGCCGAGAATCGGCGAGGTGGTCTTGTAATGGAAGGAACGGCGTCCGTTCCCGGTCCACTCGCGCTGCAGGTATCCGGGCGCGAGCGCGATCTGATCGGCGGACGTGCTGACGGTCGTGTCGAGATTGATCCAGTCGCTCTCGCGCGAGATGCCGTTGTCCATGCGCGCTTGCATGTCCGTGGGCGGCTTGGCGCGCTCGATCGGTTTCAGCCCGTGCTTGCGGCGGATGTTGCGGTCCTGGATCTCGAAGTTCTCGTCGTAGCCGATGTGCGGGAACATCTCGCTGTTATTGAAGAACGTGCCGTTTTCGACGATGCGCACGTTCGACTCGCCGTTCACGAAACCGCGTGCGGCCCACGACGTGTGGAACGTCATCGGCAGCGATGCGCCGGGCGGCATCGGGGGCGTGAGCGTGTAGATCGAGTAGCCGAGCTTCTTGTCGGCGCTCTTCACCTTCGCGCCGGGGATGGTCACTTCCAGATTCAGCTCGCTGTCGGCGAGCACGTGCAGCTCGGCGATCGGCGCCGCGGTCTTGTTGACGAGCGTGTACTTGCCGCGGATGTCGACCGCGCGGCGTTCCGGATGAATGGCCACGTCGGCCTGCACGTCGGTGATGCGCGGCTGCGGGAGGTTTTCGTAGCGCTTGTACTTCTTCTCGAAATCGGCGCGCATCGTCTCGCCGTCTTTCGTCGTGCGGTACTCGTTCAGAACGTTGGTGTTGTAGTAGATGTAGCAGCCGGTCGAAACGAATGCGACCGCCAGCAGCGCCAGCGCGGTCATCGCCGGTGCGCCGAAGCGGCGCCGCGCTTCACGCAGACGAATGCGCCACGCGGATTCGGTTCCGCGTACCCACAGCAGGTGACCGATGGTCAGGAAGACCGCGATGAACAGCGTCCAGTAGAGGTTCGTCCACATGCGCGGCGCGACGAAGTGCCCCCAGCCGTTCATATCCGAGTAGCCGCCGGGCGGGTAATTCGCGAAGCGGTAGAGGTTGTGCTCGAAGCCCATCCCCGGCAGCACGCCGTCCAGGACGAGATAGAGGAGGATGCCGAGGAAGCCGACGTATTTGTTGTTGGTCAGGATCTGCAGCACGAACGACAGTCCGGCGATCAGGAGCACCAGCACGCCGAACTGCATCATGATGCCGGTGGCATACACGGACGGCTGATAGTCGGTGTAGCCGTTCGCGGTCTGGATGATCATCGTGGTGGCGACGCCGGCCAGGATCGCGATCAGGCAGACCAGCATCAGCGCGACGAATTTCGCGGACCACATCACCCAGGTGGGAGTGGGCGTCGTGTCGTGCACTTCGTTCAGCTTCAGCGTCCGCTCGCGGAAGACCAGCTCGCCCGCGAAGAACGCTCCGATCAGCAGCGTGAAGATCGCGAAGCCGTCCGTGATGGTCTGCACCATCAGGTACGTGACCGGATAGACCGGCGTTCCGAACTGCCGCTGCTGCGACGAGGCGACGCCCCACACGTTCATCACGCCGAGGAGCACGATGATGAAGAAGGGGATGCTCTTGAGCACCGTCTTCGCTTCGAGCTGCACCGCCGCGACGAAGGTGCGGAACGACGACGCGCCGCCGAACGTCTGCGTCACGCGCGGCATCGCAAATGTGGGTCGCGTCCACGGAACTGCCGCCACTTCCTTCTCCTCGATCTTTTTCTTTTTCGCTTTTCGCGACGCGGCCGCGAAATTGAAGCGCCAGAACGAGATCGCCAGGATCACCAGCGCCACCCCGATCCAGAGCAGGCGGTTCATCAGGAACGGACCGTCCAGCGGCAGGACGCGGGTGTTCTTCTCGAACACGGTCCAGTAGCGCGTGGCCAGCGAAAACGCGCTGAGCCCGAACGGATCGAGGATCACCGCGATGGTCTCGTTCTCGATGTCGCGCATCCTGATGCGCGAGATCACCCAGCCCACCAGCAGCGCGACGTTGGCCGCGTACGTCCACATCAGGCTGCGCGTGAGCGCGGCCGTGGCGAAGAAGATCGCCCCGACCAGGAAGAGCGTCGGCGCGACGAGCACCAGCAGCGAAAAGAGATACGGCCAGAGCTGAAACGGCCCCAGCACCTCCGGGTCGATGCCCGGCCAGAACGATCCGAGCAGAATCGCCAGCGCCACGGCGGCGAATACGAGCACCGAGATCACGTAGGAACCGAGAAAGCGTCCGCCCAGGTATTGCCACTTCCTGATGGGGGAACTGAAGAACAGCGGATCGATTCCGATGTCGAAGTCGCGCAGCACGGCGTTGGCGACGAACGCGGTGGTGGTCAGCACGCCGAATACGCCCAGCACGAGCATGAACTGCATGGTCACGTACGGCGCGTTGCGATAGACGTTGCCGACGCCGCCGCCGATGGTGACGTCGTCGTCCGCGACGCCCCAGAAGGCGAGCAACGCGAACATGCCAGCCAGGATATAGAACAGCGGTTGCCGCAGGTGATACCGGGTCTCGAATCGCGCGATCGCTCCGAGCATCAGGCCGCCTCCGCCCGCTCGCCGGTTTTCGCGGTGTGCAGGGTGGAGAAGTAGACGTCCTCGAGGCTGGTCTGCACCGGCTCGAACGCGGCCGGCTGATCGTCGCTGTAGACGTGCACGACCGTGCGGCCCGCGACGAGGCGCGTGGAGATCACGGCGTGCTCGCTCTCCAGCGCGGCCAGCTCGCCTTTGCCGACGACCTTTTTCCAGATCTTGCCGCGCAACGATTCCAGTGCCTGCGCCGGCTCACCTTCGAGCAGCACCCGTCCGCCGGAGATGATGGCCATGCGGCTGCACAGATCGCTCACGTCCTCGACGATGTGCGTGGAGAGGATCACGATCACGTTCTCACCGATCTCCGCGAGGAGGTTGTGGAAGCGGACGCGCTCGCCGGGATCGAGTCCCGCGGTCGGCTCGTCGACGATGATCAGGCGCGGATTGCCGATCAGCGCCTGCGCGATGCCGAAGCGCTGGCGCATGCCGCCGGAGAACGTGCCGAGGTTCTGCTTGCGGACGTCATACAGATTCGTGCGCCGCAGCAGCGCCGCCACGAGCTCCTTCCGCTCTCCGCGCTGATGCACTCCCTTGAGGATTGCGAAATGATCCAGCAGCGCCTCGGCGGAAACGCGAGGGTAGACGCCGAACTCCTGCGGCAGATAGCCGAGGACGCGGCGCACGTCGTCTTTCTGGCGCAGGACGTCGATGTCGCCGAGCGTGATCGAGCCCGAGTCAGCGTCCTGCAGCGTGGCGATGGTGCGCATCAGCGTCGACTTGCCCGCGCCGTTCGGGCCGAGCAGCCCGAACATTCCTGTAGGAATCGTCAGCGCGACGTCCTGCAGTGCCTTGACGCCATTCGGATAGGTCTTCGAGAGGCCGGTGATCTGGAGTGTGAGTGACATGCCCCGATGATACGGGCGGTCCGGGCGAAGGGTTTCGGGGAGGCGAGTCTTAGAGTCTTAGAGTC
>CAMPKJ010000163.1 GCA_946887105.1 uncultured Acidobacteriota bacterium | reverse complement strand
CATGGCGGTGTAGCTCAGATGGTTAGAGCGGGCGTCTCATAAGCGCTAGGTCACAGGTTCGACTCCTGTCACCGCCACCAACCTTTGCCCTGTCAACACTTACAATCGGGGCTCCTCCCAGACACAGAATTTTCCCGACCGCTTGTAGAAATCCGGTCTGGCCGTTCGTCGTCCTCGTGAAGGAGAACACACATGCCGCAATATCTGGTTGCTGGTTACCTCCCCGATGATTTCGACCCGTCCCAGGCGGACGAAGCGATGGGCCGCGAGATCCACGCGCTCAACAAAGAGATGATTGCTGCCGGCGTCAGGAAATTCGCCTGCGGCCTTGGGGCCGCGAAGTCGCTGCGACCGCAGACAGATGGCGGAGTGCTCATCACCGACGGGCCGTATCTCGAGACCAAGGAGCACATCGGCGGTTTCTGGATCCTGGAATGCGCTGACATGGACGAGGCGCTGGCGTGGGCGCGCAAAGGCGTCGCAGCCACGCGCGGGCAGGTCGAGGTGCGAGAGATCTTCTTCCAACCGTCAACCGACTAGCCGCGGAATGTAGCGATGAGAAAGCTCAGAATCTTCGAACACATCTCGCTCGATGGCGTGATCCAGCACTCTGCCGACGACGGCGACTTCCCATACAGCGACTGGACCGCGCCCTATCGAACTCCTGAAGGCCGCGATGCAGTCCTCGCGGCGCAGGGCGAGAGCTTCGATCTGCTGCTCGGGCGGCGCACGTACGACATCTGGTCGGGCTCCTGGCCGAAGGCGCCGAGCAGTCCGATGTCCGACCGCCTCAACGCGGCGACGAAATTCGTCGCAACGCATCGGCCGGACAGTCTCGAATGGGGGCCGGTCGAGAGCGTTGGACCGGATATCGTCGAAGGCATTCGCCGCATCAAATCGCACGACGGCCCTGACCTGATCGTCTGGGGCAGTTCCACGCTGACCTCGACGCTGCTCGAACACGGTCTTGCGGATGAGGTCGTGCTGCTCGTCTATCCAGTGCTGTTGGGCAAGGGAAAGCGCTTCTTCGCAGAGGGGACTCCGCCGCGCGGATTCGAGCTCGCCAGCACGAAAGCGTTCCCTTCAGGCATCGTGATGAATGCCTACAGGGCCGCTGCGCCTTTGAAATGAGCGATGTCGCCAAAACGATCGAGGCCGTGTGGAAGATCGAGTCCACGCGCCTCATCGCCGCGATTGCTCGCGTCACCCACGACATCGGAATTGCCGAGGAGTTGGCGCAGGACGCGCTGGTGATTGCTCTGGAAGTCTGGCCCGAGGAAGGCCTTCCGGACAATCCCGGGGCATGGCTGATGACGGCGGCGAAGCGGCGCGCGCTGGACTCGCTACGGCGCGGCCGCATGCTCGTACAAAAGCACGAAGAGCTTGCCCGCGAGCTGGAGTGGCAACAGCAGCGGCTTGGAGACGCTTTGGAGCACTCGCTGGATCAGGTGATCGATGACGACGTGCTGCGGCTCATCTTCACCGCGTGCCATCCCGTGCTTGCGGTGGAAGGACGCATCGCGCTCACGTTGCGCCTGATCGGCGGCCTCACCACGGCGGAGATCGCGCGTGCGTTTCTGGTGACGGAAAAGACGCTGGGCCAGCGGATCTCTCGCGCCAAGAAGACGCTCTCGGAGGCACACGTTCGCTTCGAGACGCCGAGTGGGGACGAGTTGCGTCGCAGAGTCGAGTCCGTGCTCCTGGTGGTCTACCTGATTTTCAATGAGGGCTACACCGCGACCTCGGGCGATGAGTGGATGCGGGCCGCTCTCGCTGAAGAGGCTCTGCGCCTGGGGCGCATGCTGAGGCAACTTCTCCCCGGCGAATCGGAAGTTCATGCACTGGTGGCATTGATGGAGTTGCACGGATCGCGCAACGCAGCGCGCCGCGGCAAAAACGGCGAGGCCGTCTTATTGCCGGATCAGGACCGCTCCTTGTGGGACTACGCGCAGATCCAGCGAGGAATGACCGCGCTCGAACGGGCGCAAAGACTCGGCGGCGGCGCGAAACCCTACGCGTTGCAGGCAGCCATTGCCGCATGTCACATGCGGGCCCGCACCGCCGGAGAGACAGACTGGGAACGCATCGTTCTTCTCTACGACGCGTTGCTGCAAATCGATCCATCTCCAATCGTGGCGCTCAATCGCGCGGTCGCCGTCGGCATGGTTCAAGGTCCAGCCGCAGGACTGGACGCGGTCGACGCAGCGGCCGCCCTCGCCGGTGACGCTGCACGACCCGGCTACCATCTCTTTCCCAGCGTTCGCGGAGACCTGCTGATGAAGATGGGCAGGCTCTCCGAGGCACGTGAAGAAATCGAACGCGCCATCGCAATGACGCAGAACCTGCGTGAACGGGAATTGCTGGCGAACCGGTTGAAGCAGCTGGGATAGCTGCAGACGTCGTGGTTCCGATGGTAGATTTGCGCCTGGAGATCAGGGAAATGAACTATTCACGTCTCGGGCTGGCCGCGCTTGGCGGCACGGTCGCGTCTTTTGCCTTTGGTTTCCTGGTGTTGTGGCTGGTGCCGGCACTCTTCGACGAAGCCGACAAGTACCCGGCCGTGTTCCGATCCGAGGAAGAAATGATGACGGTCATGCCGGTTGCAATCGCGGCGTCGTTCATCGCCATCCTGGTCGTAGCCATCCTTTTCGCCATGCTGCACAAGGGCGGATCGCGCACCGTGGAAGGTGCGCGCCTGGGCGTTCTCATTGGCGTTCTCGCGGTTTGCAACGTGCTGCATAACTACGCGAACATGAACATCGGGCTGAACCTCGCTCTGGGACAGGCTGCGGCTTACTTCGTCCAGTGGACGATCGTCGGCATCGTGGTCGGTCTGATTTACAAACCGCCCGCGACAAGCCGTTAAGACATCCGCGGCTTTGCCAGTCCCACCCAGATCAGCATTCCGTCGCCGCCCGGATTTCCCTTGCCGCCGGTCCATGGATCGTCGATCGCGTCGCTCGTGAAATCCGGTTTCCAGTTGTTCGTGGTCCAGACGTTTCCGGCGGCGTCGATGTTGAGGCCCGTGGTGCGCGTCATCGGGATGGTGCACGGCGGAGCACCCGGCCCGTAGAGCGGATTGCCATCGGCGAGCAGCACGGGATCGCCGCCGGATGGCAGCGTGTAGCCGGTCGGCGGGGTCATGCCGTCGCCGAAGCGATAACCCTTCGCGTTGATGCCGGCGAGTTGCGTGAGCCGGCCATGGAAGATGCTTCCCACCTCGAGCGGACCGAAGTTGCCGACCCACAGATTGTCGTCGCCGTCGAGCGTGATGCCCCACGGTCCGTTCGTTCCGCCTCCCTGATATCCGCCGATGAACTCCCCTTCGGCATTGAAGACGTAGACATGATGGTCGCTGCCGGAGGCGAGCCAGATGTTTCCCGCGGAGTCGATCTGGATGCCTTTCAGCACGTTGCCGATGGTGATCGTGCGGATGCAGTCCATGTACACGCCATCGCCGAGGACGATGTTGCGGATGTCGCTGGCCTGGTAGCTGTTCGTGACCCACGCCGATCCGTCTTTCGCGAAGGCGATGCAGAACGGCTTGAACTTGCCGGAGCTGTCGCCGTAGATCGCGTAGTCGTCCGGATTTCCCTTGCGGTAACAAACGACCGTGCCGTTGCCCCAGCCGGCCATCCAGAGATTGCCCGCGGGATCGAACACCGTCCCCTGCACGCGCAGCATTCCGCCGTTCTGGTAGCCATTCGGTGCCGGAGAGATGGGAGTGGTGTCGGGTGCGAACTTCGAGACGCCGCCGTCAGGGATGTCGCCCGGCGCGTTGCCCCAGCCGAAGTCGCCGATCCAGACGTTGCCGTCGGAGTCGACGTCGACACCCAGTCCGGCGCCGAGGAGACCGCCGCCTTCGAACGGCGACAGGAGCTTTCCATTCGGATCGCGGAGCGGACGTCCCGACAGATCGAGCACGATCGAATACGGCGACGAGTCCGGTGTGCCCTGCACGACATTGTTCGGAATCCAGGCGTTGCCCTGCGCATCGAACTCGAGGCTGCCCGGGCCGCCGAACATGCGCGTCGGATCGCCGGAATCGTTGACCTTGACCACGATCGTCCAGGCCAGCGGTTGCTCGGTGAGCTCGGGACCGTAGACGCTGGCCAGTTTCGACTGCGCGTAGATGCCGCCGACGCGATTGGCCGGGTTCTTCGCGAGGTTGACCAGACCTTGGATGGTGTTCGCCGGCGCCGGCTGATCCGGCAACGTGGTGAGCGCGAAGAAGTCCTGCAGCGCCTTTCCGTGATCGCGCACCGCGGTGGTGAGGAAGTTCGCGAGCGACATGAGCGAGCGGCAGGCGTTGGTCTGGTCGGCGTTCGGTGAGCTGGTCATGACTGCCGAGGCGCCACCGGTCGAGAGGTCGATCAGGTTCGCGCTCATCGCGGAGACGATATTCAGCGCGAGCGCACTCCCCTGGATGCCGCTGCCGGTGAAGAGCTGCGCCGCGCTGTATGCGGCGGCGACGGTGGTGAGCTCGTTGATGACGATGAAATCCGGAATCGACGATCCGAGGATCGTCATCAGGACGACACCGTCGCCGAGGACCGCGGTTGCGTAGTAGAAGTTCTGGCTTGAAGACGACACGATCGGCTCGGCGGAAAACGCCCCCGACTCCTCCGTCGTCGCACGTGCGACTTCCGTCGTTTGTCCGCTGCTGACGTGATGAATCGTGACACTCGCATTCGCCAGCGGATTGCGGTCCGATCCCGATCGAACGATTCCATTCATTGAGCGCACTCTCCCTTAATGTTGCGATTATTGCTGAGGTTGCCGATCGAGAAGGAGAGCCGCGAGAGGGACGCTTCCCTACCCTCTCATGGCGTGCATTTCGACGTGCGTGGCGAAACCCACGACGCGTCATGCCAGACCGTGTCTCCGCTGACGGTCACGCTGCACGTTTTCGCGTCGACGGTCACCGGCCGCGGACGCAGCGTGTCCTTTCTGGTGAAGACGTTGTCGCGCACGATGCCGTACCTGCCGCCCGTGATCAGAATGCCGTGGTACGGATCCCTCCAGTCGCTGATCTTGTTGCGTTCGATGGAGAAGCGCGTGGCCGCCTGATCCGCGCCTGCGTACAGTCCGATGGACATCGTTCCGGACCGTTCGATGCGATTGGCGACGATCTCGATGTCGGGAGTGTCGTGCGCGTAGATCGCTTCGTTGCCCGTATCGACGATGGTGTTGTTCAGCACGCGCGCGTTGGGGTAGCCGGCGATGTAGATGCCGAACGAGTTCGTGCCTTTGATGTTGTCGATGTTGTTGCTGTCGATGGTGGTGGCCACGACCGCACGCGAATCGATGATCGACGCTCCTTGCGCGGTGAGCCGGATTCCGGCGACGAGCGTGCCATTGATGTTGCGAATGGTGTTGCCGACGATCTGCAGGTCGCGTTCGAACGTCGAAGTGGCCACACCGACGTTGATGCCCGCGTCCCATACGTTGGTGATCACGTTGCCGCGCATGTGCGTGTGCGAATTCGACTGGCCGCCGTTGCCGGAGGAGGTACCCAGGTTGATCCCGCGGCCGGAGTTGGTGATGAAATTGTTGACCACGAATATCCCCAGCGTTTCGCTGTCGGAGATGCCCGCCGAGCCGAGATTGATGCCGGCGCCGCCGATGTTCTTCACCGTGTTGTTGGCGATGGTGACGTCATGCCCGCCGAAACTCTCGATCCCCTCCTGCGGAGAAGGCCCGGTCGAACCTCCATCCACCCAATTGTCGGTGATCTTCATGTGCTGGCCCTTGAGGTTCCAGATCATGTAGTTGTGGAAGCCGGGCGCTCCGAGAACCTGCACGCGCTCGACCAGACCGTTCGTCGGCACCCGGCCGTCGTAGATCTGGTTTTTGCCGGTCACGGTGCCCGTCGGCAGGAATGCGATCCCGTTGGCGTTGCGGCCGCAGGTGGCGTGGTCGACGGTCAGGTCGGAGATCGATGTGTTGTCGGTCCCCACCGTGGCGATGCTGGCGGCGACGAATGCGTTTTCGATGGTCGGCGCCTGCAGCCCGGCCGATCCGCGGATGATGGTTGCGCCCCGTCCCGCGCCGCGCAGATGAACGTTCGATCCCAGCAGCAACGGCTTGCACGTGTAGTAGACCGTCGGCTTCAGTTGCACGGTTCCGCCGCCGGCGGCCGCCACGGCGTCGATCAGTTTCTGCAGCACCACGTCATCGCGAGTGGGGCAACTGGCGGGACACGGCTGCGCCTCGGAACGGCCGGCAATGGACAGCACGGCAGCCAGAAGAACGATCTTTTTCAAGGACGACACCCCCACGAAGTCTCTCTCGGCGGGAGTGTACCGCGACATCAATTCGACTGTGCGACGGACGGGTACGTCACGAAGCCGCCGTCCGCATAAACGATGTCGCAGTCGGGATTCGGCGTCTCTCCCGGCGTGTACTCAGTGCCCGGATCGATCGCGCCGTCGCGGCCGCGCGAACGGATCGCGTACGCCTTTGCGTCCTCGGAGACCGCGAAGTCATACGGACGGTTCCATCCGTCATAGCGCGGAACCTCGCGCAGATAGGTCGGCGAAAGCTGTGCCACGAGCGCGTCTGCGGTCATGGGAGTGGTCGGGAAGGTGTACCCTCCGGATGCGTAGGAGTGCATGTCGGTGGCGCGCGCTTCCCATGCCGTGGCGATGGTGCGCATGTCGTTCACCGTCCGTTTCTGGCGCGCGCGATCGATGGCAATGAAGTAGCTGGCCACCGCAATCGCGGCGATGATGCCGATGATGCCGACCACGACCAGGATCTCGAGCAGCGTGAAACCGGACTCACGACGACGTGCCATGGTCCGAAGATACGCGGAGTGCTGCGCGTGATCGATGCAGCAATCCGTCAGTTCTTCGTCAAATTCGACGTGAATCCGGGCCGGATCCTGGCAGCGGTGTCGGGAGGCGCCGATTCGACGGCGCTCCTCATTGGTCTTGCGGATCTCCGTGCGTCCGGCTTCGACGTCGAGGCGGCGCACGTCAATCATCATCTCCGCGGCGAAGAGTCGGATGGCGACGAGGCGTTCGTGCGCGAGCTGTGCGGGAGGCTCGGCATTGCGCTGCACGTCGCGGACGGCACGCTCGATCGCGATCGCATCCGCGAGCGCGGCATCGAGGCGGCAGCGCGCGCAGTGCGTTACGAGCGGCTCTCCGAGATCCGCACGCGCACGGGCGCACGATTCGTCGCCACCGCGCATCAACGGAACGACCAGGCGGAGACGGTCCTGATGCGCCTCGTGACCGGCAGCGGCATGGCCGGACTGCGCGGCATTCATCCCATCCGCGACGATGCCTTCGTCCGCCCTCTCCTCGAGGTCACGCGCGACGCGATCGAGGCCTTCCTGCGCGAGCGCGGCATCGTGCCGCGGCACGATCGCTCGAACGACGATCCGCGCTTTCTTCGCAATCGCATCCGCGGCGTAGTCCGTCAGCTCGGCGCGACCGACAACCTGGCCGCGATCGCCGAACAGGCGCAGCAGCAGTGGCCGATTCTGGAGCGCGCCATCGACGAAGCGGAACGCGTTCACGTCGTGATCGGCGCCGATGAGACCCGCTTCCTCACCTGGCCCGGCGATGCCTGGTTGCGGCAGGCGCTGCTCCATCGCCACATCCGCCGGCTCGACCCCGCGGCGCGCGATGTCTCCGCGCGCGACCTCACGCGACTCGCGGGCGAGGTGGATCACATCCGCCGCGTGAGCGTCACGAAGCGGCTGGAGTTGATCCGCCGCGATGATGCGCTGGTGCTGCGCAGACCGCCGCAGCCGGTCGGCGCATTCGAGATCGAGCTCACCCCGGAGGCGCCGGCGTTCATCCCGGAACTCGGAGTGACGGTGCGAGTCGCGAGAGCGCGTGAAGGTGCCTCGTTCCAACTCCCCCTCGCCTCCACTCCCCGTTTCCTGCTCCGCAATCGGCGGCCCGGCGACCGTTTCCAACCCCTCGGCATGCCGAGCTCGAAAAAACTCAAAGATTTTCTGATTGATCGTAAAATCCCGGTCGATTCCCGCGACCGTTTGCCTCTCCTGCTGTGGAATGACGAGATCGTCTGGGTCGCCGGCGTGGAAGTCTCGGAACGGTTCCGGATCACCGGCGCGGAAGCGGACCGTTACGAATTGAGCCTCGAGGAGCACGGAGGAGTAACGGAGGAGCCGGTTGCATCCGACGACGACAGAGATCCGCCCCCTCTACAGCGCTGAGACGATCGCCACGCGCGTCCGCGATCTGGCCGCCGCGATCCGCCGAGACGCCGGCGATTCCGAGGTCTTCTTCCTCTGCATTCTCAAAGGCGCGTCGGTCTTTCTGGCCGATCTGCTCCGGGCGGTCCCCGGCGATGTCAGCTATGGCTTCATCGACGTCATCCGCGACGCCGAAGACAACAGCACCGCGGACGCGCTGGAGATCGACTTCCTCAGCTTCACCGACATCCGCGACCGGCACGTCTTCGTGCTCAAGGACGTGGTCAACACCGGCATCATCGAGAACTACCTGCTCAGCCAGTTGCGCCAGCACGCGCCGGCCACGCTGCGGCTGGTGGCGCTCCTCGACCGGCCGGACGCGCGCACGGTCGACGTGAAGACCGATTTCAGCGCGTTCACGATCGAGGGCGGGACGTTTGCCGGGTACGGACTCGAGCACGAGCGCCGGTTCGGGAACCTTCCGTTTATCGGGCGTATCGGCGGTTGAGGCGCCTGCAATAACGTCTCTTCCCTCCCCGTTACGCCACGCGATAGTGTACGTGGCACGCGCGGAGCATCGCCGTGCCGCGATGGAGGCAAATCGTTGAATTCCACAGTTAAGACCGCACTCCTGTGGGTCGTGATCATTGTGTTGGTGTTCCTTCTCTGGAGCCTCTTCAACACGGCCAAGGGCGCGAGCGATCCCATCCCGTATAGCCAGTTCCGCGATCGCGTGAAACAGGGGAACGTCGAGAAGATCGTCATTCGCAGCAGCGAAGTCCGCGGCGAGACCAAGGCCACTGCTCCCGGTGGCAAGAAAGAGTTCCACACCACCATCCCCGGCACCGAGCTGTCGGAGGATCTGGAGAAGACCCTCCTGGATCAGGGCGTGATCGTCGAGGTCGAGCCGGAGCGCGATGCGCCGTTCATCGCCGCGCTCATCACCTGGGCTCCGTTCCTCTTCCTGATCGGTCTCTGGATCTTCTTCATGCGCCAGATGCAGGCGGGCGGCAACAAGGCGCTCTCCTTCGGCAAGTCGAAGGCGAAGCTCCTCTCCGGCAGCGCCAAGAAGGTCACGTTCAAGGATGTCGCCGGCGTCGACGAAGCGAAGGTCGAGCTGGCCGAGATCATCGAGTTCCTCAAGGAGCCGCAGAAGTTCACCAAGCTCGGCGGCAAGATCCCCAAGGGCGTGCTGCTCATGGGTCCTCCGGGCACCGGCAAGACGCTGCTCGCCCGCGCCATCGCAGGTGAGGCCAACGTGCCGTTCTTCTCGATCTCCGGCTCCGACTTCGTGGAGATGTTCGTCGGCGTGGGCGCCTCGCGCGTGCGCGATCTGTTCGAGCAGGGCAAGAAGAACGCGCCGTGCATCATCTTCATCGACGAGATCGACGCGGTCGGCCGTCACCGCGGCGCAGGCCTCGGCGGTGGACACGATGAGCGCGAGCAGACCCTCAACCAGCTGCTCGTGGAAATGGATGGCTTCGAGTCCAACGAAGGCGTGATCCTGATCGCCGGCACGAACCGTCCCGACGTTCTCGATCCCGCGCTGCTCCGTCCGGGCCGCTTCGACCGGCGCGTGGTGGTCGACCTTCCGGACCTCAAGGGCCGCGAAGGCATCCTGCGCGTGCACACCCGAAATATCCCGCTGGCCGAGGACGTCGACCTGGCGGTGATCGCGCGCGGTACGCCCGGCTTCTCCGGCGCCGACATCGCCAACCTCGTCAACGAGGCCGCGCTGAATGCGGCGCGCTACGACAAGAAGAAAGTCCAGATGGTCGACTTCGAGTACGCGAAGGACAAGGTCATCATGGGCGTCGAGCGGAAGTCGATGATGATGTCCGATCGCGAGAAGCGGAACACCGCCTATCACGAGTCGGGACACACCATCGTGGCGGCCATGCTGCCCGCCGCCGATCCGCTGCACAAGGTCACGATCATCCCGCGCGGCCGCGCACTCGGTCTCACGCAGCAGCTGCCGACCGAAGACAAGTACTCGTATTCGAAGCGCTATCTCGAAGCCATGCTGGCCGTGCTGATGGGCGGACGCATCGCCGAGGAAGTGTTCCTCAACGAGCTCACCACCGGCGCCGGCAACGACATCGAGCGCGCGACCGGCATGGCCCGCAAGATGGTTTGCGAGTGGGGCATGTCCGATCTCGGACCGGTGACGTTCGGAAAGAAAGAGCAGGAGATCTTCCTCGGACGCGAGTTCGCGCAGCACGGCGACTTCTCGGAAGCGACCGCGGTGGAGATCGACAAGGAAGTGCGCCGCATTCTCGACAAGGCGTACAAGGCCGCGCACGACATCATCAGCAGCAACAAGGGCGCGCTGGACCGCATCGCCCGCAAGCTGCTCGAGCGCGAAACGCTCGACGGCGCCGAGGTGAATCAGATCATCACCGAGGAAACGGGCACGGACTACATGAAGCTCAAGGAGTACTACCCCGATCAGAGCCCCGGCGATCAGCTCACCATCGCGCCGGGCTCGGGTCCGTCGACGGAAGCGGCCACGCCGGTGGCCTCCCCCGACCGCAGCATTTGATGAACGAAACGCCACAGGAGCAGCCGGAAGAAGGCGGGCAGGAATGCCCGCCTTCTTCGCCTTCCACGCCACTGTGGCGTCCCGCTGAAGAGCCCACCTGCTGCGGCTCCGGCTGCCTCGACTGCCCGTTCTAGGGCAGCGACGCCGCGAGCGCTGAAGGTCATATCGCGCACGTCGTAACGTAGTGTGAAGTGCGCTGCAGGTCGTCGGCAGTGCGCTACAGGTCGTCGGCAGATGCGCGTGCAACGTGGCGCGACCCGGACAGCTGCTTGATCCCGGAGAGACCTTATAGCGCTTCCCTTCCGATTGCGTTCGAGACGACACGCGTTCCCGATGTCACCGCACCCGTTACGATCTCGTGGGCTGTTGGTCTCATCATCGCGGATGGCAACGGTAACGGCTTTGCCAATCCATCCTGCTATACTTCCGCCACATCCGAAACAATCTGATCACAAGCGGGGCCTTTGATGCGTGGTCCGCTGGCGTGTAGAAA
>CAMPKJ010000162.1 GCA_946887105.1 uncultured Acidobacteriota bacterium | reverse complement strand
TGAAGGTCTACCGCGCGCGCATCTTCACGCCCGTGGCGGATCCGTTCGCGAGCGGCGTGGAGACCTCGCATCGCTACTTCGAAGACGGCCATCTCGCCGTCGACGGCGAGGGCCGCATCGCCAGCATCGGCGAGTGGGCAAACGCGCCGGAAGGCGAAGTCGAGAATCTCGCGGGCAAGCTGATCACGCCCGGATTCATCGACACGCACCTGCACGCACCGCAGCTGGAGATGATCGGCTCGTACGGCGGGCATCTGCTGGAGTGGTTGAACCGCTACACCTTTCCGACCGAGCGGAAGTTCGAGGATCCCGGGCACGCCCGCCGCGTGGCGCGCGCGTTTTACGACGAGCTGCTTCGCAACGGCACGCTCACGGCGCTGATCTTCTCGACCATTCATCCCGAGGCGACGAACATCTTCTTCGAAGAGGCGGAGCGGCGCGGATTCCGCGGAATCATCGGCAAGACCATGATGGACCGCCATGCGCCGGAGTATCTCCTCGACCCGAGCGCGCGGCAGTCGTACGACGAGAGTCGCGCGCTGCTCGAAAAGTGGCACGGACGCGGGCTGCTGCGCTACGCGATCACGCCGCGCTTCGCGCCGACGTCCACGCCGGAGCAGCTCGAAGCCGCGGGCCAGCTCAAACGCGAGTTCCCCGACGCGTGGGTGCACACGCACATCTCCGAGAACAAGAACGAGGTGCGCTGGGTGCAGGAGCTTTTCCCGGAGGCGGAGTACGCGGATGTGTACGACCGCTACGGATTGCTGAGCGAGCGCACCGTGCTCGCACATGGCGTGTGGCTGACCGCGGAAGAGCTCGATCTCTTGTCGCGCCGCGGCACGCGCATCGCGCACTGCCCGAACTCGAATCTCTTTCTCGGCAGCGGACTCTTTCCGCTGCATCGCATCCTCGACGCCGGCGTGATCGTCGGACTCGGCAGCGACATCGGAGCGGGCACGACGCCGTCGCTCTTCAACGCCATGGCGGACGCGTACAAAGTGCAGCAGGTCCAGAACGTCTCGCTGAGCCCGTTCCATCTCTGGTACCTGGCCACGCTCGGCGGCGCGCGCGCGCTGACGCTGGATAGTGTGACGGGCAGCCTCGAGCCCGGCAAATCGGCGGATTTCCTGGTGCTCGATCTCGGCGCGACGCCGCTCCTGGCGATGCGCACGGGCCGCGCTTCGTCCCTCGAAGATCTCCTGGCCGGACTGATCTTCATGGGCGACGACCGCGCCGTGCAGCGAAGCTTTATCGCGGGCCGCGACGTCTCACGTGTGGCGTAGCGTTTGCGCTCGCCCGCATGCAACAGGAGGACACATGAACCGAAACCTGCGCCTGGCAGTGTTCTGCGTGCTGACCACGCTACTCGCCTTGTCCAGTTCCGCACCCACATTCGCGCAAACCGGTCCACTGATCGGGACGGTGTTCGACATCGATCTCGGTCCGGGACGTCTGCAGATCGAGCTCGATGACGCTTCGCGCACGCGCGTCACCATCGAGACCGACTCCGTCTCCACGACCTATCACGGCTTCGGCACGATGATCGCCGGCAAGCCGGAGATCTTCGTCGGCTCGACCGGCCTCTCCAACGTCCGCCTCGGCGATCGCATTCAGGTGCGCGGCCCCGGATTGCGGAACGGCGTCTATCGCGGCGATTCGATCACGCTGGTGGGACGCGAGGTGCCGGCTCCGCAGGTCGGCGTCGGAACGACCCGCGATCCTGCGCAATCCGCGACGGAGCCGATCGACAACCGCGCCACCAGCGCCACGCCGGCTGCAAATTCGGTCGAAGGGACGATCCGCCAGATCAACGTCGACGAGGGGCGGCTGGTGATCCAGACCACCGACCGCCGCATGATCACGGTGCGCACGTATCGCAACACGCCGGTGCATTACCGCGGCGAGACGTTCCGCGTGGCGAATCTCGAGATCGGCGATCGCATCCGCGTCGAAGCCGACAACCGCAGCGCCGCCGCCGACGAGATCTCCGCGCGCCGCATCGACGTCACCGCCTCGGTGCAGGAGAGCGGCGGCACCAGCACCGGCGGCACGATCACGACGCTGGTCGGCCGCGTGACGCGCATCGAGCCGGGACTCGATTACGTCTATCTCGACGCCGGCCGCGGCGAGACGCGCGTCGACATGCGCTCGGCCGAAGACGCGAACGGCGAGATCATCCGCGCGCGCGATCTGCGCGTCGGCGACAACCTGGAGATCAGCGGCAGCTACAACCGCGTCGGCGATATGTTCCTCGCCTCGACAGTGCGCTTCGAAAGCGACCTCGGGACGACCGACGTCCGCGTCGAGCCGCCGGACGATCTGATGCGCTATGCGCTGGTGACCCTCACCGGAACGATCACCGAAACGCTCGAGGACGGTTCGACACTCGGATTCCGCGACCGCGACACGAACGCGGTGCTGCGCATCTGGGTGATCGATGACTTCATCGTGCGGACGCGCGAGAACACATACACGACCGCGGAAGCGCTGCGCGTGAACGACACGGCCGTGATCGAGGCGTACCGCGACACGAATGGCAACCTCATCGCGCAGACGATTCGTTTGAGGAACCGGTGAGGGTAACGTTGGAATAGTTATTCACACTTTAGCTTTGGTACGGGCACAATGCCCGATCGAGAGCTGCTGCCCGGGGTCACCACCGGCTCCTGTCCGCCGCGCGTCGCCTGCGACGCGCATGCGGCGATCCGGAAGGCGCGGCGTCGCGCGATCGTGCGCGATGTCGTGCTGATCGCGCTCGTCGCGGCGATCGACTATCTCTTCATCCACTGGCCCGAGTCGCGGCTGCCGTTCCTCACGCGGCTGGAAACGCTGACGGCGATCCGCTGGATGAACGTGCTGCTGGTCGCGGATCTCTGGTTGATGCGCTCGCTGCCGAAGTGGTGGGCGCGGCGGATCTCCGAGACGTGGTGCCGCGCGGAGCGCGAGCGCTTCAATCCGACGAAGCGCTAATCCGGAGCGGCCACAGGTTCCGAGGCGGCCGGCTTCGCGATCACGTACTTCTGCAGCAGCACGCCCACGATCACCAGCGCCAGCGCCAATCCGAGCAGCGAGCCGACGCGATATAGCCCGCCGAGCCGCTGCAGGTCGTGCAGGAAACACTTCAGGATCGTGATCAGCAGCAGCACCAGAGCGGCCACGCGCGCGGCGCGCGCATGCATGACGATGCCGGCGATCAGCATGGCGATCGCGAACACGGCCCAACCCATCGTGTACGTGAGCTCCTGCGCGAGCGATGACGAGAAGAAGTTGAACGTCAGCGCCGGTCCGGTGGCGTAGAAGTCGGCGATCTCGATGTTCAGCAGCACGAACAACAGCACCGTGCCCATCGCCGACGCCGCCGCGATGCTGCGCTTCCACGCGCGCGGCAGCCAGTACGCGGCCGCGTAGAACGAAGCCGCCGGAACCAGGTACGTGTACATGTACCAGTTGAAGATCACCCGGTGCTCGGCTGGGTGATAGCCGAAGACGTTCGGATTGAAGACCAGCCGCACGAACACCGCGATCAGCAGTCCTGCTGCCCATGCCACCAGCCCGCGATGCGGAATGCGCGTGAACAGCCAGACCAGCGCCGCTCCTTCGAGTGCCCAGGCGATGGTGATCCATTCCTTGTCGAGCTGCAGCGGGATGGCGACGGTGATGAACGCCAGCGCGGCGCCGGCGGTCATGGCCAGACGTCCGAGCTGACGTGCTTCCGCCGGCTCGACGCGCAGCAGTTGCCAGAGCAGCAGCAACATCACCACCGCCTGCGCCAACGGCAGCACGCCGATGACCGGCTCGTAGCCGAGGTCCATCATGCTGTCGCGCGCGAAGAAGAAGAATGCAGCGCTGGCGATGACCGCGGCGAGATGCGGATGCAGCGACTGCCTCACGCGCGCGCCGAGCGACAACGGATAGAGGATGTAAAGCGCGTAGAGCACGGCGGCGAAGACGAAGTCGCGCCCGGGTGCGATCGGGCGTGCGGCGAATGCGGCGGCGATGGTCAGAGCGACGCTCCAGAGCGCGAGCGCGTGTCGTTCGGTGCGCCACGCCATTGCGAGCGTTGCGATGGCGAGCAGCGCGTGCGTGACGAGCAGCGGTTCGAACAGCGTGTCATTGGAGCTGACGCCGATGGCGATCGCGACGACATGGCCGAGGAGCAACGCCACCGCGGCCGCGCGCCGCGTGATGAGGAAGAACGCGGCAACGAGCAGCGTCGCTGCGAGCCCGACGTTCGCCCACGGCGGCACGAGCGTGTGCGCGCTCCACGTCAGCAGCACGAGTTGCGCGGCGGCGGCGCTGGCGATCATCAGCGAGCCCGGTCGCGCGGTCAGCCCGAGCACGATGGTCAGGATCGCCAGCGCGATGAAGAACGGCCACGGCGGAAACGCGAGCTCGTTCCGCGCCGCCACGACCATCAGAAACACGAACGCCGAGAGCGCGAAGTGCGCCGTCCGGTCGCGGCGGCGCACGAGGAAGAACAGTCCGAATCCCGCGTACAGCACCAGCGCGGCGGTGAGCGTGTCGCGATCGAGATGTTGCGCGGTCCACACCACTTCGCCGATGACCACGAACGACGCCGCGACCGGATACAGCGGATCCGGAACGAACGTCGTCGCCGCGAGCAGCACGAGGAACGTCGCGAACACGAGCGCCGGCGAGGCCGTGCGCGGCTCGAGCGCGATCAGTGCGGGCAGCATGAAGAACAGCAGCGGTGCCGTGAGATTCGCGAACGTCTGCAGTCGCGTCGCGACGGCGAGGTAGAGCGCCACGAACGCGGCGATCCATCCGAGGATCGCCGGCCACGCCGCGGGCGCGTACGAAACGGCGGACCAGATCGCGAACGTCAGCAGCACCGCGGCGCCGCCGATCGCGTGCAGCCATGCATGACGGCGCACCACCGCGATCACCGCCAGTCCCGCCGCAACGAGCAGGAGAAATCCGAACAGCGTATGCACGCGCGCGCCGTACGCCGGCACCGCCGCGGCGAAGATCCCGAACGCGAGCGGCAACACCGCGGCGGCCAGCGCAATGCGATCGAACCGCGCATCGCGCCGCTCGATCCACAGCGCCGCCGCGGCCATCGCGGCGAAGACGAGGAAGATCGCCACGGCCAACGGAAGCTGGTCCGCCGTGAGGTACGTACTCACCCATCCCCACTGATAGAAGACCGTGAACACGACGCTGCCGAGCGTGAGCGCGGGCCAGCGCTTGCGGTACGCGACCCACGCCAATCCCGCATTCAGCAGCAGCAGATACGAGAAGAGACCGACCGGGCGGTTCTCGCCTGTGGAGAGCAGCGCGGGCGTGGCGAAGCCGCCCATCATGCCGAGGAGCGCGATGAACATCGAATCGCGCCGGATGGACAGCCAGACCGCGACCGCGGTCACGATCAGCATCAGGAAGAACACCACGCCCGGCGGCAGCAGACGCCAGAGCGCGTGAATCGCGAACAGCGTCGCGTAGAGGATGGCGATGCCGGCGCCGTGCATCGCGTTCGCGGTGAATGCGTACCCGCGCGCCACGCGCATCTCACAGATCACCACGAGCGTTGCGCCGGTGATGATTCCGAGCGTCGCACGCACCGCCGGACTCAGCCAGCCGTGCTCGACGGAGTACTTGAGGAAGAACACCGCCGCGAGCACGAGCGCGATGCCGGCGATCCATGAGAAGAGCTTGATGCCGACCAGGTTTTCCCAGTCGAGCGTGAACGCGGGCTTCGCCGGCGGAGCGGGTGCGGGGGGCGGAGGCGGCGGCGGAGGTGTGGTCGCGGCGATCGGTTCAGGTTCAGGCGCAGGTTCAGGCGCACGCGGAAGTGCGGGCGCGGGTGTAGGCGAAGGTGCGACCACCGGCTCTGGCTCCGGCTCCGGTGCGACGCCCTGACGCCGCATCTCCGCGACGATCCGTTGCAACGCGCCGAGCTGGTGCCCGAGCGTCCGGATGTCTTCGCGCGCGTCGCGCAGCTGGAACGCCGCGATCGACGCCACGATGAGCGCACCCAGCGCGACGGCGAAGACGGCGAAGAGGGCGCAACCTTCCATGGACGATTCCAGGAAGGATACGCCAATCAAAAGGCCCGCCTTGCGGCGGGCCTTTTCGAATTACGACGGGATGTCTTTGTGTGCGAGGATTTTTTCTCGTCCGGTCAGATAGAGCAGCGCGATCAATCCGGCGAACGGGATCAGTGCCCAGACGTCCGCGTTCGGACCGCTGTAGATCGCGTTCTTCTCCGAGAACGCGGTGATGCGCTCGTAGAACGGCGCCATGAACGGCGCGCCCTGCAGGAACGCGATGATGATGCCCGCGATGGCGCCGCCGGCGATGTAACCGGACGCCATCAGCACGCCCGGGCTCTTGTCGCCTTCCGCAACGAGCTGCTCCTCGGTCAGTTTCGCGCCGGCGTGCTTCTTCGCGATCCAGCGATCGACCATCCAGCGGATGATGCCGCCGATGAGGATCGGCGAGGTCGACGACAGCGGCAGGTAGACGCCGACCGCGAACGCGAGCGACGGAATGCCCGCCAGTTCGAGCGTCACCGCGATCATGACGCCGAGCAGCACCAGCCCCCACGGCAGCTCGCCGCCGAGGATGCCTTTGATGATGTACGACATCAGCGTCGCCTTGGGCGCGTCGAACTTCTGTACGGCCTGGCCGGTCGGGAGCTTGTTCACCGTCCCGTTGATGCCGGGATCGACGTAGTAAACGGGACGGCCGCTTTCGTCGACGAGATACTTCTCGGAGTTGCCGCCGGAGGGATCATTGCGGAACCAGACGTTGTACGTCTTCGTATCGGTGCCGCCGGTGAGGATCGCGCCCTTCACGGTTTCGGTTCCGTGCAGGTCGCCCGGTTGCGCGATCTCGCCCGGTTGCGCCGATCCCGCCGAGTAACCCGCGGGCGCGGTGCCGACCGGGATGTAGACCGACCCGGAGTCGTTGAGCTTGAGCAGGATCGGTCCCAGCACCAGCGCCGAGGCGAGCGCGCCGATCAGGATGGCGATCTGCTGATTCTTCGGCGTCGCGCCGACCAGGAAGCCGGTCTTCAGATCCTGCGAGGTCGTGCCGCCGTTCGATGATGCGATGCAGACGATCGCGCCGACCGAAAGAGCGGTCACGAAGTAATTGCTGCCCGTCCATCCGAGCACCACGAAGATCAGGCAGGTCAGCAGCAGCGTGGCCACGGTCATGCCGGAGATCGGATTCGAGGTCGAGCCGATCTCGCCGGTGAGGCGCGACGACACGGTCACGAACAGGAAGCCGAACAGGATGATCAGGAACGCGGCGCCGATGCGCGCGCCGATGCCGGTACCGCCGACGTACAGCGGATTCGAGAACGCGATGATCACGATCAGCGCGATGATGCCGATGAGCACGAGCTTGATGGAGAGGTCGCGGTCAGTGCGCGGAACCGCCGCACGCACTTCGCCGGCTCGCGCGGACGACACGTCGCGCAGGCCGCCTTTGATGCCGTGCCAGATCATCGGCAGCGACTTGAACACGCTGATGATGCCGCCCGCGGCCACGGCGCCCGCGCCGATGTAGAGCACGTAGGCGTTGCGGATCGCGCCGGGGCTCATGTCCCTGATCAGCGCCGTCGTTTCCGGTGCGAGTGGCGTGGCCAGCGCTTCGCCGAAGAAGCGGATCATCGGGATGAGCACGAGGTACGCGAGCACGCCGCCGGCGCACATGACGCCCGCGATGCGCGGTCCGATGATGTAGCCGACGCCGAGAAGCTCCGGCGAGACCTCGGCCGCCACGGACGCGCCGGCGAACGGCCGTCCGAAGATGCGCTCCGGAGCATCTTTCCAGAGCCGGAACGCCGACATCGCGCTCTTGTAGACGAGCCCGATGCCGAAGCCGGTGAAGATCGTCTTCGCGCTGGTGCTGGCGCCGCCGCGCGCTTCCTGTTCGAGACGCGCCTGTTCGGATGCGGCCGCGCGCGACTCGTCGCTCGCGCCGGCTTTGAGAACTTCGGCACAGGCAGTGCCTTCCGGATACTTGAGGATGCCGTGCTGCGCGACGATCAGCGCGCGCCGCAGCGGGATCATCATCAGAATGCCCAGCAAGCCGCCGAGCACGGCCACGAGCATCACGCGCGTGATCTCGAGATCGAAGCCGAGGATCAGGATCGCGGGCATCGTGACGCCGACGCCGAATGCGATCGACTCGCCCGCCGAGCCCGCCGTCTGCACGACGTTGTTCTCGAGAATCGTCGCGTTGCGCGCGCCCATCTTCGAGAGAATGCGGAAGAGCGTGATCGAGATGACCGCCACCGGAATGGAGGCGCTCACCGTCAGACCGACTTTGAGCACGAGATACAGCGACGACGCGCCGAAGATCATGCCCAGGATCGTCCCGACGATCACCGCGCGCGGCGTGAGCTCGCGGAGAATCGTGTCCGGAGCGATGTACGGCGTGAACGGCGGCGGCCCCTCGGGCTCGAAGCCCACGCGGTCCGGATGTCCTTGCGGAACAGCACTCATGTGCGAATCTCCCTCTGGCTCGATTAAAGTCCGTGAATTGTAGCCTGTCCCGCCAACATGACTCCCGCCATGCCCAATTCACTCGTAGACGTTCTGACACAGCGTGCTGCGGCACAGCCCGATGCATTGGCGTACGCACACGACGGCGAGCACATCACGTACGCGCAGCTCTTCGAAGACGCGGGAGCGCTGGCCTCGGGGTTGATGCAGGCCGGCGTCCGCGTTGGCGATCGCGTGGCGCTGCTGATGCCCGCGGGACTCGACTGGATGCGCGCGTTCTGGGCCATCCAGCGCGCGGGCGCCGTCAGTTGCGCGTTCAATCCGTACGTGCCGGCCGAGACCTCGGGCCGTCGCGCCGCGCGCGTGCGTCCGGTGCTGATCCTCACCGCGCTCGACGATCTTCCGCGCGGCGTGAAACATCCGCCGCGTCCCGATGTCGGTCCCGAAAGCCTGGCGTTTCTGCAGCCGACGTCCGGGACCTCCGGCGAATCGCGCGCGGTGATGATCCTGCAGCGCAACATCATCTCGGTGATGCAGAGCCCGCGCATCGATCCGGCCGACGTGCTGGTCAGCTGGGTTCCGCCGTGGCACGACCTCGGGCTGGTGCGGTTCGTCATCGGCACGATTTTCCATGGCGCGAGCTGCCACATCGTGACGCCGTCGATCCAGACCATTCCGCGCTGGCTCGAGACGCTGACGCGCGTGCGCGGCACGATCAGCGGTGCGCCCGATTTCGCGTATCGCCTCGCGGCGCGGCTCGTCGATCCGCGCGGTGTCGATCTGTCATCCGTGCACTGGATGACCAACGGCGGCGAGCCGGTGCGGCAGAGCACGATCGAGGCGTTCGAAGCGCGCTTCGGCGGACGGCGCATGATCTGTCCCGGCTACGGTCTCGCCGAAGCGACGCTAGGCGTGGCATTCACGCGTCCGGAGGATCCGATTCGCGTCGACGATCGCGGCAATGTGAGCTGCGGCAAGCCGCTGCCGGGCGTCGAGATCCGGATCGATGACGGCGAGATCCTCGTGCGCGGTGACGGCGTTTTCGCGGGCTACTTCGATGCGCCCGAGGCGACGGCGGAGACGTTGCGCGATGGCTGGTTGCACACCGGCGACATCGGACACCTCGGCAGCGAGGGCGAGCTGTACGTGCTCGGACGCAGACGGGCGATGTTGAAACGCGGCGGTGCCGCGCTCGCTCCGCGCGAGCTCGAAGAGGCTGCACAAAACGTGGAGGGCGTGCGCGTGGCGGCCGCGATCGGAATGCCGCGCGGCGACGCGACGGAAGAGATCGTGCTGGCCATCGAGATCGACCCGCGCGTCGATGGCGATGCGATCCGTGCCGCCGTCGCGCAGGAGATGCGGCGCACGATCGGCTTCGCGCCGGAGCGGGTGATCGTCATGGCGCCGAAGTCGATCCCGCGAACGCACAACGGAAAGATCCGCCACGATGCGTTGCGCGCGCAACTCAGCGCGATCGCGCCGTGACGTGCGCGATCAAACGGCGCAACGTCAGCGGCTCACCTTCGAGCAGCGCATCCACATTCACGCCGAAGCGCTCCTCGCAATCGAGCAGCACCTCGGCCATCGAAATCGAATCGAGCCCGAGCTCGGCCAGCGTTCCGTCATCGGAAAGCTCGCTGTGCTGCGCGCGTGCGCGGACGATGTCACGCACGGTCGCCTCGATGCTCAGCACGGCGGCATCGTCCCTCATCAGGCCACCCGCTCGCGCACGCCGCGCAGATAGCGTCCCGTGATCGACCGCGGATTGGCCGCGATCTCCTCGGGCGTCCCGACCGCCACGATCTCGCCGCCGCCATCGCCGCCCTCGGGGCCGAGGTCGATCACCCAGTCGGCGTGCTCGATCAGCTGCGTGTTGTGCTCGATGACCAGCACCGAGTTCCCGCGGTCGATGAGATCGCGGAACGTGCGGATCAGCACCTCCACGTCGCTCGCCGCGAGGCCTGTGGTCGGCTCGTCGAAGAGGAAGATGCGCGGCTTGTCGCCGTTCTTCGCGGAGCTCTCCGCCAGGAACGAAGCGAGCTTCAGCCGCTGCGCCTCGCCGCCTGAAAGCGAGTCGGTCGATTGCCCGAGCCGCAGGTAGCCGAGGCCGACGGAGCGTAGCGCGTCGAGCCGCTTGAGCAGCACGCGTTTGGCCACGAAGAACTTCGCCGCCTCATCGACGGTGAGCTGCAGGATGTCGTTCACGTTCTTGCCTTTGTACGTGACCTTCATGACCTGCTCGCCGAAGCGGCGGCCGTCGCATTTGTCGCAGACCACTTCGACGTCGGCCAGAAACTGCATGTCGATCGACACGAACCCCGCGCCCTGGCACGTCTCGCAGCGGCCGCCCTCCGTGTTGAACGAGAACATCCCCGCCGTCACGCCGTTCAGCTTCGCACCGGTCGTCTCCGCGAGCAGCTTGCGGATCTCGTCCCACGCTTTGATGTAGGTGGCCGGATTCGAGCGCGACGAGCGTCCGATCGGCGACTGATCGACGAGCTCCATGTCATAAATCAGATCCGTACCTTCGAGGCGGTCGACCTTGCCCGTCTCCAGTCCCGCAACGCCGCGGATGTCGCGCTGGTAGCGGTTGAACAGACAGTTGCGGATGAGCGTCGACTTGCCCGAGCCGGAGACGCCGGTGATGGCGACGAGCTTTCCGAGCGGGATCTCCGCGGTCACGCCTTTGAGATTGTTCTGGCGTGCGTTGACGATGCGGATCGCGTTGGTTCCTCGGGTTCCTCGGAGTGCCTCGGGTTCCTCGGAGGAGGCGAGCCCGCCCCCCGAGGAACTCCGAGGAACGCCGAGGACCTCCGAGGG
>CAMPKJ010000161.1 GCA_946887105.1 uncultured Acidobacteriota bacterium | reverse complement strand
GTCGACGACGATCACTTCGAGCGCGGGCCACGTCTGCGCGAGAAACGCGCGCACGGTGCGCTCGATGGCGCGTTCCTCGTCGCGCGCGGGAACGATCACGGAGACCAGCGGGACTTCACCCGCGGGAACCGCACGCGCGCGCAGCCGCGGCACGAGTGCGAGGTTGATGATGGTCCTGCCGAGGGCCATCAGCCAGGCGGCGAGGATGAGAAGACTAAGGGTGAAGAGTGAAGGGTGAAGAGTGAAAAGAGTGTCGTTCACACTTCACTCTTCACCCTTCACTCTTTTGTCAGGCTCCCACGCGCCGCTGCGCTTCGATCACGTACGGCGACTCGGGAAACTCGGTGGTGATGCGGCGGTATGCGTCGCGCGACTTGGTCACGTCGCCCTGCGCCTCATACGCCTGCGCGAGCAGGACCAGCAGTGAGTCGCCCGGCAGCATCGGCTGCGGCTTGATGAGCTCCGCGTTCAGCTCGACGGCGACCTGCGCCGCTTCACCCGACTCGATGCGCATCTGGTAGAGGCTGAAGCGCGCTGCGCTGGCAAGGATGTGATCCTGCTGATCCTTGACGAACGCCTCCAGCAGCGGACGGGCGGTCTTCGTATCGCCACGGCTGGCGGCGATGCGCGCGAGATAGAGGCCGGCCACGTCGGCGGCATCGGTGCCGGAGAACTTCGCCTGCACGTCCTTGAACTGCTTTTCGGCGGCGGCGGTGCGTTCCGCCTCGGTCTTGAAGCGCGGGCCGGTCTGCGGCGGCTGCTGCTGGTCTGCCGGCACATCGCCGACGGGCGCGTCGAACGTCTCGATGGCCACGGCCAGCGCCTGCTGCGCGCTGTCCTCTTTGCTGCCGAGATAGAAGAAGATGCCGTAGGCGATCGCGGCGATGGCGATCAGGCCGCCCGCGAGGAGCAGCAGGATGCGCTGGTTGTCGCGCGCCTTCGATGACAGCACGCCGATCTCGTCGACGAACTTGTCATGTTTGAGGTCATGCCGGTGTTGACGATCCATGGGTAGGGAAAGCCTCCGTAAGAAGAGGGGTGACTCTAGTTCACGCGGGCCGAACCGTCAATTCGCGCGAAGGATTCCCGCACGCGTCTTACAATATTCGAGCGGTCCGATTGTTGCAGCGACGCCGATTCACGAATTCGATCTCTTGCAGAACGGGAGCACCATGACCGCGCGGCGCGCGTTACCGGCCTCGATCCTCATCCTCGTCTCCATCGCCCTGTGCGATCCAGCATCGGCGGCACCGAAAAAACGCGTCGCAACGGAACCGTCCGATCACCCGACAGCAACAATCCTCTGCTATCACATCGTCGAGGCTCCCGCCGCGCCGCGGATGCACATCGGCCGGGACACGTTCCGCCAGCATCTGCGGTACCTGGAGATGACCGGCTACAACGTCGTGCCGCTGCGGCACGTGTACGAATACGTGAGCGGCAAGCGCGCGTCGCTTCCGAAGAACGCGGTGGTGATCACCATCGACGACGGCTGGCGCAGCACGTACACCGAGGCCTTTCCCGAGCTGCAGAAGCGCAAATTTCCGTTCACGGTGTTCATTTATCCGAACATCATCGGCAAGACATCGAATGCGCTGACGTGGGAACAGATCCGCACGATGGCAAAGGCCGGCGTCGACATCCAGAGCCACGCGCTCACGCATCCATTTCTCACGAAACGCCGTCACCGCTCGATGAGCGACGAGGCGTACGCGGTGTGGCTGCAAAAGGAGCTCTCCGAGAGCCGCCGCGTTCTCGAGAAGCACTCCGGCAAGAAGGTGCAGTACCTCGCCTACCCATACGGCGATTACGACGATCGCGTCGCCGCGGCGGCCGCCAAAGCGGGTTACACCGCGGCGCTGACGTGCGACTTCGGACGCGTGAAGAAGGGCAGCGATCCGCTGAAGATGAAGCGCTTCGTGATCGACGACAAGATGGACTTCGCCGCCTTCCGCAGATATCTCGGCGCCACGCCGATGCAGCTCGCCGAGATGACGCCGAAGCCCGGCACCGGATTCGATCCCGGCATCACCACCATCTCCGCGAAGATCCCCGACCCCGACTCGCTCGACCCGAAGTCCGTCGGCATGGCCCTGCTCTCCCTCGGCACGACCGTGCCGTATTCATACGACGCACGCAGCGGCGAGATCACGCTCACCCTCCACGACGCCCTGAGCAACCTCAAGTCGAAATACCACCGCGCCGTGGTGTGGGCGACCGACCGGAAGACCGGAAAACGCGTCGAGGCGACGTGGGTCTTCCGCATGCCGGAGCCGGAGAAACCGCTGCCGCCGGTCACTCCGGTGCTTGCGGCGACGGTGCCCGCGGCGCACACCGGCGGCTCGCCGAAGAGGTAGCCGGCTAGCAAGTACCGCCCTCACCCCGGCAGCTCGATCTCCGGTTCCTCGTCGCGTTCGCGATACAGGATCGCGACTTTTCCCACCAGACCTGCGATCTGCGCGTCCGTTCCTGCGGCGAGCGTTTCGGCGGCGGCTTTGCGGTCGTCGGCTTCGATGCGCACTTTGATGAGCTCGTGCGCGTCGAGCGATTTCTTCGTCTCCGCGATGACCGACTCGGTCACGCCCGCTTTTCCCACGCGCACGACCGGCGCGAGTGGGTGAGCGAGGCCGCGGAGGTACTGGCGTTGCTTCGATGTCAGGACAGCCATGATTCTCACTTCACGCTCTGCGCGCGCTTCAGAAATGCGTCCGCCGGCTCGAAGCCGGTCAGACGTGCGCTCGCGGATTCGTTGCCTTTCGCGTCGATGAACACGATCGTCGGGACGCCGAGGATCGCGTACTGCTTCGTGAGCGCCTTCGTGGTCGCGTCTTCCGCGGCGGTGAGGTCCGCCTTCACGCGCACGAAGCGATCGAGCTCGCTCACCACTCGTGGATCGGTGAACGTATTCTCGTCCAACTCCTTGCACGGCAGGCACCAGTCCGCGTAGAAGTCGATCACCACCGGCTTGCCGGCCGAACGCGCCGCAGTGAGCGCGGAGGCATCGTACTTCTGCCACTGCACCGTGGCGTGATGCTTGCGCGGAATCGCAAACGCGACGCCGCCGATCAGCAGCAGCACGGCAATGGCAATGCGCCACACCGGCGCCCCGGGTGTGCGCGAGAAGAAGAGAAACGCCGCACCGATCAAGAGACTGGCTGCGACGCCGTACTGGAACGCGAGATCGCCGATCAGCGGACGCAGGAAGTAGAACGCCATGGCGATGAGGATGAAGCCCATCGCTTTCTTCACCTGCACCATCCACATGCCGGAGCGCGGGAGCGCGGTCGCGGACGACGAGAAGATGCCGAGGAAGAGATACGGCAGTCCGAGGCCGAGGGCCAGGACGAAAAACATCAGGAAGCCGAGGAACGGGCTCTGGAGACTGCTCACGAGCGCGATCAGCGAGATCACGAACGGACCGACGCACGGCGCCGCGACGATGCCGATCACCAGACCCATGGTCAGCGCGCCCGCCAGTCCCGCCTGTCCGCCGGAACGCTTCGAGATGAACTGCGGAACGCTCAGCTCGAACGCGCCGAACATCGACGACGCCATCACCAGCATCAGCAGCGCGAAGAACACCAGCACGGCCGGATGCTGCAGCCAGGCGCCGAACAGCTTTCCGGAAAGCGCCGAAAACACGCCAAGCGCCGAATACGTGATGGCGATGCCGAGCACGTACAGCGTCGACAGCGCCACGCGGCGTCCCCGGCTCGTACCGCTCTGCTGGCTGAAGTAGCCGATCGTGATCGGGATCAGCGGATAGACGCACGGCGTGAGGTTCAGCGCCAGCCCGAGGACGAAGATCGCCAGCAGCGTGAGCGGCAACCCGCGCGACGCAAGCGTGCCGCCGACGTCGGAGGACAGCAGCGATTTTTTCGGCTGCGCTCCTTTCGGCGCATCGGAAAGCGACGTGAAGTTCTTCGAGGATGCCGCCGGCGCAGCGACAGGCGCCGCGGAGAGTTTGTCGATGTCGATGTCCGCGGTAGCGCGATTCGGCGGCAAACACACGGTATCGCTGCACGCCTGATATTTCAGCACCGCGGCCAATTTCGTCGCGCCCGGCTTCAGCTTCGCGCGGAACGCGATCGGGAACGTTCCCTCGTACACCGCCAGCGGCTTGCCGCCGGTGAACTCGAACGCCTTCATCTCGTGCGCCGGATACCGGGGATTGCCGGTCAGCTCCGCCGTCGTGGCGTCGAGCTCGAGCACGGTCGGGATCGCGAACTCCTCCGACGGCGTATTCGAGTTGACGTGCCACCCCTCGGCGATCGTGGCGGTGATGGTCCCTTCCACTTCGTCGCCGTTGCGCTGGTGCAGCGATCCGGTGATGGTCGCTTTCGGCGATGCGTCGACGCCCGAGAATCCGATCTGAGCGAAGGAAGAAGGAACGGCGAAGAGGAACGTCAGGACTGCAAAGGCAAGTCGGTTCATTCTGCGGTTACGGCGTGACGGCGCGTCAATCCTTGCTGCCGAGGCGCTTCTCGAGCTCCGGCAATACCCGCTCGATGTTCGCGAGCAGCGGCGATTCGGGGAAGAGGTCCTTGAAGTTGCGGAACTCATCGCGGGCGCCGACCAGATTGCCCTGCTGCATGTAGGTCTGTCCGAGCAGCAGGCGCGCGCGCTCGACGGCCTCACCGAAACGACTGAGCATGAGCAGCTCGCGGATGATCTTCTGCGATTCGGTGAGCTTGTTCTGCAGCGCGTACGCGACGGCGAGCTCGTAATACGCCTGATCGCGCACGGCGGCCGGCACGCCTTTCTCCGTCATCAGCTTGCGGAGCCGCACCTCGGCCGAAGCGTAATCACTGCGCTCGCTGAACTCCTTCGCCAGCGCCAGGCGCTGGAAGTAGTCCTTGGAGATCTTGCCCTCGTTCTTCACGCGCTGCATGAAGGTCGTGTGCGCGTTCCGCGTCTCCTTCAGCTTCTGCGCGAACGGGCCCGGCGGTGAATAGCCGCGGATCTGACCCGCGGAGGTGAGCTCCGGCGTGAGCAGGAGGAAGGTCGGCAGCGACGTCACGCCGAACTTCCGCGACATCTGCGTCCCCTCTTTACCGTCCTCGGTATTGAGGCGGAGCAGCACCAGATCGGCGGTCGCATCCTGGAATGCCTTGGACGGGAAAACCTCGCGCTCGAAGCGATGGCACCAGCCGCACCACTCGGCGAACATGTCGACGAGGATGAGCTGTTTCTTCTCCTTCGCCACTTTCTGCGCCGCGGCAACGGTCTTGAGCCACGTGCCCGCATGTGCGTGCGGCACCAGCACGAGCGCCATTACGGCAGCCAGAAGAGTTCGTCGATTCAAGCTAAGGCCTCCGGGGTGCTGAACGGGTCGCTATTTGACGCTATTCCGATGGAACGGTGTCGAACGCGCTAACGCGCTGCCACCGTTTGTTTCGACTGCGCGTACTCCCGCGCCGCCTTCACGAATGCGTCGAAGAGCGTGAGCGCGGACCCTTCGCCCGGCATGTCCTCGGGATGCCACTGCACGCCGACATAGAACGGATGCCGCGGATCCTCGATCCCTTCCACCACCCCGTCCGGCGCGTGCGCGGTGACGCGGAACCCCTCGCCGACGCCGGCGATGGCCTGATGGTGCGACGAGTTGACGTTGAGCTCGACTGACGGAACGATCGACGCGAGCTTCGTCCCCTGTTGGACCAGCACGTCGTGGCGCGCGCGATCCTCTGGGATCGAGGCGTGCTGGATCTCGGTCTCGATGGCCGAGTCGATGTCCTGCACGAGCGTGCCGCCCGCGGCGACGTTCATCATCTGCAGGCCGAGACAGATCCCGAGCGTGGGGATGCCGCGCTCGCGCGCTGCCTTCGCGAGAGCGAGCTCGTTGGCCTGCCGCGACTCGTTCATCAGATGGACGACCTGCGGATGCCGCTCCTGGCCGTACAGCGCGGGATCGCAGTCCTCGCCGCCGGCGAGGACGATGCCGTCGAGGCTCTCGACGAGCTCAGCCGCGTTCTCCGGCTGCGGCGGGATGAGCACCGGCACCGCACCCGCGCGGCGCAAGGCATTGACGTAGGTCGTGTACGCGAAGGCACGGTCGCGATGGCCTTCGACTTGCTCGACGTCGGAACCGATTCCGATGATGGGCTTCGTGGTCATGCGCCAATCCTCGCACAGACGTTTGCGGGGTCGCAAAATCGAGTCGCAAAGTCGCAAAGTCTCAAAGTCGCAAAGAAGGAGTTCCCGCGCTCTTTGAGACTTTGCGACTTTGAGACTTTGCGACTTCCTATCGGCTCGCAGCCCGCTTCTTCGCCGGCGCTTTCTTCTTCGTCGCTGCTTTCTTCGCGGGCTTGCGCTTCGGCGCGGCGGTCTTGCCTCCGAGGGAACGGCTCAGCACGGCCAGCAGATCGACCACCTCCGCGCCTTCGCCTTCCTCCTCGCGCTCTTCGACCGGCGCCTTGACCACGTCTTCCTTCTTCTTCTCTTTCTTCGCGACGAGTTTTTCCAACCGCTCGGTGTAGTCGTCGAGGAACTCGTGCAGGTCGAGCTTCTTCGCACGGCGCGCGATCTGTTCTTCGAACTTCTTCACCTCCGCCGCGGTTGCCTTCACAGGCTCTGGCAGGCCGACGTCGTCCGGCTTGCGCACTTCGTCGGCGAAGCGGAGCGTCTCGGCGCGCAGGATGCCGTTCTCCGCGATGATGGCCACGAGGTACTCCTTGGCGCGCATCACGAACGTGGCGATCCCGGCCTGGTCCTTCTTCTCCATCACCTCGGCGAGGAGGCGGTACGCCTTGTTCGTGCCGCCGGTGGGAACGAGGAAATAGGCGCGGTCGTAGAAAATCGGATCGATGTCCGTGCGATCGACGAAGAGCTGCAGGTCGATCTCGCGCGACTTGCGTGGCTCGATGGCCTCGAGCTCGGCGTCGGTGACCACCACGAACTTCCCTTTCTCGATCTCGTAGCCGCGCACGATGTCGTCGGCGTCGAGCACCTTCTCGTCCTTCGAGCAGATATAGCGGCGGCGCACCGGAGCCTGGTCGGGACCGATCATCTTCAACGCCACGCCGCCGGTGCGGATCGCGGAGTAGAGCGCGACCGGCACGGTGACCAGGCCAAAGGTGATGGTGCCGCTCCAGAACGGGCGCAATCCGCTCGGTTGCTCGAATTCCTCTTCCTCAGCCATGCGCCTTCCTCCTCGGCTTCGCGCCGCGCTTCAGGCCGGCCAGGCTGGCTTCGAGCGCGCCCGCGAGCTGGTCTTCCTTCTGTTTCTTCGGACGGAACGCGACCACTTTCGGCTTCTTGCCGGCCGCCTTGGTCTCGACCAGATCGAGCACGCGGGCGCGGTACTCATCGCGGAAGCGCGCCGGATCGAATTCGCCGTGCAGCGCCTCGATGAGCTGTTCGGCCATCTGCAGTTCGCGCTGCGCGAGCTCGCGGCCGCCGGGCGGCTTCAGCGCATCGGCAGCGATGATCTCGTCCGCGTGCCGCAGCGTGATCAGCATCAGATAGCCGTCGTCCGCGCGCAGCGAGCCGACGTACTCCTTGTCGCGCATCACCCAGCGCGCGATTCCTTCCTTCTTCTTTTTCTCGAGCGCAGCGACGGCGGCGAAATACGCTTTCGCGCTGCCGTCGGGGCCGAGGTAGTAGGGGCGTTCGTAGAGCCGATGATCGAGCTCCTCGGGATCGACGAAGCGCGTCACCTCGATGTCGCGCGAATCCTCCGGCTCGAGCTGTTCGAGCTCCTCCTTTTCGAGCAGCACCATCCGTCCGCGCGTGAGCGGGAACGCCTTGCGCACGCTCGCGTACTCGACCGGCTCCTCGGTCTCGGCACTGACCAGTTTCTGTTTGACCGGCTCGTGATCGGTCTTGTGCAGGAGGCGGAAGTGAATGCGCCGCTCCTGCACGGCCGAATAAAGCTTCACCGGCACGCTCTGCGTGCCGATTTTCACGACGCCTTTCCAGATCGCGCGCGCCGCCATCGTTTCTTCTCCTCTTCGCCGTAACATTCCGCGCAGAACACCTCGGCGCTCACGACGACGGCGCAATCGAGGCAATACGGCCGGTCACACGCCACACAGCGCATCTCGACCGCGTACGCGTGCGGCGCCTCGCATCCGGTGCATTGCTGCTCGCGCGACCGGAGCCAGTACGGAATCAGCCGCCGCAACTTCTTTCCCACGCACGGAACGAATGCTGGAGGCGTGCCCATGTCTTGCAGCAGCCGGAGCGTTTGGCTTACGCAGTCATTGCCGCGGTCGCCATCGCGGCTTTCGTTTCGTTCACGCTCTGGTCGCGCACGCGCCGGCGTCACCCGGCGTTCGAGATTCCGGCCGGGCTCGACCGCGACGCGCTGGTGCGCACGATCGCGGCGTTCACGTGGGGACGGGTGCTGCACGGGAACGCCGTGCGCATCGTGCAGGACGCGGGCTTCTTCGACGCCATCATCGAGGACATCGTGCGCGCGACGCATCACGTGCACCTGGAGACGTTCCTCTGGATGGACGGCGACGTCTCGGATCGCATGGTGGCGGTGCTGACCGGCGCGGCGCGGCGCGGCGTGGAGGTGCGGGTGCTGGTCGATCAGCGCGGCGGCAAGACCACCTCACCGGTGGTGTGGCGCACGCTGCGCGAGGCGGGCGTCGACTTTCGCGTCTATCACCGCGCGCGGTTTCGCGAGCTCGGCTGGTACAACCACCGCGATCATCGCAAGATCGTGATCATCGACGGGCGGATCGGCTACACGTTCGGGCACGGCGTCGCGGACATGTGGGGCCCGTCGTACGGATGGCGGGACACGGCGGCGCGGCTGGAAGGTCCGATCGTCGGCGAACTGCAGACGGCCTTCTTCGAGAACTGGCTGAAGGTCACGCGCCACGCGCTGTTGCACGAGCAGTACTTTCCACGGCTCGAGGCCGCGGGGACCATTCCGATGCACGTGGCTTGGGCGGCGCCGCCGGAGACGACCAGCGCGGTGCAGCGGCTGTACTACCTCGCCATCGCATCCGCGCGATGGGAGATCATCCTGCAGAACCCGTACTTCATTCCCGACCGCCACGCCGTGCAGCTCTACGCCGACGCTGTCGCGCGCGGCGTGGCGGTGCGGCTGATGCTGCCCACGTCCGGCACGAGCGACTTCCCGATCGTGCAGCACGCCAGCCACTACTACTACGGCCCGCTGCTGCGCGCCGGCGCATCGATTCACGAATACATGCGATCGGGCATTCATCAGAAGGTGATGATCATCGATCGCGAATGGTGCACGATCGGCTCGACGAACTTCGACCCGCGCTCCTTCCGCATCAACGACGAGATCAGCGTGGCCATTCACGACGCAGGCGTCGCCGAGGAGCTGGCGCTCGCATTCGAGCGCGATGTGCCGGGCGCGGAGTCGTGGACGCTGGAGCGATGGAACGGACGGACGTTCGGACACCGGCTGCGGGATCGCTTGAGCGCGCTCGTGAAACGGCAGTTGTGAAGTTTTGGAGTGCGGCGGCCGCAGCCGCCGCTTTCCCATGGCCGCCGCACTCCCACTACGTCACGTCGTATTCGTCGTAGATCGAAACTCGATCGAGCTTCATTCGACGAACCGTCTCGACGAACGATGGCCGTGCTTTCTCAGCGAACCAGGAAGCGGAACACCATCGATAGTTCACCGCATTCACAACGACACCGTGATGTACCGCGTTCTCGTGCGTGTATCTGAGACGGGCGAGCCACAACGCTCATACGTCAACTGCGTCTCACGAAACTGGTACCAGATGCGCCGTCCCGGTCTATCCTCGAAACGGTTCATCGCTTTCGCGGAATCGACATGAAGGCTGGTGAGCAGATTCTTAATGCACGCACCTTCCTCCGCCGTCGCGACCAGATGGTAGTGATTTGAAAACAGGCACCACGCTTGTAACGAGACTGCCTGCTCTCTTGCCGTTTCGAAGAGCAGTTCCTGCAATGCATCGAGCGAACGTGGCCTGCGGAAGAAGTGCTGTTTGTACAACGTCGCGCCGGTGACGAAGTAGATGCCACCGTCGCTGAAACGATGAACTGGGGCGTGCGGCCAGTCGCTCATATCCTGAGAATCCCTCGGCATTGGTGCCGACGCAACAGTTCTACCGTGTGGAGGAGCGGCGGCTGCGGCCGCCGCACTCCATGTCACTTCACGAGAATCTGCACGGAATCGCGGCGGCCGGTGGCGTCGATGGCGGTGATGGTGTGCCGGCCGGGGACGAGCGGCCATTCGCTTCCCGCGATGCGGCGGTCGTTCACGCGCCATTCGACGCGGGAGGTGGCGTCGGCGCGCAAGCGCACGGTCTGGTACTGCGGGCGCAGCGTCGGGTCGATCAGATAGGTCGCGCCGTCGGGCGGGTTGGCGATGCGGAAGGTTGCGTCGTCGCGATGCGCGGCGGCGATGCGGTGCGGTTCGACGCGCGCCCAGTTGCGGTACTCCGCCGGCCAGTGGATCGCGCCGTCGTGGTGCCAGTCGCAGAAGCGCGGCGGGTGATCCGCCGGCAGCCATTCCTTCGCAATGGCAGGGCAATACGGCGACGGACGCGCGCCGGAGAGCACGCAGATGTCGAGCGACTCGACATCGGGCGGCGGCGGAACGATGTGCGCGGTCTCGCCGACCGGCAGGTCGCCGCGCATGCGCTGCATCGCCGCGAGCATGACCGCGTTGAAGATCGGCGCCGCGCCGGTGACGCCGCTCGAGCCGCGCAGCGGCGTGCGATCGAAGTTGCCGACCCACACTCCGACGGTCACTTCGCGCGTGTAGCCGACGGTCCAGTTGTCGCGGTACGCCTGCGAGGTGCCGGTCTTCACCGCCACCGGAAACGGGAAGTCGAGGCTGCCGCCGCTGCCGAACGCATATTCGCGCGCGGCCGCATCGCTGAGGATGTCGGTGATCCAGAACGCGGTACGCGCCGAAAAGAGCGGCTGGCCGCGACGCGCAAACGTGGAGTACGCGCGCACGAGCTGTTCAAGCGTGACTTCGGCATCGCCGAGTGTCAGTCCGAGGCCGTAGTAGTCGGCCGTGCGATCGAGGCCGGTGAAGCCGGCGTTGCGCAGAAGGCGCAGCAGCGACTCCGGTCCGAGCCTGGCCAGCATCGCCACCGCGGGCACGTTCTGCGAGCCCGCCAGCGCCGCGCGCACGCGAAGCGGACCGCGATAGTGATTGTCGTAGTTGCGCGGCGTGTAGACCACGCCTTCCTCAGCGGTCGGGAAATGCGACGGCACGTCGGCCAGCACCGTGGCGGGCGACTGTCCGCTCTCGAATGCCAGCGCGTACGTGAATGGCTTCAGCGCGGAGCCGGGCTGGCGCGGCGACGTCACGCCATCGATGGCGCCGCCGAAGCGCTTGCCGAAATAATCGCCCGAGCCTTCCCACGCCAGCCATTCGCCGCTGGCGTTGTCGAGCACCGCAACGGCAACGCTGTGCGCAC
>CAMPKJ010000160.1 GCA_946887105.1 uncultured Acidobacteriota bacterium | reverse complement strand
CGCTCACCGCGAGCGACGGCACTTCGTGGCTCTGGTCCAACGGCGCGACCACGCAATCGATCGACGTGATCGAGAGCGGCACGTTCACCGTCACCGTGATGAACGCGAGCGGCTGCAGCGCCACGTCGTCACCGCAGGCGGTGACGGTGCATGACCTTCCCGCCGCGTCCATCACGGCGTCGGGAGACACGACGTTCTGCGCGGGCGAGTCGGTCACGCTCACCGCGAGCGACGGCACTTCGTGGCTCTGGTCCAACGGCGCGACCACGCAGTCGATCGACGTGATCGCGAGCGGCAGCTACAGCGTGACGGTCACGAACGCGAACGGCTGCGCGTCGACGTCGGATGCCACGACGGTGACGGTGAACGCATTGCCGGACGCGACCATCAGTCACACCGGCGCGCTGACGTTCTGCGCAGGCGAGTCGGTCACGCTCAGCGCATCCGCGGGCACGAGCTACGTCTGGTCGACGGGCGAGACGTCGCAGTCGATCGAAGTCTTCGAGGGCGGCAGCTACACCGTCGTCGTCACGGGCGCGAACGGCTGCAGCGCGACGTCGCAACCGGCGGTCGTGACGGTCAACGCGAAGCCGCAGGCCACGGTCTCTCCGGCCGGCTCGGTCGCGTTCTGCGTCGGCGGCTCGGTGACGCTCACCGCCAGCGCCGGCGCTTCCTGGCTCTGGTCCAACGGCGCGACGTCGCGGTCGATCGAAGTCTTCGACGGCGGCAGCTACTTCGTGATCGTGACGTACGCGAACGGGTGCAGCTCGACCAGCGCCGCGACCACGGTCACGGAGCACGCGAATCCGGCCACGCCCACCATCAGCGCCGCCGGTTCGACGACGTTCTGCGATGGCGGCTCGGTCGAGCTGATCGCGCCCGCGGGCTTCGCCTCGTATCTCTGGTCCACCGGCGAGACCGCGCAGTCGATCACCGTGGACGCCAGCGGCAACTACACCGTCACGGTCACGAACGCGAACGGCTGCCCGGCCACCAGCGCGCCGCGCAGCGTGACCGAGAATCCGGCCACGTCCATCTTCACGCAGCCGCAGAGCAAGACCATTCCGAAGAACACGACCACCACGCTGTCCGTGGTCGCGGCCGGAACGGGACCGTTCACGTATCAGTGGTATCGCGGCTCCTCGCCGAACACGTCCCAGCCGGTCAGCGGCGCGACCAGCAGCTCCTACACCACGCCGAAGCTCAACCGCGGCACGTACACGTATTGGGTGCGCGTGACCGGAGCGTGCGGCATCGTGAACAGCAACACGGCCACGGTCATCGCTCAGTAGCGAGACCACGATCCCCTCTCCCCGCAACCGGGGAGAGGGGATTGAGCTTCATCATGTGCCGCTCCGGCACATCCACGGCCGTGAACCCGAACTGCGCATACAGCGCATGCGCGTCGCGCGTCACGAGGTGCCACCGCCGCAATCCGCGCAGCTCGCGATGGTTCACGAGCGCGTCCATGATCGCTTTCGAGATGCCGCGCCCGCGATGCGACGGCAGCACGAACACGTCGGCGATGTACGCGAACGTGGCGTAGTCGGTGATCGCGCGCGCGAAGCCCACCTGCGCGCCGTCGTCGAATGCACCGACGCACAGCGAGTGCGCGAGCGCGCGTTCGACGACTTCACGCGGAACGTTCTTCGCCCAATACGATTCCTGCGACAGGAAGGCGTGAATGACGGCCACGTCCATGCGCGCGCGATCGTCGGAGATCTCGATGCTCGTCATACGATCGGCTCCTCGCGCCGGCGTTCGCCGATGCCGGCCAGGATCTGCAGCGCCTGTTCGAGCTCGGCGATCGTCAACGGCGCGCCGATGCTCACGCGAATGGCGCGCGGCGCGTCGTCGCGCACCGCAAACGATCCCGCCGCCGCCACGCGCACGCGCCGCCTGCGCGCCTCTTCGGCGAACGCGTCCGCGGTCCAGCGCTTCGGCAGCTCCACCCACAGATGCGGCGCGCGCGCGTCGCCGCTGGCGTGCGGGAGGATGCGCCGGGCCATGCGATTGCGGAGCTGCACCTCCGCGCGTTTCTGCGCGACGATGCGCGCCGCGGTGCCGTCCTCGATCCACGTCGACGCCATCTCGCCCATCACCGGCGAGGTGAACAGGATCGTGCTCGCCAGCGCGCTCTGCACGCGAGCGAGCAGCGCGTCCGGCGCCGTGAGATAGCCGACGCGCATGGCCGGCGCGAGCGCCTTGCCGAGGCCGGTGATGAAGATGGTGCGGTCGGGGGCGAACGCGGCGATGGGGGAGGGTGTTTTCTCGAGCAGGAACCCGCAGACGTCGTCTTCGATGACGGTCAGGCCGTGGGCGAGCGCAATTTTCGCGATCTCGCGGCGGCGCGTCTCCGGCATCACCACCCCGGTGGGATTGTGCAGCGACGGAACGGTATAGAGCACCTTCGGCGTCACGCGGCCGCGACACGCTCGCGCCAGCGCGTCGGGCATCAGTCCGTATCGATCGAGCGGCAGCGCCTCGAGCCGGATGCCGAGGAGCGCGGCCACGCCTTTCGCGCCGTGATAGGTCAGCTCCTCGACGAACACGGCATCGCCGGGACGCGTGGTCGCGGCGAAGGCGAGGAAGAGCGCGTGCTGCGTTCCGGCGGTCACGACCACGCGCGCCGGATCGGTGTCGCGTCCGATCCAGGCCGCACCCGCGGCGCGATGGCGCTCCGTTCCGGCGCCGGTGACGTACGTCGACGTGGTCAGCACCTCGCCGGCGCGCTCCAACAGCGCGCGCGACGGAGCGGGGAGCGGCACGCTGACGATGTTCGTGGCCAGGTCGGTCTCGGTCGCGGGCAGCGCGTCGCGCCGTGCCATCGCGCTGCGTACGAACGTCCCGCGTCCCGTCGTCGATTCGACCAGCCCCCGTCGCATCGCCTCGGCGTACGCGCGCGTGACCGTCACCGGCGTCACGCGCAACGCGCGCGCGAGCTCGCGATGGGTGGGCAGCCGGCTGCCCGGCACCAGCACGCCGGCGCGAATGTCGCGTTCCAGTGCCACGGCGATGCGGCTGTAGATCGGATCCGATGTTTCCGGAAGTCTCGGTGACCAGATTGTCATAGCGCGATTGTCATACTTGACTGTGCAGGAGTGTAACACTATGGTTCGGCCGATGAGTAGCGCCAGCATCCTCGACGAAGCCCTTCTCCGCCGCGCGCACGCGCACGCCGCCGCGTATCTCCAGTCGATGTCCGAGCGTCACGCCGGAGCGCAGGCCACGCGCGACGAGCTGCTGTCCGCGCTGCGCGCTCCGCTGACGGACGGCGGCGAGGATCCGGCCGCGGTGCTCGATGCGCTCGCCGAACAGGGCAAGCGCGGCACGATGGGCAGTGCCGGCCCGCGCTACTTCGGCTTCGTCATCGGCGGCAGCCTGCCGGTGGCGCTCGCCGCCGACTGGCTGACCAGCACCTGGGATCAGAACCCCGGCATCTACGCCACCTCGCCGATCATGTCGGTCATCGAGGACGTCGCGCGCGAATGGCTGCTCGAGCTGTTCGATCTCCCGCGCACCTCCAGCCTCGGATTCGTGACCGGCTGCCAGATGGCGCACTTCACCGGCCTGGCCGCCGCGCGTCACGGCGTGCTGCGCCGCGCGGGCTGGAACGTCGAAGAGGACGGGCTGGCCGGCGCGCCGCGCATCCATCTCATCACCAGCGCGGAAGCGCACGTGACCGTCGACGTGGCCATGCGGTACCTCGGATTCGGCACGCGTGCGCTGCTGCGCGTGGAGACGGACGGGCAGGGAAGGATGCGCGCCGACCGCCTGCGCCGCCTGCTCGACAACCTGCACGGCCCGATCATCATCTGCGCGCAGGCCGGCAACGTGAACACCGGCGCGTTCGATCCGCTGCGCGAGATCGCGGAGCTCGCGCGGGAGCACGACGCCTGGCTGCACGTCGATGGCGCGTTCGGTCTGTGGGCCCGCACCAGCCGCGCGCTGCGCCCGCTCGCGGACGGCATCGAGCTCGCCGATTCGTGGGCCACCGATGCGCACAAATGGCTCAACGTGCCGTACGACTCCGGGATCGTGATCACGCGCCATCCCGAGGATCACCGCGCCTCCATGACGTCGACCGCCGCGTATCTCGTGCAGACCAAGGGCGTGGAGCGCGATGCCGTCGATTGGGTTCCGGAGTTCTCGCGCCGCGGCCGCGGCGTTCCGGTCTACGCCGCCATCCGCGCGCTCGGCCGCTCCGGCGTCGAGGCGATGATCGACAACAACTGCAACAACGCGCGGCAGATGGCGGACCTGCTGCGCCGCGATCCGCGCGTCCAGATCCTCAACGACGTCGTGCTCAATCAGGTGCTGGTGCGCTTCGGCAACGACGACGACTTCACGCGCGCCGTGATCGCCGGCGTGCAGGAGGAAGGAACGTGCTGGCTCGGCGGCACGACCTGGCAGGGGCTGGCCGCGATGCGCATCTCGTTCTCGAACTGGGCCACGAGCGCCGGCGATGTGGCGCGCAGCGGCGAGGCGATTCTGAAAGTGGTCGCGCAGCGATGACCGATCAGCCGATCAGCATGCGCTCCACTTCCTCCACCGCATCCGTTTTCGCGATCACCGTCAGCGTCGGACCGACGCGGCGGCGGATCGTGGCCGGCTCGTCGCTGGTCATGAAGATCACGTTCGGCAGGTCTTCGCCGACCTCTTCGCGCAGGTACGTCAGCACGCCGTAGCCGCTGGAGTGCGGGACGTCCGCATCGATCACGATGGCCGCGTACTGGTGCGTCTCCAGCTTCTCGATCGCGTCCCATCCGTCCGTGGCGCAGTCGCAGTTGAATCGCTCCTCCAGCTCGTGGCTGATGGCGGGATTGTCTTCGACGACGAGCACTCGGTCTTCGCGGCCCATGCCGTCAATCTAGTGACGGGCAGGAGTCGAGGCAAGCGGAGCCGTTGGGGTGTTCCTCGGTTCCTCGGGTTCCTCGGAGTTCCTCGGAGTGGCGACAGCCCATCCCTCCGAGGAACTCCGAGGAACCCCGAGGCACTCCGAGGAACCGTTACTTCAACACTTTCGCCACGCGCGCCAGCAGCACGCTGTTCTTCACCGGCTTGCGGATGAAATCCGACGCGCCGATCTCGAACGCCTTCACCTCCGGCTCGTCACCCGGCAGTCCAGAGACGAAGATGGCCGGCACGTGCATGTTCTGTTCGTGCAGCGCTTCGAGCACTTTGTGTCCGTCGATGAACGGGAGGTCGATGTCGAGCAGCATCAGGTCGACGTGCTCGCGCCCGAGCAGCATCAGCGCCTCGGCGCCGTCCTTTGCCGCCAGGACGTGATAGCCCGCCGACTTCAGCACCGCGCTGGTCAGCTCGCGATTGAGCAGGTTGTCCTCGACGACCAGCACGGTCTTGCGCACGTCGCGCTCGGCCGGCGCGTTGCTGCGCTTCTTGCGCAACTGCACGATCTCGCCGTGCAGCGCCTTCGTCTCCGCGTCCGGCTCGACGTCGAGCTCGCGGCGCAGCACTTTCGCGCACGCGTCGAACTGCTGCAGCGCATTGAGCAGGTCGCCGCTGCGGGTGTAGAGCTGCATCAGCGTGCGGTGCATCGACTCCTGCAGCGGATCGAGACGCAGCGCGCGTTGCGCGACCGCGATGGCCTCGTCGAGCGCGTCGACGCGCGAAAGCTGCTCGACGAGTTGTGCGTGGGCGCGCAGCGCCAGGCGGTGCAGGCGATCGCGCTCGGCGATCACCCATTGATCGAAGCGTTCTTCATCGATCTGGAAACCGTCCAGGAAGTCTCCGTCGTAGAGCCGCGTGGCCGGATCGAGCGCCTCGGGAGTGCCGGCCGCGATCAGCGACTCCAGCTCCACGACGTCGACGTGCACGCTGGCGGCATCGAGCGAGAGGAAATCGCCTTCTTCGACGAGGATCTTCTTCGGCGACACCTGCGCGAGCTCGCGCCGCAGCGTCGACAGCGTCTGCCGAAGGCTCTGCCGCGCCTGCTCGGGCGCGGTGCTGCTCCAGAGCAGGTTGGCCATCTTGTCGCGCGAAACGAGCTGCGACGGTTTCACGCCGAGGAACGCCAGCATGGCCTGTGATTTCTTCGCGGAGATCGTGACCAGCGCGCCGGACTCGTCGCGAAGACGAAAGTCTCCGAGCAGCTCGAGATGAAGGACTGCCATAGTTCGGCGCGGATTATAAGGGGCTTGACGAGTTCCTCGGCGTTCCTCGGTTCCTCGGAGTTCCTCGGAGTGACGATCTCCAGTCTTCCTCCGAGGAACTCCGAGGGAACCCCGAGGAACGCCGAGGAACTCGTACTCGCCTCAGCCGGCGGCCACGAGCTGCCGTGCGTCTTCGCCGAGGAAGGCGCGGATCTCGGGCAGGCGCGAGGCCACGTCCGCTTCGCCGAGGTCGATCAGGCGGCGCGTGAAGGCCGGCTCGAACATCAGCAGCGAAATGAAATCGGGCGACTCGGTCTCCTTCACACCCAGCGCCCGGACCAGCAGCTTCACTTTGCGCGGCAGGAACTTCTCGTATTCGCCCGAGAGCTTGCCGAGATCGACCGACGGACGCAGTACCAGCAGGTCGACCGGCTTGAGGCCGTCGCGTTCGTTCGGCGCCATCTTGCGGAGCAGATCGTTCATCCGTTCCATGCGCGCCACGTCCTCTTCGATGCCATCGAGGAAGACCGCGTTCACGAGCTGCCCCAGGATCTGCGCCGCGGGCGGGTACCCGGTCACGACCGGCGTTGGGGCCTCTTCGGGTGGCCTCAGGTAACCGGTGGACATGGCGATGATCCGTGTTGCACCGAGCTGCACCGCGGGTGAGAGCGGCGCGGCCAGGCGGATGCCCCCGTCGCCGTGGAACGCGTTGCCGATCCGCACGGCCGGAAACACGAACGGCAGCGCGGCCGAGGCCATCACGTGATCGACGGTGAAGCGCGTGAGCGCCGTGCGCCGGTTTGGTCCTTCGTATGATTCGAAGCTGCGGCCCTGCACCCAGCGCACGGTCTGGCCGGTGGAGTAGTCGAGGGTCATCAGCGCCAGCGCGGTCAGCTCGCCGGAGCGGATGTTCTCTTCGATCCCGTGAATGGCGCGCCCCGATCGCGTCTCCAGGATGCGGCACACCAGCTCGCGCAGCGGCGTGGTATCGACCAGAGCGTGTGCGCGCGAACGGGTGAAGCGGCTTTTCTTCGGCAGGATGGAGGCCAGCGCCGCACGGAAGGGTAGGAAGGCCTTCCAGTCGAAGTGATAGATCGAGTCGCAGCTCAGCTCGCACCACATCTGCTCCAGCAGGCAGGCCTTCTCGAGCAGCGGTCCCGGGCGCGCGGCGAGAAAGATGGCGTTGATCGCTCCCGCCGAGGCGCCGATGATGATCTTGATGCGCAGGGCGGGGAAGTGCTCCGCGAGCCCCTTGAGCAGTCCGACCTGGTACGCCGCACGTGCGCCGCCTCCGGTCAACATCACAGCCAGGTCGCCCGTTGCGTCCCGTGTAACTTCGGCCAAGTGAGGCGCCGCCGTCATGGCTCGGCTGTATTGCGAAGGATCTGCCAGCCTTGCGGCGGACCGTCTGCGGCATACTGAATCGGCATGTCCGAAAACGACATCGCCGTCGTCGGCGGCGGCATCAACGGCTGCGGCATCGCCTGGGAGCTGGCGCGCCGCGGATACCGGGTCGTGCTTTACGAAAAGGGCGTCTGCGGCGCGCAAACCTCCTCTGCCACGACGAAAATGATCCATGGCGGCCTTCGCTATCTCGAGCGGATGCACGTCGGACTGGTACGCGAGTCCCTGCGCGAGCGGGCCTGGCTCGTCGAACATCTGCCCGAGCTCGTGAAGCCGCTGGAGATCATGCTGCCCGTGTACGACGACAGCCCGCGCAGCCGCATCGCCATCCGCACCGGTCTGATGCTCTACGACGCACTTGCGGGCCGTGCAAATCTTGCACGCCACCGGTCGTTGGCTATAGACGAGATCGCCGAGCGTGCACCGCTCACGCGCGAAGGTCTGCGCGGCGGATTCTCGTACTGGGACGCGCAGGTCGATGACTTCCAGCTGGTGCGGACGGTCGTGCGCTGCGCCGTCCGCGATGGTGTGGAAGTGCGCGAGCACACGCGCGTCGATGCGCTGCAACGCGACGGCGATGACTGGCTCGTCCGTACGCATCACGGCGACGAGCGCCGCTTCGATCTGATCGTCAACGCCGCCGGCCCGTGGATGAATGAGCTGCTGAGCGAGAACGGGATCCGTGCGGCGTACGTGCTCTCGCTCGTGCGCGGCTCGCACCTGGTGCTGACGCGCCGCATCAGCGATACGGGTCTGCTGCTGCAGTCGGCCAGCGACCGGCGCGTGTTCTTCGTGTTGCCGTGGAAGGAGACCACGCTGGTCGGCACGACGGAGGTCGTGCAGCGCGAGCCGCTGGACCACGTGCGCGCGTCGCAGGAAGAGATCGACTATCTGCTGGCGCGCTACAACCGCTACTTTCGCGCGCCGCTGTCGTACGCTGACGTCGCCTCGACGTTCGCGGGCGTGCGTCCGCTGGTCGGCCGCGCCACGAATCCCAGCGCGATCGGACGCGACTTCCGCGTCGTGCGCAGCGGCAACGTGATCAACGTGTTCGGGGGCAAGATGACCACGTTCATGGCGCTGGCGCGGAAGGCGGCCATGCGCGCCGACAATTACTTCGGCACCACGCGGGAAGCGCGGGAGCCGCGGTTCCAATAGACTTTCGCCATGACGTTCATCCCGACGCTCGATACTGACAGCAAGCACCGCCCGCGCGTCCCCCGCACGCTCGATCCGGTCGAGGTGCGCATCCTCGGCGCGCTGATGGAGAAGCAGCTGGCCACGCCCGAGTACTACCCGCTCACGCTCAATGCGCTGCTCGCCGCGTGCAATCAGAAATCGAATCGCGAGCCGGTCATGGAACTGACCGAGCAGGAAGTGCAGCGCGCGCTCGAACGGCTGCAGGACGAGAAGCTGGTCTGGCGCGTGATGGGCGGCCGCGCGGTGCGGTTCGATCACAATCTGGACAGCGTCTGGCACCTCAATCGCCGCGAGAAGGCGCTGCTGACGTTGCTCTTCCTCCGCGGACCGCAGACCTCGGGCGAGCTGCGCGGACGCAGCGATCGCCTGCAGTCATTCGATACCGTCGCCGAGGTCGAGGAAACGCTGCGCGACATGAGCGCGCACAGCGAGCCGCTCGTGCGCGAGCTTCCACGCCGTCCCGGTCAGAAGGAAGAACGCTGGGCGCACACCACCGGCGGCGCGCTCGTCGAGACCGCGCCCGAAGTCAGCGAAACGCACGAAGTGCGCGGCGAGCCGCTCGCGGTGCGCGTGCAGCGGCTCGAGGAGCAGGTGGCGACGCTCACATCGGCGTTGAACGAGTTGAAGGCGAAGTTAGGGGAGTGACGGAAGTTCCTACGCGCGCAGCGTCACGCCGTCGAACTGCACCGCCGCCATCATCGCTTCCGTGGCGGCGTTGATGGTTTCGCCGGTGAGCGCCTCGTCGGACAGGTACTCGATCTCGAACGTCACCGCACGCGCGCGATTCGGATCGTTCGGGATCTCGAACACGTCCACCATGCGGATCTCGCGCAGGAACGGCGGCGCCGCGGAGGCCAGTGCGTCGCGAATGGCGGCGGCGGTGATGCCGGCAGGAATCGCGTATGCGACATTGCGCACCACCGGCTGCCGCGACGGCGGCTCGAGGTAGACGCGCGGACGCGGCTCGGTGAAGAGCGCGTCCGTTTCGATCTCCAGATAGACCGGCCGCTGGCGTTTGATGTCGAAGCGCTGCAGGAGCCGCGGATGCACCTCGCCGAACAGGCCGATGATCCTGCCGTTCAGCCAGATGCCCGCGCGCCGGCCGGGATGGAGGAAGCGCTCCATGCGATGTCCAGTCGTCGCGCCGGTCTCGAGTGAAACGCGCAGCTCGAGACGGAGCTGTTCGAGGATCCCCTTGAGATAGATCGCGTCGGCGGGGCGCCCTTTGTCGCCCCAGAACGGACCGCGATCGCGGCCGTTTGCGAGCGCCCACAGGATGCCGCGCTCGCTGAGATCGGGGAGGTAGATCCGCGCCCACTCGAACATCTTCACGTTCGCGAGCTTGTTGTTGACGTTCACCGCGAACGCGTCGAGCGCCTGCGCGATGGTGTTGTTGCGCATCAGCGCGTAGTTGCGCTCGATCGAGTTCTGCATTTCGACGTGCGGCCAGAGCGGATCGCCTTCCGCCACGCCGAGCCGGTCCCGCACGCCGCGCCCGTAGAAGCTGTCGGTGAAGATCTCGTAGAAACCTTCCGCGACCAGCACCTCGTTGACGCGCGTCTCGACGTTCTCCACGTGCGACGGCAACGCGCCCATTTCAACGGTCGGGAGCGTGATGGGCGTGTTGTTGTAGCCGACGGACTTCAGGAGCTCTTCGGCGAGATCGGCTTCGAAGTGGACGTCCCAGAGACGGCGCGGAGGGACGGTGACGAGAAGCGACCCCTCACCCGGCCTTCGGCCACCCTCTCCCCGCTCCGCGGAGAAAGGGGCTGGGGGTGAGGGGACCTCGACCGTGAATCCATAGCGCGTGAGCCGCTCCGCCATCGCCGGTGCCGACAGCTCCGTGCCGATGAAACGGTTCGTCTTCGCGACGTTCACTTCGATGCGGCGCTGCGGGTCCTTCCAATCGCCCGCGGTATATGCGTTGCCGACGCGATAGCCGGCGTGCTGCTCGAGCAGGTAGGCGACGCGCGCCGCGCCGACCAGTGGCATGGTGGCATCGCCGCCGCGCATGAAGCGCGCCGCCGCATCCGTCTGCTGATCGAGTTTCCGCGACGCGATGCGCACCGCCACCGGATCGAAACATGCGCTCTCCAGAAGGATGCGCGTGGTCTTGTCGGTGATGCCGGAGTCGACGCAGCCGATCACCCCCGCGATGCCGAGGATCTTCGAGTCGTCGGCGATGACCAGAGTGCCCTCGGGGATCTCCACTGCCGCGGGCGTGAAGAGCATCCACGCCTTCTCGCCCTTGCGCGACAGACGGATCGTGATCGCGCCGTCGATCGTGTCGGCGTCGAACGCGTGCGTCGGCTGTCCGATCTCGAAGTTCGCGACATTCGATGCGTCGACCGGGGCGTTGATCGAGTGAATGTCCGCGGCCATCAGTGGTGCAAGGACGTCCGCCGGCAGCACTGATGTGGTTTGAAACTGCGCGTCGCCGCGAAACAACTCCGTCACCGTGTAGACCAGGCACAGCGGCGATTCGATCTTCACGCGCGTCTCGTCCGCGGGCAGCACCTCGAGCTTGCGCAGCTTCGGATAGCGCAAGCGATCGCCGGTGCGGCCGCTCACTTCGCGCGCCACGCCTTCGTAGCAATAGTGATCGCCGCGATTCGCCAGCAGCTCGCAGTTGAAGACCGTGCCGAGCGCGGTCGCTTCGGCGGACTTCACTTCGATGCCGACGTCGTCGAGCAGCTCGCGCGCGTCGCGGGCGGACGCCGGCATGTCGACGTGCGTGCGCAGATGTTCGAGCAGGAACTTCA
>CAMPKJ010000159.1 GCA_946887105.1 uncultured Acidobacteriota bacterium | reverse complement strand
GACCGTACGCGAGTGCCGCCGCGGTCGGCTCGTTGATGATGCGCAGCACTTCCAGCCCGGCGATCTTGCCCGCGTCGCGCGTGGCCTGGCGCTGCGAGTCATTGAAGTACGCCGGCACGGTGATGATGGCCTCGGTGATCGTCTCGCCGAGGTAGTCTTCCGCGAAGGCCTTGATCTCCATCAGCACGAAGGCGGAGATCTCTTCCGCCGAATACTCGCGGTCCCGGATCTTCACCTTCACGTCGCCGTTCGCGGCGGAGACGATCTGGTACGGGAGGATGTTCTTCGCGTGCGCGACTTCTTCCGAATCGAACTTGCGGCCGATCAGGCGCTTGATGGCAAAGACGGTGTTGAACGGATTGGTGATGGCCTGCCGTTTGGCGATCTGCCCGACCAGCCGTTCACCGTCCTCGGTGAACCCGACCACCGAAGGCGTGGTGCGGCTGCCCTCGCGGTTCGCGATCACCTGAGGCGTCGTCACGTCGACGACGGCCACGCACGAGTTGGTCGTGCCGAGATCGATTCCGATGATTTTCGCCATTCGTTGGTCGTCAAGCGTACTACGCCGGCTGATCCGGACCGCCGACCGCGACCTTCACCAGCGCCGGTCGTAACAGGCGGTCGTGCAGGAAGTAGCCTCTCTGGAGGATGGCCGTCACGGTGTGTGAGGGAACGGACGAGTCCTCTTCCCGCACCACGGCCTCGTGAATGTTCGGATCGAAGTGCGCGCCGACCTCGTCGATCGGCCGCAGGCCGTGCTTCGTGAGCACGTCATAGAGCTGTTTGTAGATCAGCTCCACGCCTTTGTGGAAATCGTCGTCCGCATCGGAGTGCTCGAGCGCCCGATCGAAGTTGTCGAGCACCGGGAGGAGGTCCTTGAGCACGCCCGAGGTCGCGTAACGCGCGAAGTCGGACTTCTCCCGCTCCGTGCGTTTGCGCAGGTTGTCGAAGTCCGCGAGCGTACGCAGGTAGCGGTTTTTCAGCTCCTGGTGTTCTTCCCGCAGTCCTGCATCGGTCGCGGACGCATCGGACATCGCGTCGCCCGGTCCATCCGTGACCGCCTCCTCGGCGGTCTCACGCATCTCGCGCTCGATCTCCTCGATCGAGCCGCCCGCGTCTTCGATGATGTACGTATCGTCGGCCTGTTCGTCCGACCGTCTTTTCTCGTCCATGAATCGACTGCTCCTTGCTGCTCCCGTTCCCGCGGGAGCTATTGCGGCACTTGCTCTTCCTCGATTTTCCGGCTGAGCGCGCGGCTCAGGTAATCGACGAGCGGAGCCATCCGTGCGTACTCCATGCGCATCGGGCCGATGATGCCGACCATGCCCAGCGGAGCAGCAGTCGAGCCGTAGCGGCGGGCCACGATACTGAAGTTGTGCATCTGCGTGAAGTCGCTCTCCGATCCGACCAGGATCTGCAGCCCTTCCTCGCTGAGGCAGCTCTCGAGGATCTCGACCAGCCGCTCCTTTTCCTGGAGAGCGAGAAAGGTCTTGCGGAAGGACACGGCGTCGGCGAACTCGGGCTTGTTGAGGATCGAGGCAGCGCCTTCGACATACAGCTCGTGCTCGAACGGCGCCACGTCGTTGACCGCTTCGATGCCGAGGGAGATGGTCTTCTGCAGCATCTGATCGTGCTGCGTGCGCTCCTGCTCGGTCATGCGGATCAGACGGCGCCGGACCACGTCCAGCGTGCAGCCGGCGAATTCGGAGGTGATGTAGCGGCTGATTTTTTCCAGCTCGTCGCGCGTGCAGACGTAACGCGTCTCGATGACCTTGTTCACCACCACGCCGTTGATGCCCACCGCGACGCACATGATGCGGTTGTCGGCCACGAGGATGAAATCCATCGAGCGGATGGCGAACTGCAGCAGCGTAGGCATGAAGATCACGCCCACCTGATCGCTCAACTTCGAGAGCACGCTGCTCGAAAGATGGAGGACCTCGTCGATCTCGCTGGCGTTGCCGACCTCTTCATCGATGGCCTCGCGCTCGCGCAAGCTCAGCGAGCGCGATTTCATGAGGTGATTGATGAAGTAGCGATAGCCGCGATCGGTGGGGATGCGGCCGGCGGAAGTGTGCGGCTGCTGGAGAAACCCGAGGTCCTCGAGGTCGGCCATGACGTTGCGCAGGCTGGCCGGCGAGAGCTGGAACTTGCCGCATTTGGCGAGCGTCCGCGAACCGATCGGCTCGCCATTGGCGATGTGCTGCAGGATGATCTCCCGCAGCACCTCGCGAGCGCGAGGCTCGAGCTCGAAGTCGTGTAAATCGTGTCGTTGTGCCATGTGCCTGCTGGCACTCCCGCGGACCGAGTGCCAGGCAGACTGTAGGAACAGGGACAGGCGGTGTCAATATGCCGAGTGTCGTGACTAGTCCACTCGCTCCGCGATCCCTTGCCTCACCGCGCGCACGACCAGCTCCTCGAACTTCTTCTCCGCGATCGTTTCCCGCCTCTCGCTTTCCTGCTCCAGGCGCTCCAGCTCGCGCTCGATGACGCGCGCTTTGTCTTCGATCGCGCGCATCTTCGTCTCGGCATCGCGGATCTTGTCTTCGACGTCGTCGCGTGTGGCATCGGTGAGCCGGTCGTCGTCGAGGCTGTCGCCGAGCTCGTCGACGCGCTCTTCGACCTGCTCCATCTCCTGCTCGAACGGTTTCAGGCGGCGTTCGACCTCACGCAGCGAAGGCTCGAGCTCCTCGACCGGCCGGAACGTGCTCCGGACCTCGGCCAGCGTGGCGGCGTCGCGAATCAGATAGTTGCGTCCGTCCATCCGCAACCAGACGAACTCGCCGTGATACCTGCGCGCCACCTCGCCGATGCGATCGAACGATCCGCTGATGCGTGTATGCATGCTGCCGCTGCGCTTGTAGATGTATTCGATGCGCGGCTTTGCGGTGATGACCAGCGCCGCGCATCCGAGGAGGGCCAGAGCAATCAGGCGTGTGCGCATGTCCCGTGGTACGGCGGGAGCCGGGAAAGGTTAGTCCGGCTTCTTCCTGGCCGCGCGCTCTGCCTGTTCCTTCAGCCACTTCGCATGTTCGGCCTCAGTGACCGGCTCGCGCATCGAAATGCTCGTCAGAAGCGATTCGATCGGGTGACCCTCGAACCTCGCGGGGCGGAATCGCCACGTCGCAACCCGCTCCGCAATCTGATCTCGAAGCGGGCTTGGACACATCTGTGGCAGCGACGTGTCGATGAACGCGAAGTCGCGGACGGTGCCATCGCGCGTGACGACGCCTTCGACTTTGAAACGGCAGTGTTTGTCCATTCTCAGCCCGCGCTCGCCGAGGAGCACCGGCCATTCGATGCAGGGCCGCCAGTAGGTCGTGTAAGGCTCTTCGCGCTTCACCAGCGAGGCCGTGCCGAACGTCTCGTACGTCTTGACCGGATCGCCCAGCTCTTCGAGATCCTTCGAGGCGCAGATCAGCGCGGCAGTACGCCCGCAGATGCCGAACGCCAATCGATTGCGCGAGTCGCGACGGGCGTAGACGAGATACGACTTCGCGACTTCGACCGGATACCCGCAGTCTCCGCCGCCGTATCCCGTCCAGAGCTCGACGGAATCGGGCAGCGTGTCGCCTTTCCACCACTGCATCACGCGAAAGGTGACCTTCCGTTCGTGCTCCGGAAGTGCGCGGACCCGATCGCCGCGCGGATCTTCGATCGAAACGACCACGCCCGCAAACACGATGTCGGCGTGCTCGTACTCCGCCTCGACGCTGCCCGCGGGAAGACACGAACAAGCGCCCGCCTCGACTGCAAAAACGAACGTCGCGAACAGCGCGACCAACAGGCGGCTCATCTGGCGACGCCTTTGCAAAACGTGTGCATCTGTGGAGCGACTTCTACATCAGTTCGAAGAGACGTTCAGCGGCAGAGCTCCAGAGACATACCGGGTTTACGTCTATGGGCGCAGCCGCGAACACGATACGTGGCAGGGCTGGCTGGTGTTCGAGCGCTTATCGGATGGCCGGCGCTTGCCGACGCCTGTCGAGACCACCCAGTCAACCGCCGAGGCGATCACCTATTGGGCGACCGGTTTGACGTCGGCCTACTTCGATGGCGCATTGGAGCGCGCCCTCGATGCAGCGAACACTTAGAATCCCGCCGATGCGCCGTCTCGGCTTCGTCTTCGTCTTCCTCTCCCTCACGGCCTCGGCCGTGACGGTCGATCGCATTGCGGCGACGGTGGACCGGCAGGTGTTGACGGTCAGCGAGATCACGCAGATGGTGGGGCTTCGTTTCTTTGCGCGCACGGCGCAGAGCGAGGAGGATCATCGGCGCGATGTGCTCGACGCGTTGATCGCGCAGGCGCTGCGGTATCGCGATGTGGAGCGTTTCGGCGCACAGGACATTCCGCGCGACGCCATCGAAGCGCGCTTGGTCGAGATCCAGCGACGGTTCGCGTCCGAGGCGGAATTCACGGCAGCGGTGGCTGCGGCGGAGTTGACGCTCGATGAAGTACGCGCGCTGATCAAGCGGCAGTTGCAGGTCGAGGCGTACATCCAAGAGCGTTTCGCGCCGCTGGTGTTCATCTCGAACGAAGACGTGGAGGCCTACTATCGCGGGCCGTGGACGGAGCAGCGGCGCGAGCGCGGGCTCTCCGTGCCGCCGCTGTCGAGCGTTCGCGAGGAAGTGCGCGTCGCGGCGCGCGGCTCACGTCTCGAGGAAGAGATCGGGAAGTGGACCGCGCAACTGCGCGCGCGCGCCGACGTCGATGTGTATGCCTGGCGCTGACGCTAGTGTGGTGTCTCGCAAATAGCTGTGCGTGATTCGGCGCGATGGAGGCTCGATGGCGAGCCGGCGCGACGCAGGCGATGCGGTGTCATCGTGGAGGAGCGGCGGCGAAGCAAGCGCGCCTTCAGCGCGTCGAAGAACGCATAGCTATTTGCGAGACACCACACTAGGCCTGGCGCTGACCGCCGCTCTTCTCGATGGCCTCACGCAGGCTGGCAATCTCCTCGCGCAGGCCGGCGATCTCCGCATCCGTGGTTTGCTCCTCCGGAGTCAGAAACCACGCTGCCAGCGTCGCGGAGATGACGCCGAACAGGCCGACGCCGGCGGTCATGAGCAGCACCGCCACGATCCGTCCGGCGGTGGTGACCGGGAAGCGATCACCGTAGCCGACGGTGGTGATGGTGGTGAAGGCCCACCAGATCGCGTCATCCGCGGTCTTGATGTTGGATTCCGGCACCTTCTCGAACTGGAGAATGGCCGTGCTGCTCCCGATCACCAGCAGGAACGCGAGCATGGCGGCAGCGAGCGACGTCGATTGCGCTCTCTGCCCGAGGATCACTTTCGTGAGCAGGCGCGTCGCGCGAAGAGCGCGCAGGATCCTGGCCAGGCGGGCGATCCGTGCCACGCGGCCCCAGCGTGCGAGGTCGAGCGTCGGGATCGAGGACAGCAAATCGAGCCATCCCCAGGTGAAGAAGTATCGCCACCGGTTCGGCGATCGCCACAGCGTCAACGCGAAGTCGGTCAGAAAGGCGAAGCACAACCCGGTATCGGCATACTCCAGCAGCACTTCGATCTGCGGATCGAGGCGCAGCGTGTTCTGAATGACGATGGTGAGCAGCGCCAGCACGGACAGCGCGAGCATGAACAGCTGATATGCAGGCGCGTCGCGCATGTCAGAGCTCGTCGACGTACGACCGCCAGCGCCGGATCGACTCGCGCGCCGTGAGCGGATCGAAGAACTCGCCGGTGAAGGAGTCGATGCCGCGTGCGCCGAGGCGGTCGATCAACTGCGCGATCGGCGCGATGACCGATTCGTCGCCGCGCACGTGCAGCGTGAGTCCGGTCACGACGTCCTCCGTGCCGGTGCCGAACGAGATCGTGTAGCCGGGCTTCTGCAGCGTCAGCCAGGTCGGATCCGTCGCGTCGGCGTCCGGAAAGATCGACAGGATCACGCTCACCACTTCGTGCCGGTGCCCGAGGGGCAACGGCTCGAAGTCGTCCGGGATGTCGGCCATGCACAACGCCGACGCCGGCAGGTGTTGAATGAAGACGTCCCAGCTCATCGAGACGTCGATTCTACCGGGTCATCGCCGCACCGCGCGCCCGCGCGGCCTCGCCTGCGGCAGTTCCTGCGCGTCGAGCGCCGGATTGCGGTCGAAGAAACCGTGCGGAACGAGCTTGAACCCGATGCTCTCCGTCGGCATGACCGGATAGTCCTCCGGCCGCGGAACGTGCGTCATCCCGATGGTCTGCCACACCACGACGTCCGCGCCCGCCGCCCCGCCGAGCGATTCCGCAGGCGTGACGAACGACTGCAGTCCCGCGCCGGCTGCGCCCTGATTCGGGAAATCGCCCGCCGCGTAACGTTCTTCATCGCGGAAGCGCGTCACCCAGAACGGATGACTCGCGAATGACGCGCGCAGGAGCGGCTCGTACTCGGGCGACGAATACGGAAGTGCGATGTCTTTCGTCTCGATCGCGTAGCTGGTGTGCTTGCCGAGCGCGTTTCCCGCGGTGGCGCTGCTGATCTCCCAATGCCGCGCGCGCAGCGGATCGCCATCGCGGAAGCCCTCCCGCGTCAACACCGTCTCCTCGGCATCGAAGGCGTTTTTGAACAACGGCACCGCAATGTGCCGCACCTCGGATTCCGCGACCGTGTTCTGCGCGCCGTCGATGTCGAGATCGAGGCGGAAGCTGAAGAAATGCTGGTGATTCGGCGCGGCCACACGAGCGCCCGTTTCTTCGTCGATCGCCACCAGCGGCGCGCCGATCTCGTCCTCGAAACCGGCGCCGCGATTGAGCGTCGCGCCGGTGAGCACGACCTTCACCTCGAGCGTGCCGTCCATGCCGAAGATCCAGTCGAAGCCGTAGATGTAGTTGCCGATCCACGCGTTCCAGGTCACGACCAGATCGCGGCGCCCGCGCGTGTCGCGCGCGTAGTTCGAGGGATCGGTGCGCGTCCACAGCAGTCCGTTGTCGCGCTCGTACATGCCGATGGTGTCGTCGGACTCGTACGTGTCGCCGGTGTCGGAGCCGAACACGCCGTCGATCAAGTACGTGTGCTCCGGGACGTCGCGCAACGGCTCGAGCGGCTGTGCGTACGTGCCGAGGTTGTACTCGCCGACGTCGAAGGCAGTGCGCCACGACCAGTTGCGATCGGGCACGCCATACGGAACATAAATCTCGGAGAGCGACAGCCGGTAGCCGATCGGACGGTTGTCGTAGCGGACGTCGTACAGCACCACGCCTTCGCGCGGATGCAGCACGACGTAGAACTGCCACTTCTGCCAGCGCACCAGGCGGCCGGTGACTTCGAAGCCTCCGCCGTTCGGCTGCGTGATCCGCAGCGGTTTGAGTCCGGTGCGCGGCGTGGGCGCGTTGCCGCTCTCGCGCGAGACCGGCCGCACCAGCGTGTTGGTCATGTGCACGACGCGGCGCTGGTTCATGTCCAGCGTGACCACCACGCCTTCGATCGGCCGCACGTACGGGTTCTGCGGACTGGCGGCATCGAAGTCGTCCACGGACGCGCCGCGGAGAAACGACAGCGCACGCAGAAGGCGCGTCTGCGAACGGTGCGGCAGACCGGCCACGACGGAGCCGGGCAGTTCCAGATCGCCGGGCGCCCAGACGTCGACATACACATCCGAGGGATCGACGCCGCGCGCGCGCATGGCCTCCACCCACGGCTCGTACGCGTGCACGAGCTCGTCGGCGATCACATACTCCTCGGTGCTCACGGCGCCCTGCGTCCCGGACGGTGTGAGCTGGAGTTGCGACAGGCGTCCCTGGCGCAGATCGACGATTCCGATCCAGGTGCGGTTCGACGGCGCGTGCATGACGTGCACGGTTGCCTCGCGCGGAAAGTCGCCGCCGGTCCAGGAGCGCACGACCGACTTCGGCGGCTCGCGCAGCGCGATGTAGGGGAACAGCAGCGGGTCATCGGGCAGTGATGCGGCGCCGACGAAGAACTGCCGTACGAGATCGAAGGCCACGCGATGTTCATCCGCCGAGAGAGGCTCGAGGGGATGAACCGCGGCGGCACCGGATCCCGCGGGGAACAGCGACAGAAAGACCACCAACACGATCCAGTTCTTCATTGCGCGTCCACCAGTTCCAGAAATTCGTCCTCCGTCAACACGGGGACGTTCAGCTCTTTCGCCTTCTCGAGCTTCGAGCCGGCCGACTCCCCTGCCACGAGATAGCTCGTCTTCGACGATACCGACGACGACGGCTTGCCGCCTTCGCGCTCGATGATCTTGTGGATCTCGTCGCGCGAGAAGCGCGTCAGCGTGCCGGTCACGACGACGGTCTTGCCGGCCAGGCGATTGCCGGTGGCGCGGGGCGTATGCGTCGGCTTCACGCCGAGGCGCTTCATCTTTTCGAGACGCTCGCGGTTGGCGGGGACGGCGAAGTACGACGTCACCGACTCCGCCACCTTCGGGCCGATCTCGTGGATGTTGACCAGCTCCTCTGTCTTCGCGTCCATCAGTGCTTCGATCGACCCGTAATGCTCGGCCAGGATCTTCGCGGCACGCTCGCCGATCATCGGAATGCCCAGCGCGAACACCAGCCGCGAGAGCTCGTTCGTTTTCGACCCCTGGATGTTCTCGATGAGCTTGCGCGCCGATTTCTCGCCCTTGCGCTCGAGCGCCGCCACCTGCTCCTCGGATAGCTCGTAGACCGACGCGTAATCGGTGATCAGTCCCGCCTCGAGCAACGCGGTGACGGTCTGCCAGCCCAGCCCCTCGATGTCCATCGCCTTGCGCGACGCGAAGTGCGTGATCGACTGCAGGACCACCGCCGGACAGCCCTGGTTGATGCAGCGCACCGCCACTTCGCCTTCGAATTTGTGGACCGGCTGCCCGCACTCCGGACAGACCACCGGCGTCGGGAACGGCTCCGCGCCGGCGGGGCGCTCTTCCAGCAGCACGTTCACGACCTTGGGGATGATGTCGCCGCCTTTTTCGACCAGGATCGTGTCGCCGATGCGCACGTCCTTGCGCGCCAGCTCTTCGAAATTGTGGAGCGAGGCGTTGACCACTTTCGTCCCGCCGATGTGCACGGGATCGAATTCGGCGACGGGCGTGACCACGCCGGTCCGTCCCACATACACGTTGATTTTCCGGACGATCGTCCGCGCGGCCTCGGGCGGATATTTGAACGCCACCACCCAACGCGGCGCCTTGGACGTCGCGCCGAGCTCGAGTTGCTCTTCGCGGCGATTGACCTTGACCACGATCCCGTCGATCTCGAAGTCGAGCTGATGGCGGCGCTCGCGCCATTCCTCGATGAACGCGATCACCGCGTCGAGCGACGAACAGAGCGTGCGCCACGGATTCACCGGAATGCCGAGGCGCTCCAGCAACTCGTAGCCGGCCCACTGGGAGTCGATCTGCCGGCCGTCGAGTGCGACCACGTGGTACATGTACGCGCTGAGGCGGCGCTGCGCGACGAGCTTCGGATCCTTCTGCCGCAGCGCGCCGGCCGCGGAATTGCGCGGATTCGCGTGCGGCTCGTGACCCGCTTCTTCGAGGGTCTCGTTGTATTTCGCGAAGTCGCGCTTGGAAATGTAGATCTCGCCGCGCACCTCCAGGCGTTTCACGACCGGATCGATCTTCAGCGGCAGGACGCGGACGGTGCGGACGTTCGGCGTCACGTCGTCGCCGCGCGCGCCATCGCCGCGCGTCGCGCCTCGCACGAGCGCGCCGTTTTCGTAGAGCAGCGAGATCGAGACACCGTCGATCTTCAGCTCGGCCTCGTATTCGACCGGCTCGGACTCGGAACGGCCCAGTCCGCGGCGCACGCGCTGGTCCCACTCGCGCAGCTCGTCGAGCGTGTACGCGTTCTCGATCGAGAGCATCGGCGGGTCGTGGATGACGGCCGGGAAACTGTCGATCAGCGCGCCGCCGACCCGTTGCGACGGCGAGTTCGGATCCGAGAGCTCAGGATGCGCGGCCTCCAGCTCCTGCAGCCGGCGCATCATCTGATCGAAGTCGTAGTCGCTGATCTCGGGCGTGCCTTCGTAGTAGAGGCGGTTGTGGCGTTCGAGGTCGGTGCGGAGCTGCTTGATTTCGCGATCGGCCTTCATGCGGGAGGGAAGTGTACCGGGGACGACGGAGAGGAGTCGCAAAGTCTCAAAGTCGCAAAGTCTCAAAGAGCGCGGGAACTCCTTCTTTGCGACTTTGAGACTTTGAGACTTTGAGACTTTGCGACTCCTCACGCCGGCCGCGACAGATAGCGCGAGCGCTCTACGATGCGTTCGACGAACCCCATGTCGCGCAAGCGCGCATCGATCAGCGTCAGGAAGTCGCGGCGGCCTTTGACGAGATTCAGGTTGAGCGCGACGAAGCGCATTCCCCGAGGTGTATCGAAGTAGACGATCATCCGGTCGCCGCCGATCATCTGTTCCGTCCCACGCAAATCTGTCCACGCGATCACGCGGCCGCGAAACTGGTGCAACGGGCGAAGCGTGAGCGTCTCCTGCGAGGCCTCGGCGATCGGGCGGCGCGTGCCCAGCCACACCTTCATCCCGCCGAGCCAGAGCGTGCCGATGTAGACCCAGACGAACGGTTCTCCGATCCAGCCATAGCGCGTCGACGGCACCGTGACCAGCGTCAGAAAAATCACCGCGCTGACGATGGCGGCGACGATGACGATCGACAGCCCGGCTCTTCGCACCCACGGTCTGAAAGCGAACGCGGCGGTTGCGTGTGGCGTAAGAATTTGCTGGAGGCTCATTGCGCGCTGGTCGGGTTCGCCTTACTCTGGTCGTGGGGACCGCAACACTTCAGACCGGTATGACATTCGCAATGCCGGGCAGTGCAGTCGCGCAGCGATTATGCCTGTTCAAAAGCTCGATGGAACCGGACGCCGAATTCTGGTCATTGACGACGACCTGGCCATTCGCGTTTTGCTGCAGGCGGTGCTGAAGCGGATGAAGTTCGCGGTCGAGGTGGCCGAGGATGGCGCGGACGGTCTCGAGAAACTGAAGGACGTCCTCTACGACCTGGTGCTCCTCGACCTGATGATGCCGCGCCTCAACGGCTACGAGTTCATCGAACGGATCGGGCAGCGTCATCCCGATCACCGCCCGCACATCATCGTCTTCACCGCCGCCGGAAAGCGCGGCGTCGACAAGATCCCCCCGAACGCGGTCTGCAACTCCATCCTCAAGCCGTTCGACCTCGACACGTTCATCGGCATCATCGGCGACTGCCTCAATCACGCGCACGCGAAGTCGACCGGATCCTCCACTCAATCTGCCGGATGATCCCCAGCACGATCGTGGCTTCGCGTGCGTCGAGATCGGCACGGGCAACCAGGTTGCGCAGGTCGTCGTAGATGCGGTCGGGATTGTTCTCGTGCAGGAACCCCACTTCGAGCAGCAACTCCCGCGCGCGCTGGTGCACGCGCTCGATGGCGGCGGCGTCAGGCAGCTCGCGCGCGGCCGGCGCCGGCACGATCGACGAAAGCTCGTAGCAGAACACGCCGGCCGACTGCGCGAGGTTCATCACCGGAAAGCGATCGTTGGTCGG
>CAMPKJ010000158.1 GCA_946887105.1 uncultured Acidobacteriota bacterium | reverse complement strand
ACCGCGCCGGCCGCCGCCGGAGTCGCGACCGCGTGCTCCACGACCGCCACCGGCGCCGCGACCTCCGCGCGCTCCCCGATCCGAACGCGGCGGAGCGTCGTGCGAGATCGGAGGCGGCGCGACGGTATTGGCCGGCGGCGCCGCGGCAGTGTTGATGTCCGCTTCGAGCACGACCCGCTTCACCCCACCGAGAAACCCGCGTTTCTCGAGCAGCACGTGATACGTCAACTGCCAGCGCTCCACTCCGAGCGCTTCCGCCGCGCTCTGCAGCGCCTCTTCGACACTTCGTCCTTCGAAACGATGGCTCATCGCATTCCGCCGTTATGATTTCTGGATCTCAGCCGGGTGCTCTTTCCACCACTTATTCATGATCCACTGCTGGATGATCGTCAAGATGTTCTGTACGAGCCAGTAGAGCACGAGACCGCTCGGGAAGTCTTTGAAGAGGAATCCGAACACGAGCGGCATGATCAGGAAGATCCTCCGCTGCGCCGGATCGCCGGTCGAGGGCGTGATGTACGTCTGGATGAACATCGTGGCGGTCATCAGCACCGGCAGCACGTACGTCGGATCTTTCTCGGAGAGGTCGCGGATCCACAGGATCCACGGCGCGCCGCGCAGCTCGATGGCGCGCGAGAGCAGGTTATAAAAGCCCCACAGAATCGGCAGCTGCAGGATGAGCGGCAGACAGCCCGCCATCGGATTGATGCCCTCTTTCTGATAGAGCGCCATCATCTCCACGTTCATCTTCTGGCGCTGCTCGGCGTCGGTCTTCGACTTCTTGTACTTCGCCTTGATCTGCTCGACCTTCGGCTGCACCTTCTGCATCTTCTTCATCGAGACGATGCTCTTGTGCTGCAGCGGGTAGAGCACGATCTTGATGAGGATCGTCAGCACGATGATGGCGAAGCCATAGTTGTGCGTGAACTGATTGATCCAGATCAGCGCGGTGAGGAAGAAGCGCGCGATCAGGCTGAACCAGCCGAACTGCAACGCCTCGCCCATCCCGTACTTGTCGAGAAGGGCCGTTTCCTTCGGACCGAAGAACGCCTCGCCGGCGACGTGACCATCGCCGGTCGCATTGAGGCCGGTATAGACGTCTTCGCGGCGCGTCTTCGTCTTCGCGTTGAAGAACGTGACGCGCTGCAGGATGCCCTCGCCCGCGCGTTGCGGACGGAGTGCGGTGAGGAAGTAGTTGTCCTCGATGCCGACGTAGTCGACCGCGGGAAGGACCTGCAGGCGCGGCGCTTTCTCGCGCGCGACGATCTTCAGCTTCCCTTCCGTCTGATAAATCCCGTTGCCGGTGGTGACCACCTGCGTGTCCTGCTCCTCGGCCGCCAGCGTGCGGATGCCGGGACCGATCTCGACGCGATACGGCGAAGGCGGCTTCACGTCGACCGAGAAGTTGAAGAGGTACGGCTGATTCGTGAAACGGAACGTCTTCGTCGCGGTGACACGGCCGTCGGAGTAGCGGTACTCGATGACGCGCTGACCGTTCGCCTGGACCGTGTCCGACACGTCGTAGAGCGCGCTGTTCAGTGCGAGGAGCGCCCGATCCGCGGGGACGATCATGAACGGATAGTCGGTGCGGTTCGGCTCGCGCGCCTTGACCAGGTCCTCCGGCACCGTCTGCTTCTTGCGCGGATAGCCCTTCAGCTGAAACGAAATCAGCTGCGCGCCGCGATTCGTCAGGACCGCTTTGTATTCGTTCGTTTCGATGACGGTCAGCTTCACCTGCGCCGCCGACACCGGAGCGGTCGACGCCGATGGCGCAGCCGCGGAGAGCGATGAAGCCGGAGCCGGGCTGGCGCTGGTGGTCGTGGTGCTGGTCGTGCTCGTCGCGGACGGAGCCGGCGTGGCCGGCTTCGCGGCTTGCGGCCGCTTCACGAGCTCGGGGAACAATCGCGGCGCAAGCGCGGCCCAGCCCCACAGCAGGCCGAGCGAAATCAAAATCGCGAGAAAAATTCGCTTTTCCATGTCAAGGGACCGGGTCCCAACCTCCAGGATTGAACGGGTGGCAGCGAGCCAGCCGGCGGATGCCGAGCCAGGTGCCGCGGGCGGCGCCGTATTTCTCGACGGCCTGCATCGTATACACAGAGCACGTCGGCTCGAAACGACACATCGGCGGGAGAAGCGGCGAGAGGAAGCGCTTGTAGACGCGGAGAAGAACAAGAGCGAGGGCGCGCATCATGATGACGCTGCCCGCCGCGACGCGTCGCTGACCACGCGCTCCAGCGCCTTCGTGAGATCGCGGCTGAAGTCCGCAAACGTCGATTCGACAGCTGACGGCTTGACGTTCACGACGATGTCCAGGCCTCGAGCATCGAGGCCGAGGGGCTCGCGTTGCCGGCGATAGACCTCGCGCGTCCAGCGTTTCAGACGATTGCGGATGTTGGCCTTTCCGACCTTCTTCGTCACCGTGATGCCGATCCGCGAATTCTGCAGACCGTTGCCGGCGAAGAAGAGCACGGCATGGCGGGAGAAGTGTTTGCGGCCGTTTTCATAAACCCTCACGAACTCCGGCCGCTTTGCCAGTCTTCGTGATTTCGGCAGCGCCTCGGACCGAAGGCGTTCCACCGGGTTCGCCGCGAACGCCCGCTTAGACAGCGAGGCGCTTGCGGCCCTTACGACGACGGCGCGAGAGGACGGCCTGGCCGTCCTTGGTCCGCATGCGGACGAGGAAGCCGTGCGTGCGCTTGCGACGGCGGTTGTTCGGTTGATACGTACGCTTCATTGCCATGTCTGCTAACCCTCTGAAAAGAAAGCGGCGAGTATAGTCGGGCCAGATGAGACGGTCAACGAGCGTCGACGGCAGTCCGCAGGCCGAGCGCGCAAACGCCCTGAGCGAAGAGCCTTATTCCAGTCGCCGTCCGGGCCGGAGAGGCACCGGTTTTTTAGCCTTCCCCGCCCCATATCGCTGTGCTAGACTCCGTCGCCTTCCAGAGAGCCAGAATTTCCACAACTGTGGAAAAGCTGTGGATTCTCAACAAGATAGCGGCGCCTTCCCCACATGAGCACCTGGAGCCAAGTTCTCTCCCGTATCGAGCAAGTCGTTGATCGAACGGAGTATGACACGTGGCTGGCCCCCACCCGGCTCGTTGCCCACAAAGGCGACACCCTCGATGTTGCCGTGCCGTCGCAACGGTACGTGGATGAGATCCGCGAACGGTTCGGGACTCAGATCCGCGCCATCCTCAACGAGCTCGATTCCGAGTATCTCCACCTCAACTTTCTGATCGACGCCAACGCCGGACCCGATCGCGCGCCGCACACCCCGCCTCCGAAAGACGCGGAGCTGCCGGCCGCGACCTTCAACCGCCGTTACCGCTTCGAATCCTTCGTCGTCGGCGGGTCGAACCAGCTCGCGTATGCCGCCTCGAAGTCGATCGCCGAAAATCCGAGCGGCTCGTTCAATCCGCTGTTCATCTACGGCGGCGCCGGTCTCGGCAAGACGCACCTCATCCAGGCCATCGGGCAACAGGTTCGCGAGCTGCGGCCGAATCTGAAGATCGCGTACATGTCGGCCGAGGTGTTCGTGACCGAAGTCATCGCCGCGATCCGGTACGACAAAATGCAGCCGTTCCGCGACCGCTACCGCTCGGTCGACGCCCTTCTCCTCGACGACATCCAGTTCATCGCCGGCAAGGAACGCACTCAGGAAGAGTTCTTCCACACCTTCAATGCGCTTTACGAAGCGCAGAAGCAGATCGTGTTCACGTCGGATCGTCCACCGAAAGAAATCCCCACACTCGAAGAGCGTCTTCGCTCCCGTTTCGAATGGGGACTGACGGCCGACATCCAGCCGCCCGATCTCGAGACCAAGGTGGCCATCCTTCGCAAGAAGGCGGAGGACAAAGGCCTTCAGCTTCCGCAGGAGGTCGCGCTCTTCATCGCCGAGCGGGTTCGCTCCAACGTGCGCGAGCTCGAAGGACATCTGAACAAGATCACCGCGTACGCCTCTCTCGCGGGCAGAACCGTTGACATCGACGTCGCCAAAGAGGCGCTGAAAGACATCCTCTCGAAAGAGGACAAGCCGATCACGCCCAGCGAGATCCTGCGCGTGGTGGCCACGCACTACGGACTGAAGGTCGCGGACATCAAGCAGAAGAGCAACGCCAAGACCATCGCCTTCCCGCGGCAGGTGGCGATGTATCTCTGCAAGGAGCTGACGGACAAGTCGTATCCGGAGATCGGAAAGCTCTTCGGCGACAAGCACCACTCCACCGTCATGTACTCGGTGCAGCAGATCAAGAAGATGCTCGATGCCGACGCGGGCTTCGCGCGCACCGTCGAAGCGCTCGCGAAGCAGTTCCGCTGAAGACTCCCTGAACATTCCACAGAGCCTGCGGAAAGCCCTGATCAAATCGTGTGGACGGAAATCGCGACCGGACGAACAACTGCCGAATCTGCGGAAAACGGCCCGATTCTCCGCAGTTTTCTCCAGCCTGAAACCACAGGTTACAAAGTTGAAGACTGCTATACTTTCGAACGGTTTGCGTCGAATCGCCAAGATATCCGCACCACCTACTACTACCACTACAAGAAATACATTCTTGGTTTGAAGGAAGAGAACCCATGGAGCTGAGCGTAGGAAAAGCGGACCTTCAGAAGGAACTGCAGCTGTGCCAGGGAGTGGTCGAGAAACGTTCGACGATTCCGATCCTTTCGAATGTCCTGCTCAAGGCCGCGGACGGCCGGCTCCAGATCGCGGCCACGGATCTCGACGTCACCATTCTCAGTTCCTGCCCGGCGCGCATCACCACCCCGGGCGGGGTGACCATCGAAGCAAAACGCCTCTTCGACATCGTTCGCTCTCTCCCCGAAGAAGACGTGCACTTCACCCTGCAGGAAAACAACTCGATCCTGGTCGAGTCAGGCACCGCGAAATTTCGTCTCCTCGGGCTGCCGGCCGAGGACTATCCGACGCTGCCGACGGTGAACGTGAGCGAGGCGTACACGATCCCGCTCGACGAGCTGAAGACGATGGTCGGAAAAGTGAAGTTCGCGATCACGCACGAGGAGACCCGCTTCCAGCTCAACGGCGCGTTGCTCAAAGTGCAGCCGAACAAGCTGGAGATGGTTGCCACCGACGGCCATCGCATGGCACTGATCAATTTCCCGTCCGGCATCACCGGCAAAGGGAAGAAAGGCACCGACCTCACCATCCTCGTGCCGCGCAAGGCGCTCGGCGAGATCGAGCGTCTCGAAGGCGGCGAAGAAGGCAACGTGCGTTTCGGCGTCTCCGAAAATCAGCTCTTCTTCGAAGCCGGCGAGCGCCGCCTGCTGGCGCGCATGATCGACGTGAACTTCCCGAACTACATGGAAGTGATCTCGCGCGACAACGACCGGCGGGTGATGGTCGATCGCGAGCGTCTGCTGTCGACGATCAAGCGCATTTCCCTCGTTGCGAACGAACGCACCCGCGCGGTGCGCTTCGATTTCGCGCCCGGCAAGCTCACGGTCTCGTCGACGAATCCGGAGCTCGGCGACGCGCGCGAGACCGTGCCGATCGACTACGCCGGCCAGCCGTTCTTCGTCGGCCTGAACGCCGCGTACGTGATGGATTTTCTGAGCGCGACCGATACGCCGAGTGTCTCGCTCGATCTGAAGGATGAGAACAGCCAGTGCATCGGCCGCCCGGCGACCACGGCCGAGGACCTGCCGTATGACTATCTGTACGTGGTCATGCCGATGCGGCTGGCCTAGTTGATTCTCAAATCCGTCACGACGCAGTCGTTCCGCAATCTCGCCGACGCGGAGACGGAGTTTCATCCTCAGGCGAACATCGTCGTCGGCCGCAACGGGCAGGGAAAGACGAACGTCCTCGAGGCGATCTACTTCCTTGCTACGACGAAGTCCTTTCGCACGACGCGTGTGGGCAGCGTCTTCCGCCACGATGCTCCGAGCGTGTTCGTGAGCGGCGTGCTGCACCGCGATGGACTCGATCGCACGCTGTCCGTCGGTCTCGAAACCGGCGAAACCAAAAAGCGCGTGCTGATGATCAACGGCGAAAAAGTCACGCTCCCGTCGTACCTGCACGCGCTGAGCGTCTTCGCCTACTCCTCGGCGCGGCTCGACGCCATCCGCGGCACTCCCGAAGACCGCCGCCGTTTTCTCGATCGCGGCATCGCCAGCATCCATCCGGCGTACGTCGAACAGCTCTCGCGCTACACGCGCGTACTGAAGCAGCGCAACGCGCTTCTCGGCGAGATCGCGCACCAGCGCCAGGCGGTGGCGACGCTCGACGCCTGGGACAACGAGCTGATGGTCGCCGCGGCGGCGGTGCATCGATCGCGTGCGGCATACGTCGCCGATCTCGCGGTGGTGTTTCGCGAAGTGGTCGCGCGGCACGCGTATCACGTCACGAACGTCGAGATGAGCTACGAACCGAGCACTACCGACGACCTGGCGCGGATCCGGCGGCACGAGCTGCGGGCACGCATGTCGCTCGTCGGACCACAGCGCGACGTTCTGGAACTGCTCGTCGACGGACGGCCCGCGTCCGAAGTCCTCTCGGGCGGCGAGCAGAAGATGATCGTACTGTTTCTCAAGTTCGCGAAACTGGAGCTATTCCGGCGCCGTCACGACGATGCGCCGCTGTTTCTGCTCGACGATGTCGATGCCGAACTGGACCTTGGGATCCTGCAGGAACTGCTCACGAATCTGCCCGTTTCGACCCAGGTTTTCGCCACCTCCGCGAAGGAGGCGTTTCTCGCCGCGTTGGAGGCGGGTCCGCACCGCCGCCTAACCGTTGAAAACGGAAGAGTTACGGCCTCAGCTGATTTCGCCTGAGCAGGCAATAATCCGGCCTTCCTTTCGCGTTCTCAACCCCGGCGAAAACTTCCTCCCCGCCGCGCCGCGGGAACACCGGTTGAAATCCCCGGAAAGCCCAGCGAAAGCACACAAACGATGGCAGAGAACTACACAGCAGAAGACATCAAAGTCCTCAAGGGACTCGACGCGGTGCGCAAGCGCCCCGGCATGTACATCGGCGACACCGATGACGTCAGCGGGCTCCACCACATGGTGTACGAGGTGGTCGACAACGCCATCGACGAAGCGCTGGCTGGTTATGCCGATCGCGTCGAGGTCACGATCCACATCGACAACTCCGTGACCGTCAAGGACAACGGCCGCGGCATTCCGGTCGACATCCACAAAGAAGAAGGCCGCTCCGCAGCGGAAGTCATCATGACCGAGCTGCACGCGGGCGGAAAATTCGACAACAACTCGTACAAGGTTTCCGGCGGTCTGCACGGCGTCGGCGTGTCGGTGGTGAACTTCCTCTCCGAATGGCTGGAGCTGGAGATCCATCGCGACGGCAACGTCTGGCGGCAGCGTTACGAGCGCGGCCTGCCGGTCGTGCCGATCGAGAAGGGCGAGAAAACGACGCAGCGCGGCACGCGCGTGACGTTCAAAGCCGACAAAGAGATCTTCTCGATCACCGACATGAATTTCGAGACGCTCTCTCAGCGTCTCCGCGAGCTGGCGTTCCTCAACTCCGGCATCCAGATCGACATCAAGGACGAACGGAGCGACAAACACCACGAGTTCCGTTACGAAGGCGGCATCGTCTCGTTCGTGCGCGACCTGAACAAGAACAAGACCCCGCTGCACGACGACCCGATCTTCATCCGCGACGAGCGCGATGGCGAACAGGTCGAGATCGCGCTGCAGTGGAACGACGGCTACTCGGACAACATCCTCACGTTCACGAACACGATCAAGAACGCCGATGGCGGCACGCACCTGGTCGGCTTCAAAGGCGCGCTCACGCGCACGGTCAACAAGTACGTCGTCGAGACGGGCGTACTCGAGAAGCTGAAGCTCTCGCTCGAAGGCGATGACATCCGCGAAGGTCTCACCGCGATCATCTCCATCAAGATCCGCGACCCGAAATTCTCCTCGCAGACGAAAGACAAGCTGGTGTCGTCGCACGTGAAGACGTGGGTCGAGCAGGTCGTGAACGAGCGTCTGGCCGAGTACTTCGAAGAGAACCCGCGCGAGACCAAGCGCATCACCGAGAAAATCATCGACGCCGCACGCGGGCGCGAAGCCGCACGCAAGGCGCGCGATCTCACGCGCCGCAAAGGCGCGCTCGATTCGGCATCACTTCCCGGCAAGTTGGCCGACTGCTCGGAGCGCGATCCTCGTTTCTGCGAGATCTACTTCGTCGAAGGCGACTCCGCGGGCGGTTCGGCGAAGCAGGGCCGCGACCGGCGCTTCCAGGCCATCCTGCCGCTGAAGGGCAAGATCCTGAACGTCGAAAAGGCGCGCCTGGACAAGATGCTCTCCTCCGAGGAAATCCGCGTGATGATCACGGCCCTCGGCACGGGCATCGGCGCGGATGACTTCTCCATCGCCAAGCTGCGCTACCACAAGATCATCATCATGACGGACGCAGACGTCGACGGCTCGCACATCCGCACGCTGATCCTGACGTTCTTCTACCGGCACATGAAGGAAGTGATCGACCGCGGGCATCTCTACATCGCCCAGCCGCCGCTCTTCAAAGTCACGCAGAACAAGAAAGACACCTACCTGAAGGACGAAGCGGAGAAGTCGCGCTTCCTGATGGGCAGGATCGCGGAGTCGGTCGAGGTCACGCCGGAAGGCGGCATCGGCATTCGCGGCGAAGCGCTCATCGGCATGCTCCAGCGCATGGAGGAGTTCCGCAATCACGCGCGCAAGCTCGCGGTGCGCGGCATTCCTCGCGCGGCGCAGGAGATCCTGGTGCGCACGCACTTCCTCGATCGCACCGCGCTGGAAGATGAAACGCGTCTCGCACAACTCGCGCAGGCGCTCACCGATGCAGGTTTCCTCGATGTGAGCGTGGTGCGCGATGAGGTCACCGAGACGTCGACCGTGCAGTTCCGCGCCGGCAACAACGGCAGCGGCAAGACGTTCACCATCAATCACGAGCTCCTCGGCCAGTACGAATTCCGTCAGCTCGTGAAGGCGTACGAACAGCTCTCCGCATTCGGACTGCCGCCGTACGTCGTGAAGCACGGCGAAGAGAGCACCGGCTACACCGACATCGACGAGCTGCTCGAGCAGATCTACAAGCTCGCCGAAAAAGGCCTGACCATCCAGCGTTACAAAGGTCTCGGCGAGATGAACCCCGACCAGCTCTGGGACACCACCATGAATCCCGAGACCCGGCGCCTGCTGCAGGTCACGGTGCAGGATGCCGTCGTCGCCGACGAGATCTTCACGATCCTGATGGGCGACCAGGTCGAGCCGCGGCGCGTATTCATTCAGGACAACGCGCTGGAAGTGAAGAATCTGGATATCTGACGACTGACGAATGGCTGACGACACACCCGAATTTCCGACACCGACCGAGCAGCGCTTCCCTGTCAACATCGAAGACGAGATGCGCAAGTCGTATCTCGACTACGCGATGTCCGTCATCATCGGACGCGCGCTCCCCGACGTTCGCGACGGCCTGAAGCCCGTCCATCGCCGCATCCTCTACGGGATGTACGAGCAGGGGAACACCGCCGGCAAGGCATACAAGAAAAGCGCACGCATCGTCGGCGACGTGATGGGTAAGTTCCATCCGCACGGCGACAGCGCGATCTACGACGCGGTCGTGCGCATGGCGCAGGATTTTTCGATGCGCTACCGGCTCGTCGACGGGCAGGGCAACTTCGGCTCGATCGACGGCGACAATCCCGCGGCCATGCGTTACACCGAGGTGCGGCTCACGCGGCTCGCCGAAGAGCTGATGCGGGACGACATCGACAAGGAAACGATCGACTGGGTCCCGAACTACGACGGCTCGCTTTCCGAGCCTTCCGTGTTGCCGGCCAAGTATCCGAACCTGCTCGTCAATGGTTCGTCGGGCATCGCAGTCGGCATGGCCACGAACATCCCGCCGCACAACCTCGCCGAAGTGATCGACGCCTGCCTGATGATGATCGACAATCCTGCCGTGACCTGGCAGGAGTTGATGACCGTTCTCCCCGGTCCCGATTTCCCGACCGCCGGTTTCATTCACGGCATCGAGGGCATCCGCGAAGCGTATTCGACCGGCCGCGGCATCATTCAGGTCCGCGCGCGCGCCATCATCGAGACGCAGAAGAAGAGCGAGAAGCAGCAGATCGTCGTGACCGAAGTTCCGTACATGACGAACAAGGCGCGGCTGCTGGAAAAGATCCGCGACCTTGTGCTGGAGAAGCGCATCGAGGGCATCTCCGATCTGCGCGACGAGTCCGACCGCGAAGGCATCCGCGTGGTGATCGAGCTCAAACGCGACGCCATCGCCGAGATCGTGCTCAATCACCTCTATCGCAACACGCAGATGCAGACCACGTTCGGCGTGATCTTCCTGGCCATCGTCAACAACCGGCCGGAGATCATGCCGCTCCCGACCATCCTGCGGCACTTCATCGAGCACCGCAAAGAGATCGTCGTGCGCCGCACGCGTTTCGATTTGCGCAAGGCCGAAGAGCGCGCGCACGTGTTGGAAGGCCTCGTGCGCGCGCTGGATGTGCTCGATGAATTGATCGCGTTGATCCGCGCCAGCCGTACCGGCCAGGAAGCGAAAGAAGGAATGATCGCGCGCTGGCAGTTCAGCGAGATCCAGGCGCAGGCCATTCTCGACATGCGCCTGCAGCGTCTGACCGGCCTGGAGCGCGAGAAGCTCGTGCAGGAGTATCAGGAGATCCTGGCCACGATTGCGCGGCTCAAGGAAATCCTCCGCTCCGAGCGCCTCGTGCTGGAGATCATCGCGGACGAGCTGCGCGCGATCAAAGAAGCGTACGGCGACAAGCGCCGCACCGAGATCATCCCCGACACGAACGAGATCTCCATCGAAGATCTCATCGCCGACGAGGACATGGTCATCACCGTCTCGCGCGGCGGATACATCAAGCGCTCCCCGCTTTCGCTGTATCGCTCGCAACGCCGCGGCGGCAAAGGCCGGATCGGGATGCAGACGAAAGAAGAAGACATCGTCGAACATCTCTTCGTCGCGTCTGCACACGCGTACGTGCTCGTGTTCACCGACCGCGGCCGCATGTATTGGCTGAAGGTGCACCAGATCCCCGAGGTGGCGTCGAGTGCGCGCGGCAAAGCAATCGTGAATCTGCTGCCGCTCGATCAGAACGAGAACGTGCGGGCACTGCTCACCACGAAAGACTTCACCGAAGGCAAGTACGTGGTCATGGCCACGCGCGGCGGCAAGATCAAGAAGACCGAGCTGGCCGCGTTCTCGAACGTGCGCGCCGCCGGCATCATCGCCATCGACATCCTCGAAGGCGACGATCTCTACGCCGTGCGGCTCAGCAACGCCAACAACGAGATCTTCGTCGGCACGCAGCACGGCATGGCCATCCGCTTCCACGAGTCCGACGTCCGTCCGATGGGCCGCGGCGCCGCCGGCGTGAAAGCGATCACGCTCAAGCCGGGCGACTCGGTGATCGAGATGGACGTGCTGCCGGAGACGCCGGAAGGCCGCGTGCGCGCCGACAAGAAGGCGCAGTCGGGCGACGAAGGCGACGGGGAAACGATCGAGCCGATCGTTGAAACGGGCGAAACGGGCGAAACGGGCGAAAC
>CAMPKJ010000157.1 GCA_946887105.1 uncultured Acidobacteriota bacterium | reverse complement strand
GTTCAGTGCGCTGCTGCTGGCCTCCCTCAAGGGGGAGGAGGCGCCGTTTCGCCAGCGGCACGGGACGCTCCAGGAACGAACGGAGACCATTAATATCTCGGCCGGGCCCACTCTATGATTGGAACAAAGCCATAAGGCTGGTGTTTCTCTCGCCGTGGTCAACAGCAGTTGTTTGGTCCATCCGTGGGTCCGATATCCCGGACAGGTTGCAGACTGTCATGGCGTAATGCCCAAAGAGTCTTCTGTGAAAAACACGTCGTATGTCGGGACGGGATGGACCTGATCGTGCCGCTGTAGGACCGCGGTGGACCGGTAGCGGAATGTGTTTCCGTGCGCGTCGCGCCTGCCGGAGTGCCGGTATTTAGTATCGAGTGCGACGATCCCCGCCGCAACGAGCGTCTGAAGTTCGTCGGGTTCCGACATCGCATTGTGGTTCGCATCCGTCCACACGCGCAGAAGGCCCCAAACGGCGTCTGCAGGCGTGACCAGTGAATCGCCATTGCCGCCAAACGCCGAGCCATCGAACTCAGCGAGTGGTTCATATCCGTTTGTCGCGGCCTCTCCGGACCGCAAGAGCGTCGCATCCCCGAAGAGTTCACGCCCACTGTCGATGCGACCGTTCCCGTTACGGTCGTACACAAGAAACGCATCGCCAGTGCCGCGGGCGGTCCAGGAGATCCGGTTTGGTGCACCGTTGCCGTCGATGTCGAACGAGACGGCCTCATCGAGGCCGGTAAGGTGAAAACCGTTGTTGTCGAGATCGATGAGTATGGGTGATGACTGACATGGCGTCGGCGTGGTGGCGATGGGCTCGGCCGGGCACACACCACCGTCACAGGTCGTCCAGCAGCGGGCAGTGCACAAGTCGTTCTGCTCTTCCGGCGACCTCCAGAGGTCGTCGACGGCGCTGCAGTCATCGCTACGGATGCCTCGCGTGGTGTTGTTAACACTATTTCCCATGATGTGGCCGAAGCACATCAGGTCAGAAACGTCACTCAATCCCAGGGCGTGACCAAGTTCGTGCACCAGGGTGTCGGTGATGTTCGTGCCGGAACAAGGAAAGGTTTCGCCCGTGTCCAGGTTCCGACCATACTGATACCAAATGATCGTACCGCCAGTGTTCTGACTCGTGGTGAGCTGGGTGTACGCACCGCACGTACCCTTGCCGTTGTCCGAAACTTTTTGCTCATATACAACACGGATCGGAACATCCGTGCTGCTGCACCCACCGCCGTAATTGATCGCGGGGGTTGCATAGCCGCCGTCACACGCATCATTCCACCGATCGGCGGCAATGGGAATGGCGGCCGGGTACGGATACGAGATGTTGACGATGCACAGAGCGTGATTGTACGTCACAGAACGAAAGCCGAGTTTCACCGAGCAATCGACCGCAGACAGCTGCATCGCGGGCAGGCAGGCTATCGACACCACGATCACGTGTTTTGCGATATGTCGCCTCACCGCTTGAACTCCTGGCGGAGATACTCGGTAATGACGCGCAGCGTGGCAAAAGTCTGAAGCGCGGCGTCATCCCTGAGGTCAGGGCTCGTGACCACCTTTCCGGCACGCTCGTACAAAATCCAACTGCCGCTCGTCGCGAAGAGCGCTTCGGTACTGTCAATGGGCCGGGAGGCCACGAACGCGATGCGGTCGCCTGCACGCGGCATATCGGCATACTCAGGATCCGCATTGCATACGATCATGTCGTCCAGACGCAGTCGACCGAACGGGTACAGGAGGTACACAACACGGTGAGCATCGCTCGCGATGCGGAGGACCGTAAACGGCATGCCAGCATGCCATCCCACCCTGCTGGCCGTCACCACGCCCGTGTACAGCGAGCGCGTCGACGCCACGGCTTGCAACTCAGCAAGCGTGGCCACGGTGAAACCATCGTGGTCATCCGTCAAACCAAAAAACTCGACGGTGCACGCATCCGGCGCCGGCGCAGCGCCACGACCGCGTGCCTGCGCACCCCGACGCCACACGAGCTCCTTACGCCATTCCGACGAAACAACTCCCGGATGAATACGACCATCTGACGCCAGCGCAGCGGATTCCGAAGTCCAAATGGCGTCCGTACTGCGACGAAACACAAATCGATCGGGAATCGCTTCATTTTCCGGCTGCGCAAACGCTACGCCGGCTGACACCAAGAGCGACACGCACGTCGCCAGGAAACGCTTGCGAGTAATCATCGATGGCCTTGTGTTCTTGAGATTCGATGACCATAACAAACCCGCGCGGCAAAAGCCACGCGTTCCGTGTGACGTTCCCGTTCCCGAAACCGGCTCAGCACCTTCGGTTTTCTTACGCGATGCCGTCGACGAGCTCCGGCGCAATGGCCACGCGCAGCATGACGCGCGTGATCCGGCCGGTCGCGTCTTCGATGGTCAGTCCGCTGTCGACTCCGTCTTCGCTCTCCACGGCGATCCTGCGCGGATCGTCGACGGTCACGCGGGTGTTCGGGCCGATGGCGATTGAGATCTCGCCGGTGCGCGCGACTAGGCTTTCCAGCGGCTGATCGATGATGGTGACGCTCACCAGCCAGCGGTCGTGCTGCGCGGTGAACGACTCCAGAAAGCTCGCCCACTCTCCAGGCGGGATCTCCCGTTTCATCGCTCCGCCGCCCCAAAGTGGCGGACGAACCAGTCGGTGGCGAGGCGAGCGACCTGTTCGAGCGTTCCCGGCTCTTCGAAGAGGTGACTGGCGCCGGGCACGATCTCGATCTTGCGCTCGCATTGCATCTGGTCGTACGCCTCGCGATTCATGCCGATCACCGGCACGTCATCGCCGCCGACGATCAGCAGCGTCGGCGCGGTCACGTGCGGCAGTGCCGGTCCGGCGAGATCGGGCCGCCCGCCTCGCGACACCACCGCGGCGATCTGCTCCGGAATCTGCGCGGCCGCGACGAGCGCTGCGCCGCCGCCTGTGCTCGCGCCGAAGTAGCCGATCGGCAGCAATGCGGTCTGCGGCCGGTCGCGAAGCCATTCGACCGTGGCGACGAGGCGCTCCGCGAGCAGGCCGATGTCGAATCGCAAGTGGCGCGTGCGCTCGTCGATCGCTTCCTCTTCGCGCGTGAGCAGGTCCAGCAGGAACGTGCCCAGGCCGGCGCCGCGCAGCACGTCCGCCACGTACCGGTTGCGCGAACTGAAACGGCTGCTGCCGCTGCCGTGTGCAAACACCACCACGCCGCGCGCGGCGTCGGGCAACAGCAGATTGCCTTCCAGCGTCACACCGCCGGCGGCCACTCGGACCAGTCCTGCATCTCGATCCATCTTCGACCTTCTTCTACAGCGCCGAGGGATAGGTCTCCGGCGCTTCGTGTGTCTCTTCGAGCGACCACCGCTCCACCGGCACGACCGCCTCGGTGATGTCGTAGTGAATGACCGCATCGAACTGCCGCGGCAGCGACGCGAAGAAGTAGTGACTCATGCGCTCGGTCTCGGGGCGATAGATGACGCCGATGGCGCGCTCGAGGCGGTCGCGTTCGAGTGCCGTGGCCGCGCGATTCCCGCGCAGGGGCAGATAGAAATTCGCGACGCCGAATTCGTGGAACAGGCGCTCGTAGCTGCCGGGGAGCGCCTCGCGCACGCGTTTCTTCAGGGCCGGCCCGTCCCAATCGTCCGCGGCCGTCACGGTTCCGGCGAACGTGCTGAAGCCGATCAGCCGTGCCGCGTCGCCGTGCCGCTCGCGCACGAGTTGTCCGACGTTCAACTCGCCGCGCCGTCCCATCTCCGTCGCGCGCGCGTCGCCGAGGTGCGAGTTGTGCTCCCACACCACCACCTTCGAGGTGCCGGTGCGGCGTTGCAGATGTTGTGCGAGCGCGTCGATCGTATCGGCCATGTGCGTATCGCGCAGGTTCCACGACGACACGCGTCCGCCGAACATGGACCGGTAATAGCGCTCCGCATTGGCGACCAGTCTGGCGTTCTGCTCGGCGAAAAAAGCCTCGTCGGGCGGAATGTGCCCATCGCGCGACGCGTACTCCGCGGCCTTCCTGCGAAAGTCGACGAGCTGTGCGACCACCTCGTCTTCGCACGACTCCGCGACGCCGAACGCGGTGGCGTAGCCGTACGCCTGCGAGTCATCGCCGAAGTGATCGAAGCAGGCGTAACGCTGCCGCGCGCGTTGCGCGGCGGCGGGATCGACTTTCTGCAGGTAGCCGATCACCGCCTCGATGGACGTGAAGAGGCTGTAGAGATCGACGCCGTAAAAACCGACCTTGCGCTCGTCGCCCGCAATGCGCTGGTTGTGCTCGCGCAGCCAGCCGACGAAGTCGACGACATCCGTATTGCGCCACATCCAGCTCGGGAAGCGTCTGAAGTCGGCCAGCGCGTCCAGCGGTTCCGTGTCGTCGCTCAAATGGCGGACGAAGCGATTGACGCGATACGCGTCCGGCCAGTCCGCCTCGACCGCGACGGCATTGAAGCCTTTGTCGGCGATGAGGCGTTTGGTGATCTCGGCGCGTTGGCGGTAGAACTCGTGCGTGCCGTGCGATGCCTCGCCGAGGAGCACGAATCGGGCGTCGCCGGCAAGGTTGAGCAGCGTTTCGAACTCGCGCGGATCGCCGGTCAGCTCGACGGCGGCCGGACGAACGGCCGCGACGACGTCCCGGTCATTCATGGGTCACCGGTGCGTCGAGCAGTTCGTGGACCTCTTCATCGGTGGTCTGCGTGAAGTCGTCGTACCAGAGTCCAACCGCCTGAAACGGCTCCGGCGTCCGCAGGCAAACCACTTCATCGGCCTCGGCGCGCAGGTCGGCGCACGTCTCCGCCGCGGCTACCGGCACGGCCACGATGATCGCGCGCGGCTCCATGCGCCGGAGCGCGCGCACGGCCGCGCGCATGGTCGATCCGGTGGCCAGCCCGTCGTCGACGATGATCACGGTGCGGCCGGCGACATCGAGCGGTGGGCGTTTGCCGCGGTATGCGATCTCGCGGCGTTCCAGCTCGCGCTGCTCGCGCTCGGCCACAGCGTCGACGGCCTGCTGCGAAACGGGGTAGTAACGGAGCACGTCATCATTCATCACCCGCACGCCGCCGCTCGCGATGGCACCGATGGCCAGCTCTTCATGGCCGGGCAGGCCGAGCTTGCGCACGATGAACACGTCGAGCGGCGCGTCGAGCGCGCGTGCGACGGCATGCGCTACGGGAACGCCGCCGCGCGGAAGCGCGAGGACGATGATGTCGTCGCGTTGGCGCATCTGGCGCGCCAGCTCCTGGCCGAGGAGCACGCCGGCTTCGATGCGATCGCGGAAACGCTGCTGACCCCACATGTCGCCACCTCCACCGTCAGGCGTGGTGTCCCGGCTGATCGCGGTTCACGTCCATGTTGCCGGCGCTGCCGCTCTCGAAAATAGGCCGGAACTCGGCCGGCAGGGTCCTGCGGATCTTGTCGATCTCGCCCGCGGAAACCGCTTCGCGCAAAACTTCCATCACCACGCGAACGTGGTACACGGCCTCGGGAAGGTCGACGCTCTCCATCTCGCGATCGCGCACGCGCTTGAAGAAGTCATCGAGCGACATCCGATCGAACGCGATCGCGTGGTCGCCGCGCAGATGATGCGCGATCTCGTGCGGGAGCTGCGCCGAAAGGTTCTCGGATGCGCCGGCATCGAGCCGCTCCGCCAGGGTCTCCAACGTGGCCCGGATCGCAGCCTCGGCCGCACCGCGCGAACCAAGCCGTGCGCGCGCTTGTACCTGTCCTACGAACTCATCGTGTGTCATGACGCAAACACCTCCTGACACTGACGCGGAGTGCAACACGCGAGCCTCCGCCGGCCCGCAAACCGGCCGCGACTGAACGTTTCCACGTTCATCGACGGCAGCGGATAATGCATGCAAGCCATCATGAACAGACATCCGCGATTCCTCGCTCTGCTCTCCCTCTTCATCGCCGCCGTCGCATTCGCGCAGACGCCGCCCGCCGCCGATCCGATCGCGGAAGTGCGCGCGCTGGAGCGCGAATGGCTCGACGCGTACGAGAAACACGACGCCGAGGCGATGAAGCGCATCGTCGCGGACGACTTCACGATCTACTTCGGCGACGGGAGCATGCAGACCAAGGCGGACATCCTGGCCATGCTCGCCCGCGGCGCGGGAAAACCGGGTCCGGCGTTCACGACCGAGGACGTGCGTGCGCGCGTGTATGGCGACACGGTGATTCTCACCGGCCGCGTGATCACGGAGATGCAGCGCGCGGACGGGACGAAGTCGCGGAGCGCGTCGCGCTACACCGACACGTACGTGCGCCGCGGCGGCAAGTGGCAGGTGGTGGCGTCGCACCTGGGGGCGGAGAAGGCGCCGGCGGAAGCGTCTAAGCCGTAGGCCGGAGCGCGATGCGCGCGATGTCTTCGATCAGGTGGAAGGGATCGACCGGCTTGGTCAGATACTCGTCGAAGCCCGCTCCCTGATCGGCGCGCGCGGGGAACGCGGACAGCGCGATCACTTTCAGCTCCGCGCCGTACGGGCGCTGTCGCAGCGTTCGCGAGAACGTATACCCATCCATCTCCGGCATGGCGATGTCGGTGACGACGATGTCGGGCACGTGGCGATCGATGGCCGCGAATGCCTCCGCGGGTGAGTCGACCGGCACGACGCTCGCTCCGGCGGCGCGGAGCACGGCCGTGAGCATCTTGCGCGATTCGGGTTCGTCATCGACGAGCACGATCTCCAGGCCGCGCAGGCGATCGCGATGCAGGAACGTTTCGCCGAGCGGATTGCGGATCGCGCCCGATCCCGTGGACATGGCGCGCACCGGCAGCGTGACGGTGAACGTCGATCCCTTGCCGCGCCCCTCGCTCTCGGCCGCGACCGTCCCGCCGTGCGCCTCGGCGATGTAGCGGACGATCGACAAGCCCAGCCCAAGACCGCCGTGTACGCGCGTCTGTGGCGACTCGGCTTGGCGGAACGGCTCGAAAACGTGCGGCAGAAACCGCGCGTCGATCCCTTCGCCGCTGTCCTGCACCGTGATCTGCAGATGCGAGGCGGTGCGCCGCGCCGAGACCGTCACCCGGCCCTGCCGCGGCGTGAACTTCACCGCGTTCGTGAGCAGGTTCCAGATCACCTGCTGGATGCGCGTGGCATCGGCGACGATCATCCCCAGTGCCGGAGACAGCGAGGTTTCGATCTCGATCTGCCTGGCGTTGGCAGTGTGGCTGACGGCGTCCACCGCGTTCATGATCACGCGCGTGATGTCCACCGTCTCGGGTGAGAGACGGAGCTTGCCGGAGACGATGCGCGACACGTCCAGGATGTCGTCGATGAGGCGCGCCTGCAGCTGCGCGCCGCCGGCGATCGAGGCGATGGCCTCGTGGAACATCGGATCGTCGGGCGACATGGCCGGGAGCATGCGCGCCCAGCCGAGGATGGCGGTCATGGGCGTGCGCAACTCGTGCGAGAGCGTCATCAGGAACTCGTCCTTGGCGCGATTCGCTTCCTGCGCCACGCGATAGGAATCCTCCGCGCGGCGGCGTTCCTCCTCGGCCTGCAGCCGCGCCTCGCGCTGTTCGAGCAGCGCGCGCTGCGTCTCCTCCGCAATTTTCCGGTCCGTGATGTCGCGCGTGACTTTCGCGAAGCCGCGCAGATTGCGCTCCGCGTCGTACACCGCGGTGATCACCACGTTCGCCCAGAAGCGGCTGCCGTCCTTGCGCACGCGCCAGCCTTCGTCTTCGACGCTGCCCTTTGCCCTGGCGATCTCCAGTTCGCGCTCCGGCTTTCCGTCGCGCACGTCCTCCTCGGGATAGAACGTCGAGAAGTGCTTGCCGATGATCTCGTCCGGCTCGTATTGCTTGATGCGTTGCGCGCCGCGGTTCCAGGTGGTGATGTGCCCTTCCGGATCGAGCATGAAGATCGCGTAGTCGCGCACCGACGAGACCAGCAACTGGAAGATCTCCGCGCTGTGGCGCAGCTGTTCCTCGGCCAGACGCTCTTTCGTCACGTCGTGCGTGACTTTGGCGTAGCCGCGCAACAGGCCGGCGCCGTCATAAACGGCGGTGATGACCACGTGCGCCCAGAAGCGCGTTCCGTCTTTGCGAAGCCGCCAGCCCTGGTCCTCGACGCTGCCTTCGCGGCGCGCGATCTCGAGCTCGCGCTCCGGCTTTCCGCTGCGGACGTCTTCCTCGGAATAGAACGTCGAGAAGTGACGGCCGATGATGTCCTGCGGCCGGTATCCCTTGATGCGTTCCGCGCCACGGTTCCAGGTCACGACGATTCCGTCCGGATCGAGCATGAAGATCGCGTAATCGCGAACGGAAGAGACGAGCAGCTGAAAGATTTCGTTGCTCTGACGAAGGGGCTCGTTTCCTGCGGGAGCCGGGCTCATCGGCGGGTCCTTCTCGGCCATCGGACAAAATCATAAAGGAGGTTCTCTCGCATCGAGCTCGTGTGGAGCAGGATCGCGGCCAATGTCGCGACTTTGGAGTGCGGTGGCCGGCAGCCACCGCTTTCAGAGCGGCGGCCACAGCCAGCGCGAATCGGTGGAAAGCGGCGGCTGCGGCCGCCGCACTCCAGAATCGTCATCGCAGCGCGCTAAGGAGCGCGCGCTCGCCGCCAGCGGAAAACACGACCGCGCGGCTGTCGCGTTCGCGCCGCGCCCAACCGAGCGCGAAGAGCCGTTCGAGCATCGCCGCCGCGAGCGCGCCGCCGAGATGCTCGCGGCGCTCACTCCAGTCGAGGCAGAGGCGGCAGAGCGGACGGCGCGCCTTCATCAGTGACTCGACGTCGATTCCGAAACGGTCGAGGAATGACTTCCCGCTCGCGGTGATGGCGGTCGACTCGATCGCGCCGCGTTCGCGGAGTTGCTCGAGCAGCCACACGCCACGCTCGCCGGCGAGATGGTCGTAACAAACGCGGGCGATGCGCAGCGCGGGATCCGCGGGCCCGGTCCGGCGCCGCGGCGCGCGGCTCGCGGCGATGCCCATCAGCGACTCGAGCATTTCCGCGATCTCGTCGCCGTCCAGCCGGTAATAACGATGACGTCCCTGCTGATGCACCCGCAGGATCTGCCGTTCCACGAATTTCGCGAGATGGCTGCTCGCCGTCGAGGGCGCGATGTTCGCTTCCAGCGCGAGCTCGGTGGCCGTGAGTGCGACGCCGCTCATCAGCGACTCCAGCATGCGCGCGCGGGCGGGGTCGCCGATCAATGCCGCGATGGCGGCCATGTCCGCGACTTCACTCATGCCTGCCAGCGCTCCGCCACCGCGCGTCCGCGTTCGTAATCGTCGACGACCAGGATCAACTGGTGATCGTGATCGCTGTACTGCACGCCGATGTTCACGCCCGCCTCGGCCATCCTGCGCGCGATCTTGCCGAGCTGCCCCGGCTCGTCCTGGCGCAAGCGCACCGCCACCACGGCGTTTTCTTCGAACACGCGGATGCCGGCCGCTTCGAGCGCTTCGCGCGCCGCGCGTCCGTCGTGAAAGAGAAAGTGCGCGACGCCGGCGAACACGCCTCCGCCCTCGATGCTCACGCCGGCGCGGCCGAGCGCTTCGCCCATCTCGGCGAGCGTGCCCGGACGATCGTCGAGGTGAATGCCGAGATCTTTCACGCGCGGATCTCCGCGCGGTGATGGATCGGTACGCTGCAGGAGCTGGCGATGTAGCAGAGCTCGTGCGCCTTCTCGTGCATCTCCATGGCCCGATCCCGATCCGCCGCGTTGGCGATGGTCACGACCGGACGCAGCACGATCTCCTCGAACTTCCCGCCGCCGCGCGCATCGAACACCAGATCGCCAGTCGCTTCGTCGCGATAGTCGAGCACGTTGATCGCGTTGCGCGCGCAGAGCGCCAGGTACGACAACATGTGACACGACGACACCGCGGCCACGAACAGGTCTTCCGGATTGTGCACGTCCGCGGCGCCGCGAAACATCGGATCGGCCGAGCCGTGCAGCTCCGGCTTGCCTTCGATGAGGATGCGGTGCTGGCGGCCGTATCCCGCGTACGTCGCGGTGCCGTCGCCGAGGTTCCCGTCCCAGACGAGATGTGTCCTGTAGGTGTGGCGGTTGCTCATGTGAGCATCGTACGAGACATCGCGCGGGCATGCTTCGATGGCGGTCGAAATGGACCGGCATGCCGGAAAACGCGGAAGCATGAAAACGTTTCGCGTGTTCCCCCCGCCGATGAAACGATTCCTGGCCATCCTCCTCTTCACGGCGGCCTCGGCCGCCGCCGCGGAGACGTTCACCTTCACGGTCGTGGGCATGGACTGCGCGGCGTGCGGCCCTCCGATCGTGAAGACGCTCAACGCCGTCGACGGCGTGCAGAACGCGAAGGTCGACTGGAAGTCGCAGACCGCCACCGTCGAGCTGCCCGCGAATTTCGACCGGCAGAAGATCCGCGTCGCGCTGACGAACGCCGGATTCGAATCGGTTTTCCCTGGAGAACAGCGCAGAGAGATCGAACCGCTGGCGCCGGAGATCCTGAAGACGCTCGACATCATCGAGATCAATGACGGCAAGCGCGCCGACATCCCATCGCTGATGGCGCCGGGCAAGATCACCATCGTCGACTTCTATGGCGAATGGTGCGGACCGTGCCGCGTCCTCGAGACGCGGTTGCAGCACCTCATGCGCGGCAAGGGCAATCTCGCGCTGCGCCGCGTGGACATCGGCAAGTGGGACAACGAGGCCGCGAAGCAGGCCACGCGTGAGTTTCATGCCGAGGCGTTGCCGTACATCCGCGTCTACGACGCGAAGGGGAAGTTTGTCGCTTCCGTGACGGGCGGGATGTGGGATGAAGTGCTGATCGCGATCGCCAAGGCGGAGAAGCCGTGAAGGTCCGCGCCGCCATCGCGCTGCTGCTGTTGATGAGCATCCTTCCGGCCGCATACGCCTGACCGGCCTGAGCGAACCCCAACCTCTCCGGCGGAGCAGGTCAGACCCTCGCGGTACCCGGGCAGTGGCGTCTCTCGCTGGACGTCGCGCAGGGAACGTTCCGCACGTCGCACGTCGCGGAGTGTCCGGACGTCGCGCCCGAATGCGCCACCACGGAAATCCCGGCGCATCTGCATCGCGCCGCGGTCGAGCTCACGCACGTCGAGACGACCATCGCCTACGGCCTGCGCGCGCGCATGCAGCTCTCGCTGCGCGTGCCGTACGACGTGAAGGCGGTGCAGATCGGCTACGAGACGCTCGACGGCGCGCCGTTCACGCCGCCGTACGGCGACATCCATCACCGCACCCAGACGCTGCGCGGAATCAGCGATCCGACCGTGGCCGTCGACTGGATGCCACGTCCGAGTCTGATGCTCGGCGCGGGACTGTCGTTGCCGGTCGGCGAAATCGTGCCGAATCCGATCGAGCTCGGACGCGAAGGGCTCACGCACGAACACATCCAGTTCGGCAGCGGCACGTTCCGCCCCACACTGGCCGCGCAATGGTTGCATCGCGGCGAGCGCGTGACCTGGTCCGCGCGCGGCGAGGCGCGGTTGAGCCTCTACGAAAACCGCGAAGGCTTCCGCGCGCCGAACAACTTCCTCTGGTCCGTCGGCCCGAGCGTGCGCGTACGTGGGATGTCGCTCGTTCCGAGATTGCAGGGACAGCATCAGACGCTCGGCAAGTGGAACGGCGAGCCCGATGAAGGCGACGGATTCACGAACGCGGGCGTGCGATTGGGGGTCTCGCTGCCGCCGTATCGCGGGATCACCGTCGCGCCCGGCGTCTATCGCGAGCTGTACTCGAAGGGGCTCCACCACGAGGAGAAGTTCCGGCAGGGCACGACGTGGAGCGTGTCGATGTCCCGCGCGTTCTGACGCACTCCGGTAGTCCCTACGCCGCGAAGTTGATTGCAGAAAAGCAAGGATTTCTCAATGCGC
>CAMPKJ010000156.1 GCA_946887105.1 uncultured Acidobacteriota bacterium | reverse complement strand
CCCCGTGCGCGCCGTCCAGCGCGCACGGCTGCCGACAACTTCACGCGCGCAGACGCGTGAGTAAAAACGTCTCGATCCCCACATCCACCGGCAATCCGCCCGACTTTCTCTTGATCTCGAGGTCGGCGACGACGGCCAGTGCGCGGAAGAGATCCGCTTCGCTGTAGGTGCGTGCGGCTTCGAATTTCTTGTGCAGGGGGAATGGGTGCGGGCGCTGGCGCACCAGGCCGTGCGCCTTCAGGTAATCGCCGAGGCGGTCGGCGATGGTGTCCTTGAAGCGGTTGTACTGCATCGACTGGCGCAGGTTCACGTTCTGCACGCGCGCCCACGAATGGATGCCGATCATCTGGCGGATCTCCTCCGCGAGCGGAAAGAGGAAGCGGCCGTAGTGCATGTCCACCGGCATCTTGGGATCTTCGCGGCGGCCCTGCGCAACCAGATCGCGCAGCTTCGCGACCGCTTCGAGGATCTTGCCTTCGGTGAAGAGAGAGCCGAGCTCGTAGCGTGCGCCGCCTTCGATCGCGGAGACTTCGCGCTCGACCATTGCCGCGGTCACGCGTCCACCGCTGCCGGCGAGCGTCACCAGGCGCTCCACCTCCGAGATCGCGCCGCGAATCTCCGGAATGTCTTTCGAGAACTTGTCGGCGAGCATGCGTTCGATGCCGAGTCGCTGGCGCAGCTTCGCGACGGCCTGCGGCTCGAACTTCACATTTGCGTCCGATGCAATCGATTCAATGGTTCGTTCGAGCGCTGCGCTGAAGCCTTCGCGTGTGAGATCGGCGACGATCACCGCGCCGACTTTGTCGATCAGCTCGATGGTCGCGGAATCGCGTGGCACGTCGCCGGTGCGCATCAGGAGGATCGTGCCGGTCGCGCCGCCGCGTGCGATCGCTTCCATGAGCAACGCGGCGTCGTCTTCACCGCGTCCTGCTTTCTTACCGGCAGCACGGCAGAACGCGAGCATGTCGGTGAGCGTCGCGTCGAGCGTCACGCCGAGGGTGTCGGCGATGGCGCGGTCTTTCATCTCCAGATCGCAGCCCGCCAGTCCGAGCACGTGCAGCAGCTTCGCGGATGCCGACGCGCGCTTTCGATCGGTCTTCGCGCTCTTCCAGTCCGCGACCGCTTTGTCGTACAGCGAGGCGATCTCTTTCGCGGAGATGAATGCATTCACCTCGGGCACGACCAGCAGGCGTGCGCCGCCGAAGAGCGAGCCGGTGCGGAACGAGTCGAGGATCGAGGCGAGCTCGGTGCCGGGCTCGTAGCTTTCGACGGAGAGCGCTGGATTCTTCGCGACCAGTGCGTCGCGGATCTCGTGGAAGGCTTGTTCGGAGAGGAACTCGGAATTGCCGCCGACGAGGAGCACTCGCGGCGGCTGATTCTGTTCGATTTGGGCTAAGACGGATGCGAGAGGTTTCGGCAAGCGGCTGCGATCTTACAGCAGCCCTTTTTCCTGAAGTTCCTGGCAGTCGATGCAGAACGGCGTCCAGGGAACGGCCTGCAGGCGCTTCTCGCCGATGGTGGTGCCGCAGTTGGTGCAGACCGCGTAGCTGCCGTTCTTCATGCGCACGAACGCTTCGTCGATCTGCATGAGCAGGTTGCGCTCCGTGTCGGAGAGCGAGAAGTTCAGCTCTTTGGAGTACGCGCTGGCGGCCTTGTCGGCCAGATCCTGGATGCCGTCGTCATTGACATGATTTCCGGCGGCCTTGTCGCGCTCGAAAGAATCGAGCAGTTCGCGCTGCTTGGCGCGGAGTGCATCTTCGTGCGCCTGGTACGGATTCGGTTTCGTCTTTGTCTTGGCCATTCACGCCTCGTCACTTGTGATACGAAATGTTGCGCATCAGCGTGCAGGCGCGATAGATCTGCTCGAGCAGGATGACGCGTGCAAGCTGGTGCGGGAGGGTCATCGGAGAGAGCGCGAGCAACTTGCCGGCCCGCGCGCGCACCGTTTCATCGAAGCCGACATCGCCGCCGATGACGAAACTGACGCCATACGGACTGTCGATGGTCAGCCTCTCGACCCAACTGGCAAACTTCAAAGAATCAAACAACTGCCCTCGCTCATCGAGGACCACGACGTACCCGCGATCAGGGATCGCAGCCAGCAGGCGCGCGGATTGAGCGCGCATGATAGCTACATCGTTCTGACCTTGTCTACCGCGCTCGGGCGGCACTTCGACCACCTCAATTGGAAAGAAGTGCTTGATCCGATTGAGGTAACGCTCCGCGGCCTGGGCCAGCTCGGCGTCGGCATGGGAACCGGCCCAGATGAACCTAAATTTCACGGCCGCGCTCCCTACTCGATCCCATATTTCTTCCGCTTTTCAAGGAGCGTCTTGCGATTGATGCCCAGAATCTGCGCGGCGCGGGAGTAGTTCGCGCGCGTCACGCGCAGCACTTCGCGGATGTAATGCGCCTCGAGCTCTTCGAGCGTCCACCGTCCGCGCGCGGCGGTGGCGACGAGATCGGATCCTGCGCCGACCGGCAGCGACGCGGCGGTGATGCGATCGCTCTCCTCGATGAGTCCGGCGCGCTCGATGGCGTTGCGCAGCTCGCGTACGTTTCCCGGCCAGCCATAATCCCGCATGAGACGTTCGGCTTCCCCGTCGAAGCGCCGGAACTTCGTCCGCCGCACGAATTGCCGCGCAAACAACGGGATGTCTTCCGGCCGGTCGCGCAGCGGCGGAAGCGTGAGCGTGACGACGTTGATGCGATAGTAGAAATCGGGACGCAGCGTTTCCGCGGGATTGGCATTCGAGGACGTGATCACGCGCGCTTCGAACGGCAACGCCGCCGCGCCGCCGAGTCGCGAGAACCGGCGCTCCTGCATCACGCGCAGAAGCTTGGCCTGCAGCTGCGGCGTGAGCGCGGCCACTTCATCGAAGTACACCGTGCCGCGACCCGCGGCTTCGAGCTTTCCGACCTTACGCGTCTGTGCATCGGTGAACGTACCGCGCTCGTGGCCGAACAGTTCGGTCTCGAACAGATCCGCCGGAATGGACGCACATTCGATGTGCACGAACGGCTCGGCGCGGCGCGCGCTGCAGGCGTGGATGGATTGAGCCAGAAAATCCTTGCCCACTCCCGACTCGCCGAGGATGAGGATGCTAACGTCGTGATCGAGAACTTTCCCGACCGTCTCGAGAACGTTCCGCATCGCGGCGTTGCGCGTGCGGAACAGGTCCCCGAGTCGAGGTTCACGAAGTCTTTTTGAAGGCACGCGGCTCGACTTCTCCGGTGTACTCCGCCGTGACGTTCGGCGCATCGCCCCATAGGCGCTCGAGTCCGTAGAAGCGGCGCACATCCTCGGTGAAGATGTGCACGATGAAGTCGCCGAAGTCGAGCAGGACCCAGCGCCCCGGCGTCGTTCCCTCGACCAACAGCGGCTTCACGCCCATCTCCTCCTTCAACCGCTCCAGCACGTTGTCGGCGACGGCCTGCGCCTGCCGCTCGTTGCCCGCGGAGCAGATCACGAAGTAATCGGCGATCGAGGTGAGCTCGCCGACAGCGAGCACGTCGAGATTGGTAGCCTTCTTGTCGAGTGCCGCCGTGACTGCCAGGCGGACGCGCTCTTCAATCGAATTGTTCACGATTGGCCTTTCGATAGAGTCCGTAGTGTTGAATGTAACGCGAGACGGGCGGCGGAACCAGCTCGTCAATAGGCTGGCCGTCCTGCAACTTCTCGCGGATGGCCGTCGAGGAGATCTCGACGGTCGGATTTGCAGCAAATGCAATCGCGCCGTACGCGGGCCGCGCATGCGCTTCGCAGACGCGTGACCGGAACTGCGCGGGCGGTTCGTGGCGATGACGCACCAGCACGGCGAAGTTCGCCAGCTCGAGGATGCGATCGACCGATCGCCACTCGTGCAGCTTCTCGAAATTGTCGTCGCCGATGATCCAGTCGAGCGTGTCGTCCGGATACTGCCTGCGCAACTCTTCGAGCGTTTCGACAGTGTACGAAACCCTTCCGCGCTCGAGCTCCATGCTGGAGACGAATGCGAAGCCATGATCGAGCGTCGCCGCGGCCGCCATTGCGAAGCGGTGATACGGCGACGCAAACGTGCGATCGACTTTGAACGGCTGCGTGAACGCCGGGATGTAGATCACGCGATCCCACTCCATCTTCTCGCGCGCCGCGAGGACAGGCTCCAGATGGCCGCGATGGAAGGGATCGAAGGTTCCGCCGTAGACGCCGATCTTCATATCCGGCCGGAGGAGTTCCTCGGTTCCTCGGGTTCCTCGGTTCCTCGGAACTCACGCACGAGCCGCGCGAGCATGCGTACCAGCTCGCGCACGCCGTCGCCGACGACGGCGGAGATCTCGTGATACGGATAGCCGTTCTTCTCCGCGTATTCGCGCAGCTTTTCGCTGTTGCCGGGAACGATGGAGTCGATCTTCGAACCGATGACAATGCGCGGCTTGCCGGCCAGCAGCGGCGAGTAGAGCGCGAGCTCGCGTGCGATCACCTCGGCATCGGCCGCGGGATCTTCATTCGCGGAGAGATCGACGAGATGCACGAGCACGGAACAGCGCTCGACGTGACGGAGAAACTGATCGCCGAGACCGTGACCCTCGTGCGCGCCTTCGATGAGTCCGGGGATGTCGGCGACGACGAACGTCTGCGCATCGTCCGCGCTGACCACGCCGAGGTTCGGGACCAGCGTCGTGAACGGATAGTCGGCGATCTTCGGCTTGGCGGCGCTGATGACGGAGATGAGCGTCGACTTGCCGGCATTGGGAAGCCCGACCAGTCCGACGTCGGCGATCAGCTTAAGCTCGATGAAGAGCTCGCGCTCGTCGCCGGGATTGCCGTCCTGCGCGAAACGCGGTGCCTGGCGTGTGGCGGTCGCGAAGTGCTGATTGCCCCAGCCGCCACGTCCGCCGCGCGCGACGATCACCCGCTGCCCGTCTTCGGAGAGGTCGGCGATGATGTCGTCGGTCGCTTTGTCGCGGATGACGGATCCGACCGGCAGCTCGATGGTGACGTCTTCGCCATCATGTCCGGAGCAGTTCGAGCCCATGCCGTGTTGACCGCGCCCGGCTTTCACCTCGCGCTGAAACTGCAGGTGGTAGAGCGTATTGAGGCGTTTCGACGCGACGATCCAGACGGAACCGCCCGTTCCGCCGTCGCCGCCGGACGGACCGCCTTTGGGAACGAACTTCTCGCGCCGGAAGGCAACGCAGCCGTGACCGCCGTCGCCGGCCTTCACGCGAATGGTTGCCTGATCGATGAAATGCATATCTCTTCTATTTGTCCCAAATACCCGTTTGATGCCAAAAACGAAAAGCACCGCCCGAAGCGGTGCTTTGGTGAACGACGACCGCGGACTGTCTTACTCGGCGGGCGTGACGCTGATGAAGCGGCCGCGCTCGCCTTTGTCATGGAACTGCACGATGCCTTCGATCTTGGCGAAGAGCGTGTGGTCGCGTCCGAGGCCGACGTTGACGCCGGGCTGGAACTTCGTGCCGCGCTGGCGCACGAGAATCGTTCCGCCGGTGACGAACTGGCCGGCGAAGCGCTTCACGCCGAGCATCTTCGGCTGAGAGTCGCGGCCGTTGCGCGAGGAGCCTTGTCCTTTTTTATGAGCCATGGTTGACCTCTAGAATTTAATGCTGTCGATGCGGACTTCGACGACGTCCTGCCGGTGACCGTGAGTCCGCTTGGTGTGATTCTTCCGGCGCTTCTTCTTGAAGACGATGATCTTTTCGCCGCGCAACTCGCCGACGATGGTCGCGAGCACCGAAGCGCCCTGAACCGTCGGACCGCCGACCTTCGGCTGATCTCCGCCGATCATCAGAACTTCACTGAACGTGACCTTGTCCTGCTCGGCGCTGCCCAGAACGTCACGCTCGACCTTCAGGCGATCGCCCTCGGCCACGCGATACTGCTTTCCACCCGACTGAATGATGGCGTACACAAAGCCTCCAACAAATTGGAACCACACGATTTAGCACACGAGGCTCCAGCCGTCAATGCGAAGACACTCTGGGTGCTCGGCAGACAACGCCGGAGGGGTGGGGGCTATTCCGGAGAGTGCTGGTTGGGTTGCTGGTTTCCATGCTCGTGAAAACAAAAGGGCGCCCCGAAGGGCGCCCTTTCGCACTTGCGTGGACTGTGGATTGGAAACTAGAACAGGAAGCGCGCGCCGAGGTAGTAGCGGCGCGGCTCGACGAAGGTCAGCGGGTCACCGAAGGGAACGGTGGCGCTGTTCGTCAGATCCTGCTCACGGGTGACGGCCTGGTCGTTGAGCGCGTTGAAGATGTCGAGGAACAGCTCCAGGCTAGTCTGGCGCGGGAGCGGCTGGCTCCACTGCGCGCGGAGGTCGAGGACGCCGTACGACGGGTTCGTGAGCGAACCGACCGTACCTGCCTCAACCCACGTATCGACCGCACCGTTGACTTCTCTCGCATCGCCGAGGAGGGGCAGGTTGCGGCCGGACTGGTTGGCCGACAGCGTGGCGTGCGTACCGGAGTTCCAGTTGTACACGCCGCCGATCTCGAGGCGGCTGAAGAACTTGTACGAAGCGGCCAGCTTGAAGAGGTGATCGATGGAACCGGCCTGCGTACCGGAGACGTTGATGGCGCGCGGGTCGAGCCAGAGCACGTCACCGGCGAAGTCGGCGTTCGAGTCCGAGTTCGAGTTGCCTTCGGCGTCGTTGAACGTGTAGGACACGAGGCCCTGCCAGTTGTTCGCGTAGCGCTTGCGGAACACGAGGTCGATACCATCGACGTTACGCTCGCCACCCGCGAGGGTCGCGATGACGAAGTTCGAGTTCGGCGCGCTGGTGTAACCGAAGTACTCGTAGCCGAGGAAGAGCGTATCCGGGTGCGTCGGATCGCCGTAGTTGTCGCGGAAGTACTGCTCATCGGCGTACGGCGCGAGGTCATAGTCCTCGAGCACGTCGCGGGTCTCGCGACGATAGAGGCTGGTCTCGAAGCTCATGTTGCGGCCGAGGTCGATCTGGTAGCCGAACTGGAGCTCGTCGGTGTACGGGGTCTTGGTGGTCGGGGCGAAGACGGCGTCCGGCTCGGTCGCGCCGCCACGGGTGCGGTACTTGACCCAACGGTCGCCGACGAAGAGCTGCTCTTCGATGACGCGGCCGGTGAGCGTGCCCGCGAAGTTGGTCATGTTCAGACGGATCGGATCGTAGTAGCGGCCGTAGTAACCGGACACTTTCTGACGGCCGTTGCCGAACAGGTCATAGATGACGGACAGACGCGGCGCGTAGGTCCAGTCGAAGGTGTAGATCTCTTCGCCAGTGGTGGCCTTGTGCGTCCACTCTTCGGCGCGGACACCGGCGTTGACCGCCCAGCGACCGAACTGAATCGTGTCCTGCAGGTAAACGGTCTGGCCTTCGGCCTTGGTTTCCTGCGCACCCGACGAGATCTGGAAGCTGCGCGTGAAGTTGATCTGCCCGTCCGGGTTGCCGGCCGTGCTGTTGAACGTCATCGCCGCGACTTCTTCGGTGCTGATCTCACCGTCGTGGTTGGTGTCGAGGAAGCCGTAGACGGCCGCGCGGTCGGTGGCCGACAGCTGGGTGTTGATGGTGTTCAGCAGGCCGTTGCGGTCGCTGGGGTTGCTCCAGTTGAAGGTCTGGTTGTTGAAGCTGCAACGGCCGGTCAGGCCGGTGCAGGAGCGGACGACTTCGGCGGCGGTGATGTTCTGGCCGACGTAGACCGAACCGAGCGAGTTGAGGGTCTGGCCGCCGATGAAGTTCGAGTCACGGAAGTTGATGTGATCTTCGAACTCGATGCCGAGCTTGAGGGTGTGGCTGCCGAAGCCCGTATCGAAGATGCCTTCGAGGGAGCCGCGGTAGAACTCGGAGTCGCGCTCGCTGATGTTGTTGCTGCCGAATCCGCCGAGCTGCGACTGCTCCGGTCCGATCGTCGTTCCGCTGGGACGCGCGAACATGGCGGTGTTCGAGGGCAGGGCGATGGTCGAGAACTGCGAGACTTCGCCGTTGTGGATGCCGCCGGCGAGGTCGAGCAGGAGGTTCGAGCTGAACACCCGGTTGTACTCGACCGAGTAGCGGCTGCCACCCTGCTTCTGGTTGAAGTTACGCGTGTTGAGACGGTTTCCGTCAGAGCTTCCGAGGAGGTCGGTCGGATCGTCGGTGTACGTACCGGAGAGACGATCCTTGGACGTGACCTGCCACGACAGCTTGCCGTAGCTCTGGGTGTCCTCGCGGGTGATGTCGCGCAGGAAGTTGTCGGTGCCGGTCTGGAAGACTTTCTCGTCGCGGTTCAGGATGCGGTAGCTGCCGAAGAACCACGCACGGTCACGAACGATCGGGCCGCCGAGGGTGGCCGCCGTGTCGTACGTCGAGAACGTCGCGCCGCTGCTGTGCTCGTCGTCCGCAACGAGCGAGTCGTCCTGCGTGTAGTAATTGACCGAGCCGCTGAAGTTGTTGCTGCCCGATTTGGTGACGACAGAGGAGAGCAGGCCCGGGGCGCCGGCGAATTCGGCCGGGATGCCGCCCGTCATGACCTTCTGCTCCTGAATGATCTCGGTGTTGAGGTTCGCACCGAAGGTACCGGTCAGCGGATCGGTGACGTTGATGCCTTCCACGTAGTAGAAGTTGTCGGTCGACTGACCGGTGGTGCCGCCGATGTCGCTGTAGTTCACGCCCGAGCGCGAAGCCGGGTTACCGGTCGTGCTGGGGAGAACGCCAGGAACGAGCTGCAGGTACGACTGATACGAACGGCCGGTCGGAAGCGACTCGGTGAGCTCGAGGGTGAGCTCCTGGCCGACCGTAGCGCTGGTCGTATCGACGATCGGCGCGTCAGCAGTGACGGTGATGGACTCGGAAACCGATGCCATCTGCAGCGTCACGCGAACGGTCGCGGTCTGCGCGGAACGAACGAGGACGTTCGTGTTCTGCGCCTTGCCGAAGCCTTCCAGGGTCGTCTCGACGACGTAGCGGGTGGACGGCTGCAGCGCGACGAGACTCGCTTTACCGTCAGCACCCGTGACCTCGGTACGACGGGTGTTGGTGTCGGATGCCGACGCCGTGACGGTGACTCCGGGCAGCGGGGCGCCCGACGAATCCGTCACGATCACATCGATCGTACCGGTCGTCGACTGCGCGAACGCCGGCCCGGTTACTGCAATCAGTAACACGGACAATAAAATGACAAGCCTTTTCATGCCTGCTCCTTTCGAATGGGTGAAACTTCGGACCAATTTGTGCGCGAACCGTAACACATGTAAGTGGAAATGCAACCTTCCGTGAACTCATCCGTCCTATGCGATCACGGGCGGTCAATTCGTTGGCGTGCCCCTACCGCAACGGACCTGCCATGGTGCCAGCGCGCTAAATGCCTGTGATCTAACAACTTTTCACGGCCCCGCCTGTTACCGCCTTCGGCTCCTTGGATCGGCGCATTCGAATTCCTGAAGAAAAGGTTTCGGCCCGGACGCTGTTACAGTTTCGGCGTGCCGGCGAGACATCCCGTCACAGCGGCCGTCACAGCGGAATGTTGCCGTGCTTCTTCGGCGGATTGCGATCGCGCTTGTTGCGCAGCATCGCGAAGGTGGTGATCAGCTTCCGGCGCGTGAAGCGCGGCTCGATGATCTCGTCGATGTATCCACGCTCCGCCGCGATGTACGGATTGGCGAACTTGTCCTTGTACTCCGCGACCTTCGCCTCGCGATCTTCCACGCCGCGATAAAGAATGTTCACCGCACCCTCGGCACCCATCACCGCGATCTCCGCGGTCGGATACGCGTAGTTCATGTCCGCGCGGATGTGCTTCGAGTTCATCACGCAGTACGCGCCGCCATACGCCTTGCGCGTGATCACCGTGACTTTCGGCACCGTCGCTTCGGCGAGCGCGTACAGCAGCTTCGCACCATGAATGATGATGCCGCCGTACTCCTGCCCCGTGCCCGGCAGAAAGCCCGGAACGTCTTCGAGCACGAGCAGCGGGATGTTGAATGCATCGCAGAAGCGGACGAAGCGCGCACCCTTGCGCGACGCATCGATGTCGAGCACGCCCGCCAGAAACGCGGGCTGATTGGCGACGACGCCGATGGCCTGTCCGTTCAGCCGGATGAAGCCGACCACGAGATTGCGCGCGTAGTGCTGGTGCACTTCGAGGAAGTGATCTTCGTCCGCGATGGTCTTGATCAGCTCGCGCATTTCATACGGCTGATTCGGATTGGCAGGAACGAAGGTGTCCAGAACCGCATCGACGCGATTGACGTCGTCGCTGGTGGCGACGCGCGGCGGCTCTTCCATGTTGTTGGACGGCATGAACGACAGCAGCTCGCGGATGAGCGCGATGCAGTCTTCATCCGATTCCGCGGCGAAGTGCGCGACGCCTGAAACCTGATTGTGCGTTTCCGCGCCGCCGAGTTTTTCCTTCGTCACTTCTTCATGCGTGACGGTCTTGATCACGTCGGGACCGGTCACGAACATGTAGCTGGTGTTCTTCACCATCAGGATGAAGTCGGTGATGGCCGGCGAATAGACCGCGCCGCCGGCGCACGGTCCCATGATCGCGGAGATCTGCGGGACCACTCCCGATGCCAGCGTGTTGCGCAGGAAGATGTCCGCGTATCCGCCGAGCGAGACCACGCCTTCCTGGATGCGCGCGCCGCCGGAGTCGTTGAGACCGACCACCGGCGCGCCGTTCTTCATCGCCAGATCCATGATCTTCACGATCTTCGCGGCATGCGTTTCGGACAGCGATCCGCCGAAGACGGTGAAGTCCTGCGCGAATGCGTAGACCAGGCGTCCCTGCACGGTGCCGTAGCCGGTCACCACGCCATCGCCCGGCACGCGCTGCTTCTCCATCCCGAAGTCGGTGGAGCGATGCATCACCAGCTGATCGAGCTCCTGAAACGAGCCCGGATCGAAGAGCAGCGCGACGCGTTCGCGTGCGGTGAGCTTGCCGTCGTTGTGCTGGCGATCGATGCGCGCCTGTCCGCCACCGAGCTCGCTCTGTTGTTTGCGGCGCTCCAGTTCCTCGAGGTTCTTTTCCCTCACAGAATGATGTTCCTCTCGAGCGCCAGCCGCGCCATCTCGGCGTCGATCTGCGCCTCGGTGGCGCGCTCGCCGAGTCTGTGCCGCACCTCGCGCTCGAGCGCGTCGATGGCGCCGAAGTTTTCCTCGATCGCTTTCGTGACCACGAGGATGCCTGCTTCCGCATCGACGAATTCGACGAGACCGCGGTCTTCGAGCCGATTGACGATCGCGCGGGCGAGAAATTCGACGCGTCTGCCGGTGCCGCTCACAGGCGCGGCATTAAAGCATCATCTCCGCGCCGAAGGAACCGCCACCGTACGGATACCAGCTCCGCTCGCCGGAGACGGCGTCGATGCGCGTGATGCGCACGGTCGACGGCCAGGCACGCGTGCCGTCGTCGATGAGCACGCGCAGCACCGACGAGACGGGCGCGAGCAGGGCAACGGCGACCGGACGATCGCGCTCGATCTCGGTGACGTCGCATTCGAGACGCAGGTGCATCGGCATGCGCACGGGACGCACGCGATAGCTCGGGCGATACGCGTTCGGCCACGATTCGGTTGCTTCGACGATCGGCGCGCCATAACCATCGACACCGGTCGCGGTCTGCACGAGCCGCACGTTCGGCGGTGCGATGCCGGCGAGCGTGGGAAGCAGCGCGGCGGTGACGTTCGGCGCGAGACGCAAGCGCGGCGGCGGATCGCGCTCGATGTCCTCGAGACGCGTGAGCGCATCGGCAACGCGGGCGATGCCGCTGACGTCGAACGACCCGAGGTCGAGGAGCGCTCGCGTGCGCGCGCGTATTAGAGAGAGGTGGATGCGTTGGGTGTGCTCGATCCAGGTGCGAACGGAACACCCCTCATCCGCGCTTCGCGCACCTTCTCCCCTCTGCGGAGGGGAGAAGGCTACT
>CAMPKJ010000155.1 GCA_946887105.1 uncultured Acidobacteriota bacterium | reverse complement strand
CGATCGCGGAGCTGGTGATCGATACCAGCAACAGCGCGACCAGCAACGGGCGGCGATTCACCATTCGCCGTACAGCGTACATGGGGCAACGCTTTGACGTTCACCGGCGTCCGCCGTACGATGCTCCGCCTGCCGTATCGTCGAGGTCGTCTTGCATTCACCGCATCATTCGGAGTGAGCGTCATCCTGGCGCTGGCCGCGCCGCTGCGTGCGGACACCCGCGCGAAAGTGGACGCGACCCTGCTGCAGAGTGCGCGAGCGGGAACGGCCGGATCCTTCTTCGTCGAGCTTGGCGAAGAGGCGGACCTCTCCGGCGCCGCGGCCCTGGCCGGCAAAATCGAAAAAGGACGGTATGTCTTCGATCAACTGCGCGAAGTCGCCGATCGAACGCAGCCGCCGGTCGAGCAGGCCATCCGGCAGGCGGGTTTCGAAACGCTCTCCTTCTACATCGTCAACAGGATTCTCGTGATCCCGCAGGAGGGCCGCCGCGTTTCGCAGGAGCAGCTGGTGACGCTGGCGTCGCGCGATGACGTCTCGCGCATTCTGCCGGTCGCGCCGGCGGAGCTCCTGCGCGACATTCCTTTGACGCACTCGCGCGTGCGCGGCGAGTCGCACATTCCCGACAACATCGAGATGATCGGAGCCTCGAATCTGCACCATCGCGGGATCGATGGCCGCGGAGTGGTCGTGGGTGTCAGCGACACCGGAATGGAGTGGACCCATCCAACGATCGAGAGCCGCTACCGCGGCTCCAGCGCGTCGACGGCGAACCACGACTACAACTGGTTCGATCCGTCGGAGGAGCGCTCGCGCGTTCCGGTCGACACCAACGGTCATGGCACACACGTGACCGCGATCGTGACCGGCGGTCCGCCCGGAGATCGGGTCGGCGTCGCTCCCGGAGCGCAATGGATCGGTTGCCGCGCGCTCGGTCCCGGTTCGAATGCCGCCACGGTCCTCTCCTGCCTCCAGTTTTTTCTCGCACCGACGGACGTCGACGGCAAGAACCCCAACCCCGATCTCGCGCCCGACGTCACCAATCACTCCTATATCTGTCCGTTCTGCGAGCTCCAGGATGCATTTCAGGCGCTGAAGGATGCCGGAATCGTCGCGGTGACGGCCTCGGGAAATTTCGGACCGGAGTGCGAGTCCGTCTTCGATCCCGGGACGTATCCGAACGTGCTCACCGTCGGCGCCGTCGGCAACGCCGGCGGAATTGCGGAATTCAGCAGCCGCGGGCCGGTGCCGGATCTCAGCGGCGTCAAGCCCGAGATCGTCGCGCCCGGCGCCGCCATCCGTTCCGCGTATCTGTTCGACGGTTATGAGTCGCTCACCGGCACCTCCCACGCCTCTCCTCATGTAGCCGGCGCGTTTGCGCTGCTCTGGAACGCGCGGCCGGACCTCCGCGGAAACGTCGCGGCGAGCATCGAGCTGATGCTCGGTGCAGCGAAACCGAATGCCAGCGCGGACTGCCTGAGCGACTCCGCTGATGCGGTGAACAATCTGTACGGACACGGCGTGCTGAACCTCAACTCGCTCGTCCGAACCGCGCCGCGACGTCGATCCGTGGGGAAGTGATTTCGGCCAATCGGCCGCGGGTCTGACGGATCGACGGCAGTATCATGTGCGCCGTCAATCACCACCAATCGATTCCGCGGGAGATTCGCAGTGAAACTTCTATCGCTCCGCGCGTGCGCGGCACTGGTCATCCTCGTTTTCGGCGCGGTCGCGCCGGTCCAGGCCCAGAACAGACCGAACGCCGGTCTGACGAAAGTCAAGCTCGTCCTCCGCGATGGCGAAGACCGCGCCAGGGCGAAAAGCTTCGGCACGGTTCTCGATGACTACGGCAGCTTCGTCGTGCTGCAGCTGCCGGCGCAGGCCACCGAGAGCATGCGCGCCGCGGGTCTCGACGTCGAGCCGCTCGACGAGAGCATCGGCCTGGGCGTGTTCCGCTTCGATCCGGCGCGCACTACGCCCACGATTCCGGCGAGGCTCCGCGACCACGACGCCGGCGCCGAGGCGCGCTACTACCTCGTGCAGTTCCGCGGGCCGATCCGCGACGAGTGGATCGCGAAGCTCGAGAGCACCGGCGCCGAGGCGATTCAGTACGTCCCGCAGAACGCGATGATCGTGCACGCCACGCCGTCGCAAGTCGCACGCGCATCGCGCGGTTCCGAAGTGCGATGGAGCGATCTCCTGCACCCCGCGTACAAACTCTCCCGAGATCTCTCCTGGATGCTCGGCACGCCGCTCGCGCGCGTGCAGCAGGATCGGCAGCGGTATCGCGTAGCCGTCTTCGATCACGAAAATCTCGACCTCGTGGCCGCGCAGATCGCGAGCCGCGGTGGACGCATCGTGAACGTCGACGCGCATCACGGTCTCTACTTCCGTCTCGCGCTGGTCGAGTTCGACACGGCGCGGCTCGAAGAGTTGGTGACGCTGCGCGAAGTGGCGCGCGTCGAAACGTGGTTTCCGATCGCCGCCGAGGATGAACGGAGCAATCAGGTGATCGCCGGAAACTACAGCGGCACCACCGTTCCCTCCGCCGGTTACGCCAGCTTCCTCACGGCGCGCGGCGTGGATGGAACCGGCATCACCGTCGGCGTCGTCGATGACGGCGTCGACGCCACCGAGACGCACCTCACCGGCCGCGTCACCGATAACGCCACCATCCGCAGAGGCGCAACCGCCGGTGCGAACGGACACGGACATCACGACGCCGCGATCGTGGCCGGACAATGCGCGCACAATGATGCGGGCGGCTTCCAGATGGCCGGCGGCATCGCACCGCAGGCGCACATCATCAACATCCCGCTGCTTCGCACCGGCTACACCGGCACCGACTCCGAGGCACAGGCGGACGTCGTCGAAACCACAGCGGCCAACGGACAACCCGGCACGATCTCCACGAACAGCTGGGGCGCCGGCATCGAGCCGGGTTACGGAACGTTCGAGGCACTGATGGACGCGCTGGTGCATGACGCGTCGTCGAACACCGCCGGCCAGCAGCCGCTGGCGATGATCTTTTCGGCCGGCAACTCCGGCCCGGGCGCGAGCACGATCACCGCGCCGAAAGCAGCGAAAAACATCGTCGTCGTCGGCGCGTCGGAGAGCTACCGCACGTCACTATCCGGCGCCGTGGGCTGCGGAACCGTCAACGCCGACAACATCGACGAGATCCCCTGCTTCTCCAGCCGCGGTCCGGCCCAGGACGGCCGCATCCGCCCCGACGTCCTCGCGCCGGGAAGCTGGATCGCCTCCGCGCTCGCCGGCAGCGACACGCTGTGGGGCAACATCGACGCGAGCCATCGCTACTCGAGCGGTACCTCGCAAGCCGCGCCACACGTGGCCGGCGCGACGGCGCTCATCCAGCAGTGGTGGAAGAGCAACAACGCAGGACAGCTTCCGGCGCCCGCATTGTCGAAGGCGCTGATCATCAACGGCGCCGTCGATCCGGCCGCCGGCACCGCCGGCCCGATTCCCAACAGCACCGAGGGATGGGGACGCGCGAACCTGACCAGAGTGATCGCCTCGGGAGTGCCGGCGATCTACGACAACCAGGCGAACGTGCTCACGACCGCCGGCCAGACGTATTCGGTCAGCGGCACGATCTCGAGCGCGGCGCAGCCGTTCCGCGTCACGCTGGTCTGGTCGGATGCGCCGGGCGCCGCGGGCGCAAATCCGGCGCTGGTCAACGACCTCGATCTCGAAGTCACGGTGGGGGGCAATACCTTCAAAGGCAACGTGCTGACCAACGGCCTGTCCACCGCCGGAGGTTCCGCCGACGTCCTGAACAACGTCGAGTCGGCGTACTTCGCATCCGGTCTGACCGGCAACTTCGTCGTGAGCGTGCGTGCGTCCACCCTCGCCGGCGACGGCGCGCAAGGCACAGGCGATTCCACCGATCAGCACTTCGCGCTGGTCATCTTCAACGGCACCACCTGTTCCTCGCCGCTGCCGCCCTCGCCCGCCGCGGCGACGAATGGCAACAATCGCATCGACGTCTCGTGGAGCGCGGTCAGCGGAGCGACCAGCTATCGCGTCCTCCGTTCCACGACGCCCGGCGGTCCGTACACGCAGGTCGGAACGCCCGCCGCGTCGCCGTTCGCGGATACGACCGTCTCCGCGTTCACGACCTACTACTACGTCGTCCGCTCCATCGGCGCATGCGAGTCCGCCAACTCCGCGGAGACGTCCGCGACCGCAACCGGCGTCCTTGCCGCGCCGACCGGTCTCGCGGCGACGCTCAACAGCACCACCAGCGTGGCGCTGACCTGGAACGCGGTCCCCGCTGCGGTCAGCTATCGCGTCTATCGCACGTCGAACAACAGCAGCTACACGCTCGTCGGGAACCCGGCCGTGGCGAGCTTCACCGATGCGACGGCGTCTGCGAACGTCGCCTATCTGTACAAAGTGGTCGCGGTCGATCCGGGAGCGGGTGTCTCGCCCGACAGCGGCAAGGTGCTCGTGACGACGGTCGCATTCACCGATCCCACACTCACGTCCGGCGCGAGCACAATCAACGCGGTGCACATCACGCAGCTCCGCGCCGCGGTGAATCTCGTGCGCGCGCTCGGAGGCCTCGGCGCGGCGACGTTCACCGACCCCGTGCTTTCCACCTCGACGCCGATCCGGCGTTTGCATCTCACCGAGCTCCGCGGCGAGCTCGGTACGATGCGCTCGACGCTCGGCGTTCCCGCGCTCGCGTACACCGATCCCACCATCACCGCGAACGCCACCGTCGTCAAAGCGGTGCACATCCGCGAGCTGCGTGAGGGCGTCGGCGCGAAGTTGGTCGTCCCGCCAATCCTGTCGCAGCTGTTCCTGAATCCCGGCTTCGAGCTCGGTGCGGTGGACTGGGCCGCCACACCCGGCGTCATCAGCACCGGCGGCATGGCGCCGCGCACCGGCTCCTGGAACGCGTGGCTGAACGGCTACGGCGAGGAGCATCTCGACACGCTCGAGCAGGAAGTGACCATCCCCGCCGCGGCGACGTCCGCGACGCTCAGCTTCTGGCTGTGGATCGAGACGGCAGAAGATCCCGTGGTCTTCGACTACCTGCAGGTTCAGATCTTGGATCCACTCGGCTCGGTTCTGGAGACACTCGCGTTCTACTCGAATGTCGACGCCACCGCGGGCTACGTGCAGAAAACCTTCGATCTCACCGACTACGCCGGCCAAACCATCAGCATCCGCTTCGTCGGCCAGGAGGACGAGCTCTACTACACGAGCTTCATCATCGACGACACCGCGCTCGACGTCTCCCAACCCGGCAGCTAGTGTCGTGTCACGCGACACTACGCTCCCGTGACCCCTCTCTCCGCTCCGCGGGGAGAGGGTGCACACTTTCCGTAAGCGATCGGTAAGCGTCCTGTCCTATCGTGCTGCCCATGAACGTTCGTCGTACCTTTGCTGCGCTCTTCGTCTTCCTTCTTCTCTCCGTCCACACGCATGCCGCCGGAAACGGGATGATCGTGAACGGCAACGGGCTCATCTTTCCCGACGGCTCGGTGATGACCACAGCGGCGGCCGGCGGGGGAGCACCATCCGGAACGAGCATCATCACCTCGATCAACACCGCCGGCACCACCGGCACGATCAACGATAACCGTCTCTCCCCGACCCTCGGGCGCCTCGGAGCACTGAACGTCTGGACGGCGAAGAACCAGTTTCAGGGCGGCATCAACATGGCCACCGGCCGCATCGAGAACGTCGGCGGTCCTGCGGCCTCGGGCGACGCGATCAACAAGGGCTACGCGGACGCGAAGTTCGTGCAGTTCGTCCCAGGCGCCGAGCAGCTCTCGGTCGGCGACGCGAACGGCACCGCGCCGATGATCAACCTGCGCGGCGGCTCGACCTGCTGTTCGGGTCCGGGCGGCCACACGCCGGCATGGTTCAAGGTCTTTCAGAACGGCAGCTTCGTCGCCACCGGCAACCTCGGCATCGGCGTCAGCCCGATGCAGGGGAAGGGCTACCGCACGTCGTGGGACAGCTACAAAGGCGCGTTCCGCTCCGGCTACGCCGACACCGAATGGGACGACACGAACGTCGGTTTCTTCTCCTGGGCCGGCGGCAGCAACTCGACGGCGATCGGACTCTACGCGCTTGCCTTCGGCGACACGAATTCGGCCGAGAGCACGAGCAGCATCGTCTTCGGCAGCGGGAACCAGGTCAAAGGCGCGGCTGGCTTCTCCGTCGGCGCGGGCAATCGCGTGTGCGACACGTATGGCGTGGCCCTCGGCAACAACGCAAAGTCGGGCGGACCGCTCATCAACGGCAGGTGCGATCCCGATACGTTCAACATCCGCGGCCTGGCGGCGGTGGCGATCGGCTACAACGTGACCGCGGATCAGGATCACACCACCGCGATGGGCAAGTTCGCGTCGAACAACGGCTTCACCGGCACGTTCATCTGGAGCGACGGCGCGCCGCAGGCGAGCGCGGACACGTTCCGCAACACCGCCAACAACGAGTTCGCCGCGCGCGCCACCGGAGGCTTCCGCTTCCGCACGAACCTCGGCGGCACCACCGGCTGCAACCTGCCCGCCGGATCGGGCGTGTTCAACTGCACCTCGAGCATGTTCACGAAGGAAAACTTCGAAGCCGTGAACGGTGAAGACGTGCTGGCCCGCCTGCGCGAGCTTCCGGTCTCGACCTGGAACTACATTACCGAAGGCGACGCAGTGCGCCACATCGGCCCGATGGCCGAAGACTTCCACCGCGTGTTCGGGCTGGGCACCGACAGTCAGTCGATCGGCGTGCAGGACCTGGCCAGCATCAGCATCGCCGCGATCCAGGCGCTCGAGCAGCGCACCGCCGAGCTTCAGGCGAAGACCGCGGAAGTGGATGCGCTGCGCGCGCAGCTGGCGTCGTTCGAAGAGCGCCTCGCGGCGCTCGAGAAGAAGTAACCGGCGTAAAGACGAACGGCGGCTGAGCGAAAGCGCGGCCGCCGTTCGCGCGTCTCCGCGTCAGTGCCTCGACGCCCTGCGCGGCGGCAGCGCATCGGTGACATTCACCGAGACGACAGTCGTCGACAGTCCGGCAAACTGGTCACGCCAACCCTGCACACGTCTGCTGTTTCGCCACTCGCGTCTTCGCTCTTCGTTAACCTGGTCGGATGTGCGAGTTCCGGTTGGCTGCCACTCGTCGTGCTAATGCTGACCTCGAACTGCTCGCGAACGAACGTCGCGACAAAAGGAAGTGATCGCTTCGATTGCTCTCGCGGTTTGAACCTGCAAAGGTAAAGGCAGCTCGGAGCGTGGGCTCTGAGCCGCCAAACACGAAACAGAGGGTCTATCGCTCGCTCAGGAAAAACACGTCGTAGTAAGGGGCGGTCCTATGACGCTCCCGCAAGAAGGAACGATAACGCAACGCGTTCCCGTTCGCGTCGAGCCGCGGTGTGTAGTCATACTCCGTTCCCAACAGAAGTATGTCACTTCGAGAGATCGGCACAAGCTCTCCGGGATCAGAGATCCCATCATGGTTCAAGTCTTCCCAGAGTAGAAGTGACGACCACGCGGCGTCTGTGTGGCACACTGTCCCGTCGCCGTCGTCGTCCAACTCCTTCAATGCCTCGAATCCATTGGCGGCGGTGGTGCCGTCACGTCGCAGAGTCTTATCACCAAGGAGTTCACGAGCGTCGTCGATTCGACCGTTTCCGTTCAAGTCGCGAGCGAGAAATGCGATCGAGGAGCCAGCTGCGGTCCAAGTTGTTCGCTCCTGATCACCGTCACCGTCTGTATCAAAAAACACCGTATCTTCAATGCCAGTAAACTGCCATTGGCCGCTGCCTGTTCGCACGACGATCGGGCAATTCTCCTTCCAGTCCTTATCGCACAAGTCAGGACTGCGGTCGCACCGTTCAATCCAACATCTTGGTCCGTCGCTATCGGTAGCGGTAGCGCCAGCCGAACGTGCGTTGATTGCTGAGTTGTAACAGGAACCAGCCTGTGCTGGAGCTTCAAGAGTCACAGTGTACTCGCCAAGATGGGTCCCTGTCTGCGTGTATACAAGCTCAGGGTAGACCTGCGTTATCGTGACCGTGGCCGTCACATTGATGGTGAAGCAAGTTGCGCCTGTGTCGTCGAGGACTGTCGCGCTTGCTGGCGCAAGCACCTTTGATTGGATCTCTGAGACGTTCACTCCGACATCCGCAGTCACGACAGACGGTAACAAGCATTCCGCTCTGGCCGTACGTACGAAGATCCCCGAGACAAAGGTTGCGACAAGCAAGACTCGCCGTAGCGGGTTCACTGGCATCCTCCGTTCACCACGGCGAGCGTTTGGGGATTTTGTGGGCGGACGATGGTGGACGACATCGATGCCGCAACCGCAGTGTAAAGAAAGCGCTTGAATGCCGGGCCGAACTGGTGGTTCGCCTCTCGCATTGCTACATAGCGGTCGCGGCACAGTTGGAGTTCGAGACGTTCGGATTCCAAACGTCGGTCGCGTTCTGAGAGTGATGAAAATGCGATGTCGCGCTCGCGGTGGCGGTCGCTCCGGTAAGCCGCAACGAGGCTATCGAGGCGTTCCCACATGTCAGGTGGCAATCCGGTTTGCTGACGTTGCCTGTCTTTGCTCTCTCGATAGGCTGATCGGGTGTGAGGATCGTCGGCGAATCCCAAACGCACGAGTTGATCGAATAACTCAAATGGCAGAAACAGGTGCGCATCGTGACTGCCATCAATGATGTCGATTGCCTTGGCGCCATCGTCGGTGAATGCGCTACTGTTGGCAGACACGCGGCGCCGTTGCTTGTCATGACGCTGAAGGCGTTGTGCCGCTGCGCTTGAGTCCATGCGGGCGGCGATACGGTCGCCATCATCCCATTCCCATGCCTGTTTCACTGCCTTCACATCACGTAGGTCGCGGTCAGGGTCAAGAGCTGGCTGGCCGAACACCGACAGCGCGCTGATCAGTAGGCTCAGTTTGAGAAGGTTATTCACTTGTAGACTCCCTTTTCGTCCTCCAACGGTTTCGTAGTACCGCGCCGGGCAGGTCGAACCTGCTTCGGCATGAAAGATGGACAAAACACAACGGTAGTCCAAGCGCGGCATGACGTCAACGCGCGCAAAATGGATGGATCGGTGCGAGGCAGTGAACGGTGAAGACGTGCACCGCCGAGCCGCAGTTCCTGGCGCTTCGGCACTATCATCAGCGCATGATTCGCGTGATGTGCGTCGATGACCATCCGTTGATGCGGGAAGGGATCGCGGCCGTCATTCGCAGTCAGCCGGACATGAGTCTCGTCGTCGAAGCATCCAATGGCCGCGAGGCCGTCGAGGCGTTTCGCAAACACCGGCCCGATGTCACGCTCATGGATCTCCGTCTGCCGGACATGAGCGGAATCGATGCGCTCATCGCCATCCGTGCCGAGCTCCCGGATGCGCGCGTGATCATGCTCACCACGTTCGAGGGAGACGTCGAGATCCATCGAGCGCTGCACGGAGGGGCGCGCAGCTATCTTCTGAAGAGCACGCCCGCGGAGGAGCTGATCGACGTGGTTCGCGACGTCCACGCCGGGCGGAAGCGGATCCCTCCTGAGATCGCGGCACAGATCGCCGAGCACGTCCACGAAGAACCGCTGACCAGGAGAGAGATCGAGATCCTCCAGGAGATGGCCGGCGGCCACCGCAACCGCGCCATCGGCGAGCGTCTTTTCATCGCCGAAGAAACCGTGAAAGTGCACATCAAACACGTCATGGAAAAGCTCGGCGCGAAGGATCGTACGGACGCCGTGGCCATCGGCGTGCGACGCGGGATCATCCGGCTGTAGCGGCGCGGCCGGCACTGCAAATACCACGAACCGGGGATTCGCTTTGTTCGCCGATGCCTTAGATGTGCATTTGCGTGCAACGCCTCTTCTCTGCGTTTCCCACTGGGCAGGCTGGGATTGGATTACTCCTGCTGCGCCTCATGTCCAGTGTCTTTCTCATCATGCAGAGCCGGCACTCCTTCGACGGAACCTGGCCGGCGATCTCCCTTGGAGCGGTGGCGATCGTGAGCGCAGTTCTTCTCACGGCGGGATTCCTGACGCCGATCGCCGGAGTACTCGCGATGGCGGCCGCTCTTCTCGGGGACGCGCCCGCGTGGGGCGGCCTGGCCGTCGTCTCCGCGGCCCTCGCTCTCCTCGGCCCCGGCGCCTACTCCGTCGACGCGCGTCTGTTCGGCCGGCGCGAAATCGTGATTGCCCGCCAGAAGTGAGGCTTTCCTGCGAGCGGCACCGACAGCTCGATTTCCGTTCCCGCGCCGGGCCGGCTGATCACGCGCAACTGCCCGCCGATCTGTTCCGCGCGCTCGCGCATTCCGGCCAATCCGAAATGATTGTCGAGGCCCGATTGCAAAACGGCTGCATCGATTCCGCGGCCGTCATCGCGAATGCGCAGCACCAGACGGTTCCCGAGAAACTCGATCTCCACCTCCACATTGTTGGCCTGCGCATGCCGGAATGCATTCACCAGCGCCTCGCGGCCGATGCGGTAGATCTCGCCGCGCACGGCGGGGTCGAGTGGCCGGCGATCTCCGGTCACGATCACGCGAAATCCTCCCGTGAAGTCGCCGGCCAGCTCGTGTTTCAGATCGCTGAAGGCCTGTTCGAGAGACTCATGGCTGTCCGACGCGCGGAGGCCGCGGAGCGCCTGACGTCCTTCTTCGATCACGCCGGACATCCGTTTCAGGATGTGGCCGAAGAGCGGCTTCGCCTCGGATGGAATCTGCTTGTCGAGAACCTGAAGCTGCATCGACGTGCTGAGCACTCCCTGCAGCAAGGTGTCGTGCAGCTCGTGCGCGATGCGGATCCGTTCGTCCATCCGCTCGTCATGGAGCTGCTGCATCCGCGCCGCCACCTGCCGCACCCGAAGGAGATACGCAATCCACAACATCACCGCCGCGGCGACCACGCACAGCGCGAAGAACCAGCGCGTTTGATGGAACGCCGGCAGCAGCTCGAAACGAACCGAGGCGGCACGCGTGCTCCAGACTCCGTCGTTGTTCGATGCCATGACCTGGAACGTGTAGGGTCCGGGACGCAGGTTGGTGTAGAAGGCTTCGCGCCGCGTGCCGGCCTCCTGCCAATGCTGGTCCACGCCTTCGAGCTTGTAGCGAAATCGAACGCGCTCGGGGATCGAAAGACTGGTCGCGGTGTATCGAATCGCGATGTTCTCCGTATGCACGGGAAAGCGGAGATTCGACGCCGTCGCGCCGTTGATCGAGATGATGGAAACCAACGGCGGAACTTTGTTGACGCGCTCCCGGCCAGGATCGATGCGCGCCAGGCCGGCGTCGGTCGCGAACCACAGCCGGCCATCGGTCGCTTCCACGGCCGTCGACACGGTGAAGTTCATCTGTGGTGAGCCGGGAAGTCCGTCCAGAAAATCGAAGAGACGAAAGCGAACGCGATCGCGCTTGCCGGCAGCGACGGCGCGCGCTTCTTCGGCACGGATGCGGATGATGCCGCGCATCTCGTTCAGCCAGAGCGTGCCGTCCGCCGTTTCGATGATTCCGCTGACCGTTCCGAAGCGCTCTCCCTCCTCGGAGAGAACGGTTTGAAATCGTCCATTGCGGAAAACCGCGAGCCCGCGTTCCCCTCCGAACCAATAGTGCGGTCCGCGTCCGCGGATGACGCGGATGCGTCCGACGTCGATGCCATCCCGGCTCGTGTACGTGGTCATGCGTCCGCGATCGAGCACTTCGACAAAAGACCGCGTATAGCCGAGCCATACCCGTCCCCTCGCATCGGTAAAGGTCGCGCTCGGACCCTCATCCACCAGACGCGGTCCCGGTCTTCCCGACCACCGGCCATCTTTGAAGTGAATGAGCTTGAAACGATCCGGATGCACCCACAGACCATCGTCGTCGCTGCCGACGACCTCCCACATCCAGGTCTCGGGGATCATGTTCTCCGGCTGTGGAAAGAACACCATTTCTTCCCCGCGTTGCC
>CAMPKJ010000154.1 GCA_946887105.1 uncultured Acidobacteriota bacterium | reverse complement strand
GGATCATTCTCCGCCGAGGAACCGAGGAACCCGAGGCACTCCGAGGAACGGTCTCGGACGTGGGAGTACCTCGGTTCCTCGGAGGTCCTCGGAGTTCCTCGGAGTTCCTCGGGCGAGTCGTCGGATCATTCTCCGCCGAGGAACTCCGAGGAACCCGAGGCACTCCGAGGAACGGATTCACACCCGCTGCAACGGATAGACCTTCACGTTCACTTCGCGCGCGTAATGGCGGTGGGCCGGAAGCGCGGCTCGTTTGATCCCCGCGGCCCAGATCAGCGTCTCCTCGAGCTCGAGCACCTCGACGCGCTGGACCGGATACGGCTGGTGATGGACGCGCGCGCGGTAGAGCTCGCGCCGTTCATCCTCCGCGTAGAGGATGTAGCGCTCGACCAGGAAGTGCTCGAGCGATCCCGGCGCGGCGGCGGTGACCGGACCTTCGACCGGTTGATAGCGGATGCGCGCATCGGCCGGCATCGTGCCGCGGCCGTCGGTGCGGCGCGAGTGGAAATCGATGGCGGGGTTTGCGCCTTCGCCGGCGCGAAAGTCGATGTCCGCGCCGAAATAGGCGAGCTTGTACGCCGCGCGCGCGGCGGCGACGGCGATCGAGCTCGACGCGTCCAGGCTGAAGAACCAGACCCCCGGATCGCGTCCTTCGCAGTGCACGTACGTGCGCACGTTGATCTCGTGAAATGACGAGATCCACGGCAACGGCGGCGTCATCACCGGCCGCACGCCGGTGAGCGTGAACGGCACCAGCCCGACGTACGCCTTCCCTTCGAACGTATCGACGGTCAGGCGCAGCGGCAGCAGGCGCTGCAGATCGGCGGCCGGCACTTCCCAGTGCAGGAAGAGCAGGTGATGCCAGTTTTGATGGAGCAGGACCGGCTGATCCGGCTCCAGGGCCGGCGAAATTCGGTCGATCGCGTCGTGCTGGTGCATTCCGTCACCGAATCAAAGCAATGAGAAAGCCAGTGAGCGGCGTAAGATCTCACGATGAGACAACTCCTCGTCAGCGCCGCCTGTGCCGCCCTCATCGCCTGCGGAAGCTCCGGAAGCGGAGCGAACGTGCCCACGGCCGCCCAGATCGGCACGGTGGAGCCCGAGACCTCGCTCGTGCAGCTGGTCGGTCCGGAGCAGCTGAACTGGGAGTCGGGCATGATCGAGATGAAGTACGCGCTGCGGATCAACAATCTCGCGGCGGAACCGATCACGCTGCGGCAGATCCAGATCCAGACCGTCGGGCAGGAAGGTCCGTACGTCGTTCCGCAGAGCAGCTACTTCTTCCGCGAGCCGGTGACGGCTGGGACGGAGCGCTCGGTCGAATTTTTCGCGAAGGCCCTCTCGGCGGGCGATCGCTACAGGATCGACGCGCAGTCGCCGGTCTCGATCCGCATCATCGCCTATTTCGAAGCGCCGAAAGGGAACTTCCGCCAGACGTTCATCACCAACGTCGGGCAGTCGTTCAAGGAGTAGCTACTCGAAGAGATCGTATTCGGCGACCGGCAGCTCGGCCGGCTCGGCCCAGCGCCAGGTCTCGAAGACGTAGAGATCGAACAGCAGCAGGAACACCTCGCGCGACATCTTCCAGCGCGACATCAGGCCGTCGGCAAGCCCGCGCTTCGATTCCTTGATGACGTGATCGAGTCCATAGATCACGGTCTCTTTCTGGCGGAATCCGCCGCGCGCGCAGAAGCAGTTCAGCGCTGCCTCGATCTTGTAATGCGACTGGTATTGCGCCGGCACGGTCTCGAACACTTCGCGGCGCATCACGCGGATGCCGGAGAGGATCGGGCCGCACTTCATGCGCAGGTGGAGGAAGTTGGCGACCTCGCCCCGATTGCGAACGCCGATGTTCATGTCGCATTCGCCGCGCAGGACCGGCGCGACCAGCGCTTCGATGTGCTTTTCGGTGACGTTGTACATGTCGCCGTCACAGAAGAAGAAGATGTCGTTGGAGGCGGTGGCGACGCCGACGGCCATGGCGTAGCCCTTGCCGTGATTCTCGTGCAGCGCAACGGTGCGAACGCCTTCGAAGGTCCTGGCGATCTCGACGGTGCGGTCCTCGGAACCGTCGCTGACCACGATCACTTCATCGATCAGCGGACTGGCCGTCAACGCGCGCAGCACGTCGGCGATCGTTCCCTCTTCGTTATAAGCCGCGACTATGGCGGTCGTCGTCAATCGATTCTCCTGAGTTGGCGTTCCCGCCCGGGCCTGGTGCAACGCGCGGACCACGGCGGATTCTATCCGAAGTTCTGACACGCGCTTTGCACAACCCGGCCAGCATGAAACGCCATCGCCTGATCACCGGTGCCCTGCTCGCGTTCCTGAGCATGACCGCGGGAGCGGCCGTCCTGTTGTTTTCCGGCTGCGCCGCGATCCAGAGCGCGCTCGACATCGAGAATCCACGCTACTCGATCCGCAACATCCATCCGCGCCTGGACATCGCCATCCCGCTCTCATCGTCCTCCGTCGATATCGACTTCGCGCTGGAAGTGGACAATCCGAACCGGGTGGGGCTGCGCCTCGATCAGATCGACTTCAACCTGTTCATCAACGACACGCGCGTACTGGACAGCATCAGCCAGCAGAACATCAACATCCCCGCCAATGGCCGCGGCGACGTCCAGCTCCGCACCCGCATCGGCTACCAGAACATCCGCAATCTCTGGAGCGAGATGGTGGACATCTTCAGCGGCCGCCAACGCGCCAGATATGAGCTGCGAGGGAATGCGTATTACGACACGCCGGTGGGGAGGTTGAAGTTGCCGGTGTCGGTGTTCTCGACCCGGTGAAGCGTTATCGGTTGTCAGTTGTCGGTTATCTGTGATTCCTCGCCCGGGCGAAACCTCACAGACAACTGACAAACCGACAACCGACAACATTTTTTACGTGGCGTCCCTCACTACCACGATCTGCTGCGCGATGTAGCGGCCGTTGTCGGCCACGCCGCGCACTTCGATCTCGTCGCCGCGTTCGAGGTCGGTGACGTTGTAGTTCTGGTTGTTGTAGACGACCGTGGTGTTGCTGTCGTAGTAGATCGCTCCGCGCTGACCGTCGTTGTTGTCGCGCAGGTTGTTGATGTACGAGACGTTCAGGTCGATGCGGCGGGCGTTCGTATCGATGCCGGCCACGGTCCCCCGCACGTCGGATGACTGGGTGCTCGACGGGCTGCCGAGAATGATGTCGCCGATGCTGCCCAGACCACCATCACCCATCGATCCACAGGCAGCGGTCATCAACAGCGCGGCGAGCACGAAAGTAGCTCTTCGCATTTCACTCCTCCTTCGCTCACAATCAAGAGCAAGGACCGTGCTTGATCTCTCAAAATAACCAGCGATTCCTCATTCCAGCGCTCGCCTGCATCCTCTATTTCTCCGAAGGGTTTCCATTCGGAATCGCTACGGACGCGGTCAACACGTATCTCTCCTTCGCCAGGATCGATCTCACCACGATCGGACTGATCAGCAGCGTCGGACTGATCTGGACGCTGAAGTTCTTCTGGGCGCCGCTCGTCGACGCCGCGGGAACGTACCGGATGTGGATCTTCGGATCGCTGATCGTCCTGTCGCTCTCCATCGCCGCCCTCGGCGTGGTCGCACCGGCCAGCCCCGCGTTCTGGGGTGCGCTGGTCGTGCTCGTGTTCGCGTCGGCGACGCAGGACATCGCCATCGACGCACTGGCGATCCGCATCACGCCGACCGACCTTCTCGGCGTCGTGAACTCCGCGCGCGTGGCCGCGTACCGCGCGGCGATGCTGGTGGGACCGGCCGGCTTGGCGCTGGTAGTCACGGTTTCGAGCTGGCGCACCGCGTTCTTCGTGGCCGCGGCGGTTCCGCTGGTCGTGCTCGCATTGATCGCGCTCACCGCGCCCGCCGAGCGCGGCACGCGCGAGCAGCACGAGAATCCGCTGCGCGCGTTGCTCACCTGGCTGCAACGTCCCGGCGCGCTGATCCTGCTCGCCGTGATCCTGCTCTACCGCCTCGGCGACAACGCACTGACGCCGATGATCCGTCCGTACTGGGTCCTGCGCGGCTTCAGCGTCGCGGAAGTGGCCACGGTGACGACCACACTCGGCATGATCTGCACGATCCTCGGCGCCATCGTGGGCGGCCTGTTCGTGACGCGCTACGGCGTCTATCGCGGACTGCTCGTGCTCGGGATCATCCAGATGCTTTCGAACTTCGCGTACGCGCTGGTGGCGACGACGAACGCCGGACGCCCGGCGCTGTACGGCGCGGCGATCATCGAGACGTTCTGCGGCGGATTGGGCACGGCCGCGTTCCTGTCGTTCCTGATGTTCATCTGCGATCGCGACAACGCGGCGACGGAGTACGCGATGCTGAGCGCGCTCTTCGCGGTCGCGCGCACGTTCGCATTTGCATTGAGCGGCTACGTCGCGACCGACCTCGGATACGCGAACTACTACTGGCTCACGGCTGCGTTGGCTCTGCCGGGACTGGCGTTGTTGCCGCGGATCCGCGGCCGCCTGTCACCGTCCGCCACAGCCGCAGCAAACGCACACTAGGAGACGCGCCGGCTGCACGGACGTCGGTCTCGGGATGGCGTTCGCCGAGCAGGACCTCGCGCGTGCGCAGGTCGCCGAGATGGATCAGCTCCGTCAGCCGGGTCCAGTTCCGCTCGACGAAACCGAACGGCAGGCGATGCCGCGGACGGATCACGATCACGCGATCGCGGAACAGGGCGGGGATCTCGTGATCGACGTCGGCGGTGCTCTTGTAGATCCCGCCCTCCGACTCCCCTTTCATGCAGATCAGCACCACCGCATCGCAACCTTGTTCGAGCGCGAACTGATACGGCGCGTTGTCGGTCACGCCGCCGTCGCCGAAGCGCTCGCCGAAAATGCGCGGCGCGCGCGTGTAGAAGGGCGGCAGGTAGTTCGCGGCGAGCAGCAGATCGATCGGCTTCTCGACCTGACGGATGTCGATCAGGAAACCCTTGCGATCGCGAAAGCGCGTCACGGAGATGAAGCACGGCAGCGCCTCGGGCGCATTCAGGCGGTCGCCGAAGAAGCGCGCGAAATTGCGGCGGTGCATCTGCGCGTAGCGCCACGGCGAGAGCTCGGTGAAGAGATTGCGCAGATCGAAAGCCGGCATGCGCACGAACGACTTCCAGACATAGCGCGCGCGATGCTCGATGCGCGCGGCCACGACGGCCGCGTTCCACGAGCCGGCGGAAACGCCGACCGTCATGGCCGGCCGGATCCCGAGCGCGAGCAGCCGCTCCACGGCGCCGACCTGGAACGCGCAGCGCGCGCTGCCGCCGGAAAAGATGAAGGCGACCTTTTTCGCGTGACGCAAACGCTGGAGTGGGCCGGTCACGGGCGAAGTGTACCGGAACGTCCCTCCCCCCTCTCCCCGCTCCGCGGGGAGAGGGCTGGGGTGAGGGGCCGGAGCTTGCGCGAGATTCGCCCCTCACCCTACCCTCTCCCCGCGAAGCGGGGAGAGGGACTATCCACATGCGACATCGCATTTTCGTCGACGCCATCGCGCCCGAGGTCACGGTCACGGGCGAGGAGTTCCACCACTCCGTGCGCGTCGTGCGCGTGCGCGTTGGCGAAGAAGTCGAGCTCTTCGACCGCGCCGGTAACGCCGCGCGCGGCATCGTCCAGAGCCTCGAGCGCGATAGCGCGGTCATCGCCACGACCGGATCGCTGCCGTCGCGCGAGTCGCCGGTGGCCATTCACCTGGCCATGGCCATCATTCAACTGGAGAAGTTCGAGCTGGTCCTGCAGAAAGCGACCGAGCTCGGAGTGCGCACCATCATCCCGATGAGCACCGGGCGCGTGGAGCTGCGCCGCGAGCGCTACGCCAACAAACGCGAGCGCTGGGAACGTATCGTCTTCGAGGCGGTCAAGCAATCAGGCCGTGCGGTCATCCCGCGCATCGAAGAGACGCTGGACTTTGCCGAAGTGATCGCGCGCAGCGGAGCGAAGGTGCTGTTCGACGCCGGCGCGGAACCATCCGCGATCGACCGCATCGATGAAGCCACGTTGATGATCGGCCCGGAAGGCGGCTGGACCGACGAAGAGCTCCATGACGCGCGCGCGGCGGGGTGCCTGTTTCAGCGTCTTGGACCGCGCCGGCTGCGTGCCGAAACGGCGGCCATCGCGGCAACGGCGGTCATCACTTCCCGCTTCGGGGACTTGTAGTAGATTACGCGTCCCATGGCCGATACGCTCACCATCACAGACAACCGAACCGGCAACACGTACGACGTTCCGATCACCGACGAAACGATCCGCGCGATCGATCTGAGGAAGATCAAAGTCAACGCCGGCGACTTCGGGATGATGACGTACGACCCCGCGTTCATGAACACCGCGTCGTGCCGCAGCGCCATCACGTTCATCGACGGCGACAAAGGCATCCTCGAGTACCGCGGTTATCCGATCGAGCAGCTGGCCGAGAAGAGCACGTACCTCGAAGTGGCGTACCTGCTCGTGCACGGCGAGCTGCCCACCACCGAGCAGCTGGCCGACTGGACGCACACCATCACGCATCACACCATCCTCAACGAGAACTTCCGGCGGCTGATCGATTCGTTCCGCTACGACGCGCATCCGATGGGCCGCTTCATCGCCTCGGTGGCCGCGCTGGGGACGTTCTATCCCGAGGCCAAGGACATCTTCGATCCGGCCGTGCGCATGAAGCAGATGCATCGCATCATGGCCAAGGTCATCACCATTGCCGCGTTCAACTATCGCAGCACGGTCGGGATGCCGTATGCGTATCCGGACAACGACCTCTCGTACACCGGCAACTTCCTGAACATGATGTACCGGATGACGGAGGTGAAGTACCAGCCGAACCCGGTGCTCGAGCGGGCGCTGGACGTGCTGTTCATCCTCCACGCCGATCACGAGCAGAACTGCTCGACGAACGCCATGCGCGCGGTGGGCAGCTCGCACGTCGATCCGTACTCCGCGGTCGCCGCGGCGGCGTCGGCGCTCTACGGCCCACTCCACGGCGGCGCGAACGAAGCGGTGCTGCAGATGCTCGAGGAGATCGGCTCGGTCGCGAACGTGCCCGAGTTCATCCGCAGCGTGAAGAGCGGCGAAGGCGGACGGCTGATGGGCTTCGGCCATCGCGTGTACAAGAACTACGATCCGCGCGCGAAGATCATCAAGCAGGTCGCGGACGAAGTGTTCGAAGTCACAGGAAAGAATCCGCTGCTCGACATCGCGCTGGAGCTCGAACGCATCGCCCTCGAGGACGACTACTTCATCAAGCGCAAGCTCTATCCGAACGTCGACTTCTACTCCGGCCTGATCTACCAGGCCATGCGTTTCCCGACCAGCATCTTCACGGTGCTGTTCGCGATTCCGCGCGTGTCCGGCTGGCTCTCACAGTGGCAGGAAATGCTCGGCGATCCCGATCAGAAGATCGCGCGGCCGCGGCAGATCTACATCGGACCCGCGCGTCGCGATTACCCGGCACGTTAGCGCGTCAACACGCCCGCCCACCACTCTCCCTTGGTCCGTTCGGTGACCGGCGAGAGTCCGTGTGCGCGTGCCGCTGCGACGACGTCGTCGCGTTTGACGACCAGGATGCCGCTGAGGATGAGACGGCCACCGGGAGCGAGCCGCGCCACGACGTCGCCCAGCAGCGGGATGATCACCTCGGGGATGATGTTCATGGTGATCACGTCGAACGTGCCTCCGCGGAGCGATTCGACACTGCCGATGAACAGCGGCATGGCGCGCTCGTTCACGCCGTTGCGGATGCGGTTGTCGCGCAACGCGCCATAGGCGTCGTTGTCGTTGTCGAACGCGATCGCTTTGTGCGCGCCGAGGCGATGCATGGCCAGCGCGAGGATGCCGCTGCCCGCGCCGACGTCGAGGCCGCGTTTCGCGGCGACCGGCACCGTTTCCAGCAACTCGATGCACAGCCACGTGGTCTCGTGCGAGCCGGTGCCGAAGGCCTGCTCCTGCGGCACGATCAGCGTGAGGCGATCCGAGTCCTCCGGCAGCAGCGACGGGTCGGGCACGACCACGAAACGCGTGCCGATGAACAGCGGCTGCAGCGATTGCTGGTACAGCTCCAACCAGTTCTGGCGTTGCCGGTCGATGTTCTGCAGCTCGAAATCATCGAGCATCGCCGCCGCGGCGTCGCGATCTTCGGGCGAGTCGAAGTACGCCTCGACCGTGTTCTGCGTGGACGTGCTGCCGGTGGACGCGGTGAGGAAGAGGCGTGCGAGGATCGCTTCCTCGTCCGCGGGATCTTCGAAGTCGATGGCCAGGACGTAGTCGATCAATTGCCCGATCCGAAGTGCGCCTGGTAATCCTCCATCGCGGCCTGCACGACGGAGGCGGCGTGCTCGTAACCGTACGTTCCGGCGACGCGGATGTGTGCGCCTTCGCCGGGGATCAGCTTGTACGTGCTGAAGTAGTGCTCGAGCCGCTCGACCAGCACCGGCGGAACGTCGGCGATGTCCTGCGCCTCGCCCCAGACGTAGTCGCCCTGCAGGACGGCGATGATCTTGTCGTCCGCCTCGCCGCGATCGATGAGCTGCAATCCGCCGATCACGCGCGCGGCGATGATGATCTCCGACTTCGAGATCGGCCGCTCGCTGAGCACGCAGATGTCGAGCGGATCGCCATCGCCGCGGCTGGCCACCGGCGAGAGCTTCGTGACGCGTTCGGCGCAATACGTCTGCGGCACGAATCCGTACAAAGCGGGCGGCTGCGACGACGTGCGCTGCGGCCGGTCGACTTTCAGATAGCCGGTGGCCTTGTCCACTTCGTACTTGATGAGATCGAATGGCGTGATCTCGACGAACACGTTGACGACGCGCGGCGCGTCGGCCCCGGGAGTGAGTCCATGCCACGGATGCGGACGCCAGCGCGCAAATTGCTCGGCCATTGCGGGGCGGATTCTACCTGCCCAACGCGATATCGATGTATTTGTGCGCGAGCTCCCAGACGATCGCGGCCATGATCGTCGTGAGAGTCGCCGCCACCGGGACGCCGTACGGCAGCGCGGCCGAGGAGACGCGGCCACGGCCGGTGAGAAACGTCCAGACGATGGCGGCGAGGGCCACCGCTCCGGAAACGATCGCGCCGGCGATCGGGAAGACTTCCGGCATGGTGCGCTCGATCAGCGCCGCGCCCGCGAACAACGCGCCAATCCAGCCTGCGAGAAACACCGTGACCAGCGCGGCGCTCATGCGATCGACGATCGGGCGGTGACGCCGCAACGCCGCGAACACGATCACGACCAGCGCGAAAAATGCGCCGAGGAAGAACATCATCAGCGATTCCGCGACTCCGGCGGCGGAGGAGGCTCTTCCGCCGCCCGTGATCGCCCGTGCCCACGCCACATCGGCCAGTCCCAGCCATGCGCCGATTCCTGAAACCGCGAGCGGCGCGAGCGCGGCGGCCACCGGCGCCGCGGAGCGTGCCCGTCCCGCCATCAACGACACGGCCACAAACGGCCAGAAGAGGCAGAACAGGACCACCAGCTGCGCGGCGAGCGACGGATGAAAGTGGGCGGACGAAAACTCCATCTCCATGACGATGAGACACCGCGTCACGGGCGCGCGAAACTCAGGAGAAGAACTCCTTCACCTTGTCGAACACGCCCTTCTCTCCGGGCGGGTTTTCGCCTTCGATCGCGGCCAGGCGCTCGAGCAGTTGGCGTTGCTCGTCGTTCAGCGACTGCGGGATGCGCACGGCGATGTGCACGTAGTGATCGCCGCGGCCGGAGCCGTCGAGCGACGGCACGCCTTTGCCGCGCAGGCGGAACACCTGATTCGGCTGCGTGCCGGCGTTGATCTTCAGCGTGTCCGGACCGTCCACGGTCTCGATTTCCGTGTCGCCGCCGAGTGCTGCCTGCGTGAAGCTGACGGTGTGCTCGGAGTGAATGTCGAAATCGCGGCGCTGGAACTTCGGATGATCGCGGACCTGGATGAACACGTACAGATCGCCCGAAGGTCCGCCGTTGAAGCCGGCCTCCCCTTCGCCGGCCACGCGCAGGCGCGAGCCGTCGTCGACGCCGGGCGGGATCTTCACGGAGATCTTCTTCTCCTCGCGCACGCGTCCCGCGCCGCCGCAGGTCGCGCACGGATCCTTGATCACTTTTCCCGCGCCGCCGCACTGCGGGCAGGTGCGCGCCACGGCGAAGAAGCCTTGTGAATAGCGGATCTGTCCGCGGCCGCCGCATCCGGTACAGGTCACCGGCTGCGTGCCGACTTTCGCGCCCGAGCCGTTGCAGGTCTTGCAACTGATCGTGCGCGGGACGTCGAGCGTCACTTCCTTGCCGAACACGGCCTCCATGAACTCGAGCGGCAGGTCGTAGCGGAGATCGTTGCCGCGTGCCGGGCGGTTGCCGCCGCGGCGTCCGCGCGATCCGAAGAAATCGCCGAAGCCGAACAGATCGCCGAGGATGTCGCCGAAGTCGGCGAACTGATTCGGATCGAAGCCGCCCATGCCGGACATGCCCTGATGTCCATAGCGGTCGTAGCGCGCGCGCTTCTCTTCATCCGACAGCACGCCGTACGCCTCGGCGGCCTCCTTGAACTTCTCCTCCGCGGAGGCATCGCCCGGGTTCTTGTCGGGATGGAACTTGACCGCCAGCTTGCGGTAGGCCTTCTTGATGTCGTCGACCGGCGCCGTACGGGCGACGCCGAGGACCTCGTAGTAATCGCGTTTCTCGATCGTGGACATTTATGTACTGGAGTCGCTCGATGTCATGGTCTTGAGCGGGTTGTAGAGCATCACGCTCGTGAGAATGCGCGACGCCGTCTGCAACTCGAAGATGGCGTCGTTGATGTGCTGCTTCTCGTCGCTGCCCACGACTTCCTTCGCGCGAGTGATGATCTTCTGCACCCGATCGCGCTCGTCATCCTTGAGCAGCTTTCCGAACTCGCGGAAAACCTTTTCGTTGGTGTAGATCATTCCATCGAGCTTGTTGACCAGCATCCGCAGCTCGCGGCGGGCCGAGTCCGCGCGCTGGTGCGCGGTGGCGTCGTTGATGATCCGGTCGATCTCGTCCTTCGACAGCCCGCCGGCGGGATTGATCTGCACGCCCTGCGACTGCGAGGTGGCCTGATCGCGCGCGGTGACGTTCACGATGCCGTTCGAATCGATCGCGAACGTGACCTCGATCTGGGGGACGCCACGCGGCGCGGAGGGGATGCCGATCAGGTCGAACTTCCCGAGCGATTTGTTCTCGTTCGCGAACTCGCGCTCGCCCTGCAACACGTGCACGGTCACGCGGGTCTGGTTGTCCGCGACCGTGGTGAAGATCAGCGAGTTCTTGGTCGGAATGGTGGCATTGCGGTCGATCAGCTTCTGGAACAGACCGCCGCGCGTCTCGACGCCGAGCGACAGCGGCGTGACGTCGAGCAGCACCATGTCCTTGATGTCGCCGCGCAGGATGCCGCCCTGGATGGCCGCGCCGACCGCGACCACTTCGTCCGGATTGATGTTGCGGTTCGGATCCTTGCCGAAGACCTTCTTCACCGCCTCGACCACTTTCGGCATGCGCGTCTGGCCGCCGACCAGCACGACCTCGTCGATCTGCTGCGCGGTCACGCCCGCGGCCTTCAATGCGTCGTTGACCGGATCGATGGTGCGCTGGACGAGATCTTCGACCAGCGACTCCAGCTCGCGGCGCGTGAGCACGTAGTTGAGGTGCTTCGGCCCGGCCGCGTCGGCGGAGATGAACGGGAGCGTGACGCGCGATTCCTGCTCCATCGACAGCTCGCACTTCGCGCGCTCGGCCGCTTCCTTGAGGCGCTGCAAAGCCATGCGGTCGTCGTGCAGGTCGATCCCGGTTTCATGCTTGAAGACTTCGAGCAGGCGATCCATGACGCGCTTGTCGAAGTCTTCGCCGCCGAGGTAGGTGTCGCCGGAGGTGGAGAGCACTTCGAAGAGGCCGTCCTCGAGCTTCAGAATCGAGACGTCGAACGTACCGCCGCCGAGGTCGTACACGGCGATGATCTGGTTGTCTTTGTTCTCCAGACCGTACGCGAGTGCCGCCGCGGTCGGCTCGTTGATGATGCGCAGCACTTCCAG
>CAMPKJ010000153.1 GCA_946887105.1 uncultured Acidobacteriota bacterium | reverse complement strand
TCGTGGGGGGGTTTGGTCCCGGGCAAATCCGAAAAAAAGCACATTGCCAAACAAACCACGAAGGCAGCCGCGCGGGAGACCTCGCCCCCCCCGCTTTAGGAGCCGCCGGCCAGCCCCCCCCCGCGGTGGCGGGGGGGGTCCCCCACACCCCCCCCCTTGCCCGGGCGGGTTTCGCCCCCCCCCCACCGCCAACGCTGTGCGCACCGTGCCGCAGCAGCGTGGCGCGATGCGCGGCGATGATGCCCAGGACCTCGCGCTGCAGGTGCGCATCCAGCGATGTCTCGATCGTGCCGCTGCGCGTGGGATGCTGCGCCAGCACGCGCTCGACGAAATGCATGGCCAGCACCGGCTGCGCTCCGCTCTCGAAACGCAGGCGCTCCGCGCGCGCGGTGGCGCGTTCGTCGCCGGAAAGACTCATGTTCGCCAGGATGTGCTGCTGGCGCGCGCGTGCGCTGCCGGGATCGCGCAGCGGATTGAACGCGCTCGGCCGTTGCGGCAGTGACGCGAGAAACGCGGCCTGCGCGGGCGTGAGCTGTTCCGGCGCGCATCCAAAGTACGCGCGGCTCGCGCGCGCGATGCCGTCGATGCGGTTTCCATACGGCGCGCGATTCAGATACAGCGCGAGGATCTCGTTCTTCGTGAAGCGGTGTTCGAGGCGCAGCGCGAGCACGGCTTCGCGCGCCTTCTGGCGCAGGCCGCGGTTCGCCGGGCGCAGGAGGAGCTTCGCGACCTGTTGCGTGATCGTCGAGCCGCCTTCGACGACGCGCAGGTTGCGGACGTTGTGCAGCATCGCGCGGGAGATGGCGATCGGATCGAGGCCGGGGTGGCGGAAGAAGCGGCGGTCTTCGGCGGTCAGCGTCGCGTGGACGACCAGCGGCGGAAGCGCGTCCGCGGAAAGGAGCTCGGTGCGCGTGCCGGATTGGCCGAGCGATTCGTAGAGCACCTCACCGTTGCGATCGAGAATCGTGAGCGAGTGTTGCTGCAGGAGCAGACGATCGTCGATCGGGCCGAGGCGGAGCCACAGGCCGAGGATGACCACCGACAGGGCGGCGGCTGCGGCCGCCGCTTTTGAAAGCGGCGGCTGTGGCCGCCGCACTCCAGATGTCATCTCTTGACCTCCACGACCGTCGTCGCGGTGCGGCCGAAGACCTCGGGCTCGTACATCTCCTCGGCATGCGCCGGCGCGGCGATGAACGTGCCGGCGGTGGTCGCGCGCACGAGGTACGTGAAGATGTGCTCGCCCTCGCCGAGCCGCGTGGCGAAGACGTTCACGCGGTCATCGTGGCGCTCGACGTAATCGAAGCCGCCGCGCAGCCACCACGCCCACGAACTTCCGCTCTGATTGGTGGCGCGTTCGGCGAGCGCGGTCGCGGTGGTCGCGAACCACGATTCGACCGGCTCCGTGCCAGCCGGAATCGGATCGGTGATGGCCACGTAGCGGCGCTCCTTGGTGTTGCGGATGCGTAGCGTGACGTTGATCAGATCTCCCGCATTGAATGTGGTTGCGGCAGGAGCGCCTTCGAGCGAATACATGCGCTCGACGCGGAAGCCGTTGTCCATCGGCTGGTGATGCATGACGTTCGCGGCGTAGCGCAGGCGCAGCATGTAGTAGAGCGTGCCCACGCCGTCACGCGTGAAGACGAGCGGCAGTTGCTGTCCGGCAGCGCCCCTGGCGAGGACCTGCTGCATCGAGAACTGCTGCGTCTTCGCCTCGGTGGAGCGGCCTTTGAACGTCTCGCGCACGAGCGTCTCGTCGCCGAGATTCAGCGTGGCGATGAAATCCGGCGTCTCGGATTCGTACTTGCGGTAGAAGTCGACCAGCGACTCCATCGCCCACGCATTTTCCTGCGTGTCGTTCCAGCGGCCGTTCTTCCGCACCTGCATGAGCCAGCGCACCATGCGCTTGACCAGCTCCTCATCCTGGGCTCCGCGAACAAGGGTGCCCAGCACGATCGCGGTCGAACGCGCGTTCGAGCTCCAGAGCCACAGCAGATACGGATCGCTGAGCTCATTCACGTGCGCGGTGCCGCCCTCGGGAAGAATCGAGTTCGCGATCTGGCGCCGCAGCTCGGCCACGCGCGGACCGGTGGCCTTCTGCGCCTGAAGCGCGTCGAGCAGGAACGACAGCGCGAATACCGGCATGCGATCGCGATACTCGTAGACGCGATTGAAGTGGCTGTCTACGTTGCGCCCACCCTCGGCGAGTACTTTGATTGCGAACGCCTGCCACGCGTTGTACGCGGGACGCCAGCCCTCGTTCTGCGGCGGCGGCTCGGAGAGTCGCCCGTCGAGATACGTGTACGAGCGCGTCAACATATCGTCGTCGACCGCGTAGCCGAGCTGCTTCCCGCGCTGGAACACATGCACGACCCAGCTCGTGAGATACGGCGACGTCGACGTGCAGTCGCCCGGCCAGAACGAGAACCCGCCGTCGCCGCACTGGAACTTCGACAGCTCCAGCAGGCTGCTTTGCACCGCCGGCTTTTCCTTCGCCGGATCGATGCCCGGCAGATTGAACGCTTCACCGAGATCGGCGGCGAGCATCAACGCCAGCGAACGCGACGCGCGCTGCTCCGCGCATCCGTACGGATACTCGACGAGATAGCGCGCGCCTTCCGCGAGTCCCACCATCGCCGTCGACGCCATCTCCACGCGCAAGCCGCCGAAGTTCGGCACCACCTGCGCCGGGATCTCCAGCGTTTCCTGCGCGGTCGGCTTCGCCTCTCCATAGGCCGCGACGGTTTCCGGCGACACGAGGATGCGCACCGGGATCACGTCTTCGAACGCGTCGCTCTCGCGTCCCATCTGCACGCGCATGCGGATGCGCGCGTCGCCCACTGCATGCGCGACGGCATCGAAGCGCACTTCGTTCGTCGCGCCCGGCTTCAGCTCGACCGTCGACTTGCCGTTCACGCTCAGCACGGCCGGATCGAGCGACTCGATCGAGACCGTGGCCTTGCCGGCTCGCTTCAGTTGATTGTGGACGACCGCGCCGAAGTAGGCCTTGTCGCCGGCGGCGAGGAAGCGCGGCCACGACGGCGTGAGCATGAGCGGCTTGTTGATGCGGATCTCCGCCTGATCCCAGCCGAAGCGCGATTGCCTGTCGCCCGCGACCGCCATCACGCGATACGTCGTCAGCGATTCCGGCAGCGTGACCTCGGTCCGCGCGCGGCCCTTCGCATCCGTGACGAGCGATCCGAGCCAGAACGCGAGCACGCGGAAGTCCTTGCGCAACGTTCCCGGTCCGGCATCTCGTCCGCCGCCGCTGCCGTCCGTGGCGCCTTTCGGCGTGAGCACGCGGCGGCTGATGATGCGCTGGCGCGAGTCTCCGTTCGCGACCTGCAAGGCCTTGTCGAGATAGATCGACTCGAGCACGTCCGGCGTCTCGTATCCGGTCAGCGACAGCACGCCGTAATCGACCGCCCACAACGTGACCTCGGACTGCGATGCCTTTCCGGCCGCGTCCTTCACGTTCACTTCGATCTGCGCCTTCGTCGCGGGGCGGAACTCCTCGCGATTGGCCTTCACGTCGACGATGAGCCGCTTCGACGCGTCTTCGACTTTGAGCTCGATGTAGCCGAGCCGGAACGCCGGCTTGCCGGGATCGCTGCCGTCCGCGTCCGCATCTTTCTTCGTCCTTCCTTTGACGAGCAGCACGGAGACGTAGACGTTCGGGATTTCTTTTTCGGTGATCGGGATGCTGATGGTCTGCTGCGTGGACGTGAGCGTGAACGGCTTCCACGTACGCACGCCTTCGCGCTCCGTCGTGAGCAGCGCCGTCGCGGTCTCCCACGGCGACTTGATCATGATGCGCGCGGTGTCGCCGGGGCGATAGGTGGTCTTCTCCGGCACGAGCTCGACGCGGTTGTGATCCTCGCGCGCCCAGGCGGTGTAGCCCTCGCCTACGGCGTAGAACCAGATGCGCGTCGTCGTCGAGCGGCTGCCGTCTTCCGCGGTCGCCATCAGCATGTACTCGCCACCCTCGACGATGGAGATGCTGAGCGGCACCGGCTGCGTCTGCGTCGTGACGTTCCACTCGCCGGCCGCGATTTCCTTGCGCTCGGTCTGCCAGCCATAGAAGCCGCTGCCTTCGGCCTGGCGCACGCTCGTCCACTGGATGCGCTTCAGCTCGACCTTCACGTTCACGCCGGCGACCGCGAGTCCATCCAGTCCCGCCGCGACGACTTCGGTGTCGATGTTCTTGCCTGCTTCCGCGAAGAACGGCGGCTTGCGCAGGCCGATGTACCAGGGCGCGGGATCGACGCGCATCGACGCGCGCCCTGCGATCTGCTGGCGCGTGACGTCGGTGACGACGCCTTCCAGACGATAGTCATACGGCACGCCCGCGGCTTCGTCGGTCTCGAGCTTCAACGCCAGCTTGCCTGCGGCGTCGAGCGTTCCCTCGTTCTGCAGAAGGATCTGCGTGCCGGGATCTTCGGCCTCCCAGTCGCGCCCGAGGAATGCGTAACGATCGGCTGGCCAGCGGTCGGTGACTTTCGGCGGAACGTCGTACAGCTCGCGCTTCGAGTACGTCCAGTTCACGGTCTTGCCGGACATCGGCGCGCCGAAGAGATAACGCCCGTTGATCACGCCGTTCAGGGTCGTGCCGGCCAGCGAGCTGTTCGCGTCGAGCGTGACGTCGACGCGGAAGTCGGGACGGCGATACGCCGCGACGAGGATCTCGCCGCTGATCGCGCCGCGATGATCGTTCGAACGAACAACAACGTTGTAACTGCCCAGCGGCGCCTCGGCCGGAATGCGATCCGTCCACTCCGCGCTGCTCCACGCGCCGATGTCGAGCGTGCGGCTGTCGATCTCGTTCGCGTGACTGTCGCGCAGCGCGACCTGCACCTTCGAGCCGGGCGCGAGGAGCTGCATGCCGTCCGGCGTGTCGGCGCGGGCGATCAGCTTGAAGTGCACTTCCTCGCCGAGCTTGTACACGCCGCGATCCGCAAACACTTTTCCGCGCAGCTGCGGCTCGGCCTCGGTGAGGTCATAGCGGACGTCGAAGTCCCACGGACGGATCCCTTCATTCCAGTCGCTGCCGAGGTAGGCGATGTCGCCGTCCTTCTGCGCGATCACCACGAAATGGATGTCGTTCAGGTTTGCCCAGCTGTCGTCGTCCCACCAGTTCTCGTTTTCCTTCTTCTCCTTGTCGCGGCGGAGGTCGGTGTTCGGCGCGACGGCGATGCCGTTCGCATCGGTGGTCCCGCTCCAGAACACCTTGTTCTGCTTGTCGCGGATCGACACCGCGGCGCCTTCGACCGGCTGTGCGTCGTCGAGGCGCGTGACCAGGACTACGGTGTTGCGCGGGCTGTCCTTCACGCTGATGCCGAGGTTCGTCGACTGGACGAGCGTGTGCACGGGACTCGGGTCGTAGACCTGCGACTTCGGCATGGCCTCGCCGGGCTGGATTGCCGCCCAGGCCAGTCCGAGATTGTCTTCGCCGATGGCGGGCTTCAGATCGAGACCGACGAACGCGATCTTGTCGCGCGGGATGTCGAGCCTGCGCGTCGTGCCCTTCCCTTCCGGCTCGACGTTGAAGCCGGACTCGCGCAGCTTGAGCATGGTCGGCATCAACTCTTCGAGCGACAGCGGCGCGAGCCACTGCCTGACGCTGCGGAAATTGCGGACGTGGAACGGCAGCACCGATCCGCCGTCCGCTTCCCACACGCCGTGTCCGGCGCCGAAGCTGACGAACGCGGAGCGGTGCCAGTACGCCACGTTGCCGGTCCAGACGTAGCCGAGCTGCTGGCCGTCGAATGCTTTCAGTGACGCATCGACGCGAATTGCGTACGTGTGCCCCGGCTGGATCGTGTAGCCCAGCTCGTCGAGACCGTACCCCCACGACGGATAGTCGTAGTCGGCGTTCACCTCCTTCGGCTTCAGCGCGACCGGTTTCGCGGGATCGGTGATATCGCTGACGGAGACCGCTTTCCGCACGTCGGCGAACATCACGCCGGTGCCGGTGCGGAAGTTGATGGCATTGCGCTGCTCGGGATCGCAACCGCCGATGCAGTCCATCGCGTTGACGAAGAACGTCGGCTCGAGCTCGATCGTGAAGGCCTGCTCGCGGCCGCGCACCTGACGCGGCGACTGCGCGAGCTTGTCATCGATGAGGATCTGGATGGCGGTGTCGGGCGGAATGCCCGGCTTCGTTTCGAGCACGACCAGATCGTTGCCCGGGACGAAGCGTTCCTTGTTCCAGTCGGTGGCGATGAAGGCGAGGATCGGTTCGCCGTCGGACGCGGCCGCGGCGAGCGCCTTCGCTTTCTTCGCTTCGCCGCCGGCGGGAACGGGCGGCAGCTCGATGCGATGCGCCTGCGTCTGCAGTTTCAGATGTGGAGCGAGCGTGCCCGCGTCGACGGCCTGGTTGAAGCGCAACGCGAGGATCACGGAGCCGTTTTTCTTGCGATACCAGTCCGCGCGCAGCAGGCGGATCGTGGGCGTGGTGAACGACCAGCGATACGGCTGATCGAGCGTGTTGCCGGCCACCGACTTTGCGGTCTTGTCGACCGTGACGCTGAACTCCGTCGCGTACGGCAGCGGCGCGCCGGGCGTGAAGATGAGCGTGGTCGTTCCCGACCAGCGGAAGGTCCCCTTCACCGCCGGCTCGATGCGGAAAAACGGCGCCGTCACCGGCTGCGGGATGCGCCCGAGCACCACCATCGGCTCGGAGAAGACCACCCGGACCTCATTCGCCTCCGCAAGGGTGGCGGTCTCGCCGACCGGACCGGCGCTGACGATGCGCAGCGTGGGCGCGGCGGAGAGGGACGGGACGAGCAGAAGGAGAGAGAGCGCGGCTGCGACGATTCTCATCGCGGAGAAGTGTAAGTCCCCTCTCCCCGCTTGGCGGGGAGAGGGTTAGGGTGAGGGGCACAGGTTGCGCAAGATTCGCCCCTCACCCTCCGCCCTCTCGCCGCCAAGCGGGGAGAGGGGACTGCGCAAGGTCACCACAGCACGTCGCGCGTCACATCCGCGACGCGCGCGCGCCCCAGCAGCATCATGGCCATCTCCAGCTCCTGCTCGAGCAACTGCACGACGCGCGTCACTCCCGCCGCACCGGCGACGCTCAGGCCGTAGCAGTAGGGGCGGCCGATCAGCGCGGCGGTGGCGCCGCGGGCGAGCGCTTTGACGATGTCGGTGCCGCGGCGGATGCCGCCGTCGACGAGCAGCGGGACGCGCGCCGCAACGCGCTCGGCGACTTCCGGCAACGCGTCGATGGTGGCGGGCAAGGTGTCGAGATTGCGTGCGCCGTGATTGGAGACGATCACGCCGTCCGCACCCGCGGCGATGGCGCGTTCCGCATCATCGGCGGTGAGGATTCCCTTGAGCAGCAACGGCACGCGCGCGATGGAGCGCAGCCATTCCACGTCCCGCCACGTCACGATGACGCGCGCGGGCGCGGAGACGTCGACGTTGAAGAGATGCGGCGTGAGCATTCCGTCCGGCAGCGCGAATCCCGCCCGCGCCTGCCGGTTGCGCGCACCGAGCGTCGGCGTATCGACCGTGAGCACCAGCGCCTTGCAGCCGGCCGCTTCGACGCGCGCCACGAGGTCGCGCGTGAACTCGCGATCGGATTGCATGTAGAGCTGAAACCACAACGGCGCAGTCGCAACGCTCGCGATCTCTTCGATGGAGGTGTTCGCGCTCGTGCTGACGATCCACGTGGCGCCCGCCGCCCCCGCGCCGCGCGCGGTCTCGAGCTCTCCCTCGGGATGCACGAGCCGCTGGTATGCGACCGGCGCGAGCAGGATCGGCGACGGCAGCCGCTGTCCGAACAGGTTCACGGAGAGATCGACGCTGACGACGTCCTGCAGCACGCGCGGCCGCAGGCGGATGCGATCGAACGCATCGCGATTCCACTGCAGCGTCCGCTCATCCGCCGCGCCGGACGCGACGAACTCATAGACCATCGAGGACATCGAATGGCGCGCGAGCTCTTCGAAATCATGCAGATTGAGAGCGTTATCCATCGCCGGCGGGCAGATTAACAGAGCGCCCGGTGTTACACTGAACGCGCTGGGGACCCTCCTCCGCATCAGACCGCCTGAACTAAGTCAGCGACTCTGAGCCTACCCTCTTAGCTTTCCACGCCATTTTGCGGGTGAAGGTCTGCCATGAAAAAAGTCAAAGCGGTTGCTGCTCCTGTCGTCAAGATCAAGGTTTCGCGCGTTCCGGTCTCCGAGCTGAACGTCGTCAAAACGGCGGCGCGCCTGATGACCACGAAGCTGGTCTCGACCGAGATCGCCTACGTGCAGCGCGTCCTCGGGCCTTCCGCAACGCAGGCGCAACTCGACGAGAAAGTGCTCGCCGTCCGTCAGATGCCGTGGTCCAGCATCGCCATCGCCGATTAGCAACGGCAACGACGACGCATAAAATCGCCGCATGACGCGTGCGGCGCGACTGGGTTTCTCCTTCGATGTTTCTCGGCTGCGGGCTGACCTCAGGGCGGCTTCCGCGGCCGGGTGGGAGCGGCACTTCAATCCGGTCAATTACGAGGGCGAGTGGAGCGGCGTCGCGCTTCGCTCGAACAGTCCGCACATCCTCAAGCTCTTCATCGATCCGCGCGGCACGCCGTTCCAGGACATGGCGCCATTCGCGGACGCGTCGTATCTCCGCGAGTGCATCGCGCGGCTGCCCTGCCCGGTCGGTGCGGCGCGGTTGATGAAGCTCGCGGCCGGATCCGTCATTCGCGAGCATCGCGATGACGACGTCTCCATCGAGCACGAAGAAGTGCGGCTGCACATCCCGATTCAGACCAACGACGACGTCGAGTTCATCGTCGATGGAACACCCATCCGGCTCGAGCCGGGCGAGTGCTGGTACGTCAACGTCAGCCTCCCGCACCGCCTTGCGAATCGTGGGGAGACGGACCGGATTCACCTGGTCGTCGACGCGCGCGTGACGCCGGAGCTGCGGGCGGCGATCGACAGCGCTACGCTGCGGTACTAGGCGCGCTGGGGCGTCCGAACAGGAATCCCTGCACTTCCTCGCACTGCTGCTCGCGCAGGAACGCCACCTGCGCCTCCGTCTCCACGCCTTCCGCGGTCACGGCGAGATCGAGTCCGTGTGCCATGGCCACGATCGCGGACACGATGGCGCGGTTGCTGTGGCTCGTTTCGATCTCCTGGATGAACTCGCGATCGATCTTCACGCGGTCGATCGGGAACTGGCGCAGATAGCTCAGCGCGGAGTGGCCGGTGCCGAAGTCGTCGAGCGCGATACGCACGCCGAGCTCGCGCAGTTCCGCCAGCGTGGCGATGGTGCGATCGGTCTGGAACATGGCCGTTCCTTCCGTGATCTCCAGCTCCAGCGACTGCGGCGCGAGCGCGTGGTCCTCGATCGCGCGCACGATCACGTCGCGAAGATCGGCCTGCTGGAACTGGCGCGGCGAGAGATTGACGGAGATGCGCAGCGACGGGTATTCGGCCTGCTGCCACTGCTTGGCCTGCCGGCACGCCTCGCGTAGCACCCACTCGCCGATCGGCACGATCATGCGCGTCTCTTCCGCGATGCCGATGAACGTCGCCGGCGGCACGATGCCGTGTCCGGGACGGTTCCAGCGCAGCAGCGCCTCCATCCCGGTGATCTCGCGCGTCGCCAGACGCATCAAGGGCTGGTAGTACACGATCAGCTCATCGCGATCGATGGCGCGGCGCAATGCGTTCTCGATCGACAAGCGCTCCGCGGCGCGGCTGTTCATCGCGCGCGTGCAGAGCCGGTACGAGCTGCGGCCGGAATCCTTGGCGCGATACATGGCCGTGTCGGCGTTCTTCAGCAGCGCTTCCGCGTTGTCGCCGTCATTCGGATAGAGCGCGATGCCGATGCTGGTGGTGACGTAGAGCTCGTGCCCCTCGATGGCCAGCGGATAGGCGACGGTCTCGAGCAGTTTCTGCGCGGTCTTGGCCGCATCGTCGGGCGTCTTGAGATCGGCGAGCAGGACCGTGAACTCGTCGCCGCCCATGCGCGCGATGGTGTCGCCTTCGCGCAGCACGGAGCGCAGCCGCGCCGCCACGACGCGCAGGAGATCGTCGCCGATGCTGTGGCCGAGGGTGTCGTTCACGAGCTTGAAGCGATCGAGATCGAGGAACATCACCGCCAGCGGTTTCTGCTGGCGCTTCGCGTGCGCGAGCGCGATGGTCAGGCGATCGCGAAAGAGCAGGCGATTCGGCAATCCGGTCAGCGCGTCGTGATAGGCCTGATATTCGATCTGCTCCTCGGCGCGCCGGCGCTCGCTGATGTCGCGCGACACCGACACGATCTCGTCGATGCCGCCTTCCTTGGAGTGCTCCATTGGACGGCTGGTGGTCTCGAACCACACCAGCGATCCATCCTTGCGCCGCACGCGATAGCTGAACGTGCGCGGTGACTTCCCGTGCTCGATTCCCTTGGTGTAGCGGCGGACGACGTCCTGGTCGTCGGGATGGATGTACTCGAAGACGGAGTGGCCGATCAGCTCGGACGGCTCGTAGCCGAGGAGATTGCGCACCGCGTCGGAGGCATAGGCGAACACGCCGCGCGCGGTGGTGCGCGAGATCAGGTCCGTGGAGTTCTCGGCCATCAGCCGGTAGCGCGCCTCGCTGTCGCGCAGTGCCGTTTCGGCCAGCTTGCGGTCGGTGATGTCGATCAGCGTTCCTTCCAGGACGCGCGGCTCACCGTCGAGCAGGTGCACGCTCTCCAGCAGCCAGATCGGACGCCCGTCTTTGCGGCGCAGGCAGATCTCGACGCCGCGCATGTCGCCGTCCGCGAGAATGCGCTCGATGAAGAGATCGCGCTCGGACGCCTCGAAGTAGAGATCGCGCGCATTCATCGACAGGAACTCGTTCTTCGATTCGTACCCGAGCATCTCCGCCAGCGCGTCGTTGCAGTCGATCATCCGGCCGTCCAGCGTGTTGTGATAGACGCCGGCCAAGTTGCGCTCGAACAGCAGGCGATGCCGCTGCTCGCTCGCGCGCAACGCGCGATAGGTGCGGCTGCGCTCGATGGCGCTGGCAAAGATCTCGCCGGTGATGCGCAGCAGCGCGATGACCTCCTCGCTCCAGTCCGACTCGTGCGTCACCGTGCTGCAGCCGACGCTGCCGAACAATCGCTTCTCGATGGCCATCGGCACGAACAGCGAGCTGCGGATGCCGTGTCGCTCGGAGAGTCTGCGCTCGTTGGCCGCCTCGGGCGGCAACTCCTCCGGCACACGCCAGCGGGCGATGCCGCCATGGCGCATCCGGTCCACCCACCACGGGAACGCCGCCGCCGGGAGCTCGCCGTACGCGGCCTTGCGCGACTCGATGCCGGGCGCGTTCCACTCGTACTCGATGTGCGCGCTGAGGCCGTCGTCGAGCAGCATGAACACGTGCGCGCGCTCGGCGTGCACGAACGCGCCGACGTCCGCGAGCGTCTGTTCGATCGCGCCGTCGAGCTCCTCGTCCGCGAGGTTCGCGAAACGCGTGGAGATGCTGGCGATCAGCTTCTCGAACTCGACGCGATGCCGCAACGCCTCCTGCGCCTGCCGGCGGTCGGTTGCGTCGATGGCGGTGGCCACGAGATCGGCGATGGAGGTCGCGAAGTTCTCGTCCTCGACCAGCCACGTCCGCGCCGGCCCGGTGTGCTCGAAGCAGACCACGCCGACGGTCTGGCCGAAGCGGCGGATCGGGACGTCGAGCATCGACGTGACGCCGAACGGGATCAGGTAGCTCTCGGAGAACGCGCTGGTGCGGGGATCGAGGCGCGCGTCGTGAGCGACGATGACGCGCTCGGTGTCGACCGCTTTGAAGTAGACCGGATATTGCGCCGCGTGCAACTCGGTGCCACTGGAGTGCGTGCCGAGGGTGCGCTCGAATTGTTCGTCGAGCCGCAGCGACTTGCGGCCGGTGGTGAAGAACCAGATGCCGGCGCGCTCGACCTCGAGCGTTTCCGCTCCTGCCACCGCGATGTCGCGCAGCGCCTCGGCGAGATTGCCGCCGTGGATCGACGGCGTGCGCGTCAGGTCCACGAGCACGCTGTTGTGGCGGCGCAGACGGCGTTCGGTCTCACGGATCAGCGTCTCCACATGAGGCGTGGATCGCGGGCGGAATGGAGGGGTCTCGGACACGGATCGCTCGGTCGCGAGACAGTATAGGACTTGGGAGTAC
>CAMPKJ010000152.1 GCA_946887105.1 uncultured Acidobacteriota bacterium | reverse complement strand
GGATCACGACGTCCGCGGTACCTTCGAACTGGATGTTCGGGAACTCTTCGCGCAGCGCGCGCGCGAGCTCCGCGGTCATGCCGCCCGCGCGCAATGCCACGGTGGTCGTACCGCGCAGCTCGCGGCGGAGAATCGCCAGCGCGCGATCGTTCGCGTCGCCGTCGCCGCCGTCGCGGAATGTCGCCGCACGGCCGAACGCCGGAACCGACGGCGCGTCCGCGATCTCCACTTCTTCCTCTTCTTCTCTTCTCGGTGCCGGCTCGACGGGACGCGGTTCCACCGGACGCGGTCTCGGCCTTGGCGCTGCGGCGACGGTTGACGTAACGGGCGGCGCGATCACGGCGGTGGTCGTCGTGATCGGCGCGGAGAGCTGCGTGGAATCCGCGGTCGCGCTGGTGACCGTCACCTCCGCCGCGGAGATTACCGGCGGCGGTTGCGGGGCCTTAGTCGCGGTCGTATCTGTCGTCGCCGCGGCCGTGGTGGTGGTCTCGGGGAGGCTGACGATCGACTGTCTGTTCCTGCCGCCCGGCCACAACAGCAACGCCGCGAATGCGAGCACGAGCAGCACCAGGAATCCGGCGAAGTAGAGCGGATTCACACCTTTGCGCAACTTCGCCGGCGGTGGTGCCGTGTCGGGAATCGGCGTGAGCAACGTTGCGGGGGCGACTGGCGCGGATGCAGGCAGCGGCGTTTGCACGGTTGCCGCCGCGGGTGAGCTCGTGCGCAGGGTCTCGCGATGGAGCGTGTCGGGATTGGTATCGCGATGGAGCGTGCTGACGTTCGACGACACGCGCATGGTCTCGTCGCCGTCCAGCGGCAGCGCCATCGTGGCCATGTCGCGCGGCTCGGGGAGCGTGCGCTCGATCTCCTCGAGCGCGAATGCGAAATCGCGCGCGGTGGCATAGCGTTGGTTGCGGTCGCGCGCGAGCGCCTTTTCGAGCACCGCCTGCAGCGCCGCGCTGCCCGGCATTTCGACCGGCAGCGAAACGGTCTGCTTGCGCGGCTCGACGGCGTGCAGCATGAAGTATTCGTGCGGTGACGTCGCCTCATACGGCGGCCGTCCGGTGAGCAACTCGACCAGCACCATGGCCATGGCATAGAGGTCGGCGCGGCCGTCGATTTTTTCTCCCTCGGGGATGAACCCGAGCTGCTCGGGTGCGGCGTATCGCAGTTTGCCGACGAAGATGCCGGTACGCGTCGACGAGACCGCGTCCGTGTCTTCGACCTTCGCCACGCCGAGGTCGATGATCTTCACCTCGTCGTCGGCGGTGATCATCAGATTCTCGGGACTGATGTCGCGATGGATGATGCCCGCGCGATGGATGGCATCGAGGCCGCGCAGCGCCTGCAGGGTGATGCGCACGGCTTGTTTCGGCGGGAGCTGCCCGCGCGCGCGGAGACGCTGCGCGAGGTTCTCGCCGGAGATGAACTCCCAGACCATGTAATGCGCGCCGTCCGGCAGTGAGGCGAAGTCGTGCAGCGTGGCCACGTTCTGGTGCTGGACTTTCGTGGCCGCGCGCGCCTCGCGGAGGAAGCGGTCTTTCGCGTCGGTGTTGCCGGAGATGTGCGGATGGACGACCTTGATGACGCGCGGCGATCCGAGGAACGTGTGCGTGGCCTTGTACACCTCGCCCATCCCGCCTGCGCCGAGGCGGTCGGTGATGGTGTAGCGGCCGTCGAGGGTATCGCCGGGTTTCATTTGCGGGTGCAGTTTAGCTGACGATAGGTAGCCTTCTCCCCTCCGCGGAGGGGAGAAGGTGCGCGAAGCGCGGATGAGGGGTCCTCTCCGCGGCACGACGACAACCCCTCATCCGCCTGCGGCACCTTCTCCCCTCACGAGGGGAGAAGGCTACGAATCCGGGGCAATCACCCCGTACGGCTTCAACTGCTCCGCCACCTTCTCCCGATCCCCCACCACCACGATGGCCAGCTTCGCGGGATCGATGTACGTCCTCGCCAGCCGCTGGATTTCCGCCGGCGTCAGCGCGTACACGTTCTGCACGTAATTGCGGACGTAGCTCTCGCTCAGCCCGTACAGATCGATGAACGCGAGCTGGGCGGCGATGCCGGGGCGCGAGGAGTTGCGCAGCACGAACGTTCCCGCGAGGTAGTTCTGGATGCCGCGCAGTTCTTCGGCGGTCGGCGCCTCGCCGCGCAGGCGCTCGATCTCCTTCAGGATCTCCTGGATCGACGCGCCGGTCACATTCGTGGTGACGTCGGCCATCTCGGCCCAGGATGCGCCGCCGAGACGCGACGTCACGGCGCTGGTGGGCGAGTACGTGTAGCCCTTCTGCTCGCGGATGTTCGCGGTGATGCGCGAGCCGAACGAGCCGCCGAGGAGCGCGTTCATGACTGTCAGCGCGAGATAGTCGGCATGCGTGGCGTCGATCACCGGCAGTCCGATGTAGAGCGTCGATTGCACCGCGCCCGGACGATCGATCAGGTGCAGCGAACGTGCGCTGACCGGCGTCACCTGCGGCTTCGACGGCGGCGATCCGGCCGGCCACTGGCCGAGATTCTGCCGGATGGCCTGCTCGACCGCGGACGCGTCGAAGCGGCCGATCACGTAAAGGAACGAGCGAGCCGCCCCGAAGTTGCGCGCGTGGAACGAGCGCACCTGCTCCAGCGTGTACCCCTGCAGCGCCGCCTCGGCCGGGAACATGCGGCCATACGGATGATTGCCGAACAGCACCTGCGAGAACTTCTCCGCTGCGATCGGTCCCGGCTGGCTGCGGCGGATCGACAGATCGCGCAGCAGGTCGGCTTTGATGCGCGTGAGATCCGCCTCCGGGAAGAGCGGGTTGCGTGCGATGTCCGCGACCAGCGCGATGGCCTCATCCGCGGATTCGGAGAAGACGTCCGTGCCGATGGTGGTCTGGTTCATCCCCACGCTGACGTCGAGCGCGCCGCCCATCATGGCCACCTCGCGCGCGATCTGCGGTGCGGAGCGCGACGTCGTGCCCTGCTGCAGCATCGCGCCGGTGACGTCGGCGAGCCAGATCTCGTTCTCGCTCTCGTCGACGTTGCCGGTCTGCGCGACCAGGCGGATGGTGGCCTTCTGTAGTACACCGTACGGGACGAAGCGGACCTTCAGGCCGTTCGGAAGATCGAAGCGCCGCACTTCCGGAATGGCGAAGTTGCGCGGCGTGCCCGGTGCGGGCGGTTTCTGTTTTTCCTGCGCGTGCAGGATGGTGGAGAGCAATGCCAGTGTCAGTGCGAGGGTGCGCATCATGTTCAGCCTTTCGGGACGACCATCAGCACGGTGCGGTTGGTCGGGCGCAGGTACTCCTGCGCGGTCTGCCGGACCAGCTCCGGCGTCACGGCGGCGAAGCGTCGTTCGACGTTGTTGATGCGGTTCGGGTCGTCGTAGAAGAGCGCGAACGACGCCAGCAGATCGGCGCGGCCGAAGTTGAAGAGGCCTTCCAGCTCGTCGTAGAGCGAGGAGCGCATCTTCAGGCGCGCGCGGTTCATCGTGTCCGCGTCCAGCGTTTCGTTCTGCAGCCGCGCGACCTGCGCGTCGATCGCGGCGAGGATCTGGTCCGCGGTCTTGTCCTTGTCGTGAAACAGCCAGGTCATGTAAAGCGTCGGCCCGTTGATGTTGAACATGTTGCCGAGCGCATTCATCGAGGAGTCGACGTCGCCGGTCAGACCGCGGGTCTGTACGAGGTCCTGGTACAGCCAGCTGTCGTTGCCGGCGGCGAGGATCTGATCGATGAGCGCCATCGCGTAGTACTCCGGCGTCTCGGGCGGCGGGGCGTGATAGCCGATCGCGAGCGCGGGCCGCGGCGCCTTCTCGTCCACTTTCGTCTGTCGCTTCTCCTCGGTCTGCCGCGGCTCGGAGATGTCGGGCCGCGGCGGTTGCGGCTGCGCGGCGATCGGCCCGAAGTACTGCTGGATCCAGGTCATCGTCTGTGCGGGATCGAAGTCGCCGACGACCGTGAGCACGGCGTTGTTCGGCGCGTAGTAGGTCTTGAAGAAATTGCGCGCGTCGTCGAGCGTCGCGGCGTCGAGATCGGCGAGATCGCCGTAGAAGTTGTGCGCGTTGAACCAGTTCGTGTTCGCGTACTGCGGCAGGTCGAGCCACGGGAATCCGCCGTACGGCTGATTGAGGACGTTGACGCGCACCTCGTTTTTCACGACGTTCTTCTGGTTCGTCAGATTCTCTTCGGTGATGGCCAGGCTGCGCATGCGATCGGCTTCCGCCCACAACATGGTTTCCAGCGTGTGCGCCGGAACGATCTCGAAGTAATTCGTGAAGTCGAAGCGCGTGGAGCCGTTGAGCACGCCGCCGTTCGACTGGATCAGGCGCACGAGCTCCATCTTGCCGAGGTTGCCGGAGCCCTGGAACATCAGATGCTCGAAGAGATGCGCGAAGCCGGTGCGGTCGCGCGGCTCGACGCGGAAGCCGATGCCGTAGTACACGGCCACGACTGCCGTCGGCGCGGTGCGGTCGACGGAGAACACGACTTTCAGTCCGTTCTCGAGCTTGTGGTAGTCGACCGGAACCGTGAGCGTGGCGGCCGGAGGCGCGGGCGGCGGCGTGGTTTCGGCCGCCGGTGGAAGCGCGGCAGGCGGAAGAGTGGCGGGCGGGGGAGCGGTAGCGCAGGCCGCGAGGAGGAGTAGGAGTGCAGCGGGGAGCAGCGACTTCATGAGGTCTCCTTCCGAATGAATCGAGTGACGGCGTCGTAGTAGCGCGCGGGCTCGAACAGCGGGATCTCGCAATGTCCGGCGTGCGACGTCAGCATCTGCTTTTCGACCCGCAGGTCATCGTAAAGCTTTTTGCCGAGCGCGTACGGAATCACGCCGTCGCGAGTGCCGTGCATGACCAGTACCGGCACGCCGGCGTCGTTCAGCCACGCGGTGGTCCGCAGCGCGAACGGCGCGGTCCAGCCGAGCGGCAGTGGATGGTAGAGCGCGTTGCCCATGTCTTTCAAAGACGGGAACGAGTTCTCGAGGATCACGCCGCGAACGCCACCTTTGCGCTCGCGCGCGACGTAGGCGGCATACGGGCCGCCCACCGACTCGCCATACAGGAAGATGTTCTTCGCGCCGGATGCATGAACGTAGTCGAACGCCGCCAGCGCGTCGAGGAACAGCTTCGACTCCGACGCCTTCCCCTCGCTCTTTCCGTAGCCGCGATAGTCGAACACGAACACCGAGATCCCGCGCCGCGCGTGCTCGACGGCCATGTCCGCGCGATCCGTGAGATTCCCCGCATTGCCGTGGAACCAGATCATCACCGGAACGTTGGGCTCCGCCGCATCGAAACGCCACGCGTGCAGCTTCACCCCATCGGGCGTAACGAACGTGTGATCGCCCGGGACCACCAGGAACGCATCGCGATCCCAGCGGCCGGTCGGGTACCGGTCGGGGAAGAACATCCCGGTGCGGCGGAGGTACTGTGAGAACGCGAGGATCGCGATCAGGAGAATGACGACGAAGACGAGGACGCGGGTCATGGCTTACGACGGGTTCCTCGGTTCCTCGGAGTGCCTCGGAGTGAGGTCGCCCGAGGAACTCCGAGGAACCGCCTTTACGCCGTCAGTTTCTCCCAATCTCCTTCCGGCGCGTCCTGCGCCAGCGCGAGGCCGCCGTCGGATCCGATGAACACTGGATCTTCCATGTAGCGCACGCTGCCGCCGCCGACGCCTTTCAGCGCGGCTTCGAGGGCGTCGGCGAGGCCGTGAATCAGGCCGCCGCCGCCGGAGAGGATGATGTTGTTGCGCACGCGTTCCTGGAACTCCGGCTCGACGCGCGCGAGCAGATCGAGCATGGTCTCGATGATCGGCGGCAGGATCGTCTCGCAGGCCGTCTTCATCTCGCTGGTGATGTCGAGCTCCGTCGGCACGCCTTTCACCGGCGCCGTGACGATCACCGGCTTCGGCGCGTCACCGACGAAGCTGAACGTTTCCTTCCATTCGCGGACCATGTACACGGTCACGTTCGCCTGCGGGTAACGCTCTTCGATCAGCTTCAGGAGCTGCGCGTCGATCGAGTCGCCGGCGATGGTCAGCGTGCGCTGGTCCTCTTCCGTCGGATAGCGCCCCTTCATCACGCAGAAGTCGGTCGTGCCCGCGCCGATGTCGACGATCATGGTGTGCAGCAGCGCGTCCAGTCCGTATGCGACCGCGAACGGCTCGGTCACGATCAGCAGGCTGTCGACGATGCCTTTCATGGCGTTGCGCAGGTACTGCTTGTTCGTCCGCAGCGACGCGGCCGGCACGCCGACGACGGCGCGTACGTTGGCGGCGTCGATCTTTCCGCTGGAGCCGTTCACGCCGACCAGGCGGAGCAGGTGCTTGAGCAGCTCGCGCACCGCTTCGATGTCTTTCTCCGAGCCTTCCTTGAGCAGGCCGCGCTCGAGCGGGCGATGGAGGTCGAGCATGGTTCGATTGGCGACGGCCTCGTGCCCGATCAGCACATCGCGCTTGAGGACCTTGCGCGCCACCATGTCCACGGGCCAGCCGACGAAGCTTTCGACCACGAAGCGCTCGCCGTTGGATGCCGAGATGGCGCTCCGCGAGGTGCCGAGGTCGATGCCGACGTTGAGGATCTCAGCCATTCTTATCATTTCCTTTCGGGGTCGCGCCCGCGTAGGCGCGGATGCCTTCGAACAACGCCGCCGCGATTTGTTGCCGGTACTCGGGGCGGCGCAGCATCGCCGATTCTTTTTCGTTGGAGATGCAACCGACTTCCGCGAGCACGGCCGGCATGTCGGTCGATGCGAGCACGATGAACGGCGCGCGCTTCACGCCCCAGTTCTCGAGTCCTTCGTCTTCACGGCGCAGCGAGGTGTACAGCGTTTTCTGCACCGCGCGCGCGAGCTCGTGCGACTCCTCGGCACGCGCGTCTCTATAGACATCCTCGAGCAGCTTGCGCATGTCCGAGACCGAGTAGCCCGACACGCGATTCTCGACCGCGGCCAGCGCGGTCAGCTTCGGATCGTCCGTTGCGCCGAGGTAATACGTCTCGATACCGCGGCTCTCGGTGTGCTTCTCGAGCGCGTTCACGTGGATGGACACGAAGATGTCGCTCTTCGATTGATTGGCGAGCAGCGCGCGATCCCTGAGTGCGACGGTGCGATCGGCTTCGCGCGTGACCACCACGTCGAAGCCGTTCTGCTCGAGCAGTGTGCGCAGGCGCAGTCCGATATCCAGCGTGATCTCTTTTTCCAGGACGTCTTTCGAGGTCGCGCCGGGATCGGTGCCGCCGTGGCCGGCGTCGAGCACGACACGGCGGACGGCCAGCGGAAACGCGGACGAGGTCATCCGTTCGGTGGTGTTGCGCGCCTCGGGTGCGATCGGCTGCGGCCGCTTCATCACCTGCACGATCGGCAGCGCCGACATGCGCGTCACCATCGGCGACTGGCTGTTGCCGTTGGCGATGATGTACGACGAGCCGACCAATGTGAGCGGTAGCGCGATGAGCGACGCGCGGCGCAGCCAGCGGCGCCAGATGCGATTCACGGGACGCAATGCGCGCGGTGGCATCCCCCGGATGACCTCGAGGTTTTCCGCCACCGCCTGCCGGACCATCCGGCGTTTCGCCCGCTCGATGCTGCCCGTTCGCATGCCGACTCAGCCCGGATTGTAACGCCTCCTACCGCACAACCGCCGCTGCATGTCTGCGCAGAAAGTCGCAGAACTCCGCCATCAGCCCCTCCGCATCCGCGGCGCGCGGTTTTTCGTACGTGACCGTCAGCCGTCCCTCGGGACTCAGGTAGGTGGCCCCGAATACGATCGGAGTTCCCGTGCGCGCGACGAACGCGAAGACCGCGGGCGACACATAGCGGCGGCCTGCGGCGGTCTCCACCTCCTCCCAGTGCTCGTGCGGCTCCGACTCCTCGACGGCCACGAAACCGATGTGGCCTGCCGCGAGCGCCCGCCGCAATTGCAGGAACAGCATCGGGCCGGCGTAGTGGTGCGGCAGCGGGACGGTGGTGCCGCAGTAGTACATCGGCTCGCGCGGCCCGGCCAGGCTGACCGTGAACTGCCGGCCCGCGTCGAACATCCAGCGCGACATGGCACTGTCGAGCAGAAAGTGGGCGCTGACGATCAGCACGGGCGGGCCGTCCACCAGCTCCCTGCCGACGATGTGCACGTCGGGATCGAATTCGACGCGGGCGCGGGTCATGGTCCGCAACACCATGCGCAGCGCCTCTTCGCGCGCCCCGTCGAGCAGGGAGGGACGTGCCGCGTAATAGCGCGTGCGCTTCAGCAGCGGAGCGATCAGCAGCGCGATGCGGCGCGCGGCGGCGAAGCGCGTCTTCTTCGGAAGAATGCGGAACGCGTCGCCCGTGACGTGGGCGAGAACCTGAAGAACGGGACGGATGTTCACGCTGGGACGGGGGCGGGGCCGGCGTGCTTCAGGAGGATCTGCCACCAGCCATGGCCGCCGCGGCGCGCGCCTTCGAGCGCCTGACGCTGTGCTGCTTCAGTCGTGGCCACGGATGCGATCAGCTGTGCGCCCTCTTCCCCATGCCGGTCGTCGACGGTCATGTGCTCGTACAGGAACTCCATATCGTGGTCATTGAAGCCGTAGTGTTCCGCAAACGCCGGAACGAGCAGGCGGTACGTCGGTGGAATGCTGGCCTCGGTGCCGACCGCGATGTAGGCGAATGGTCCGAGCCAGTTGCCGGCCGCGATGGCGCGATGAAACCAGCGCGGCGGGCCGACCCGAAATGCCTCGATCTCCGCATCGGTGGCGCCGGCCGCGCGCGCGAAACGGCGGGCCATGGTCGGATGATGCCGGCCGGGATCGAACGTCGCTCCGCGGCCGGGGACGTAGCCGGTCATCCCTTCTTCCTCGAGCACGTTCGAGATCAGGGAATGGCGCACCAGCGGATCGGGACAGATGCTGAGAATGGAGTGCAGCGAGCGGACGAACGATTCCGTCGCCGAGGCGAGGTGCAGCGCAAACTGGCGGACCACCTCCTGCGTGGCCGCGCCTTCCCGGACGTGCCCAATGAAGGGATGGGTCTCGATCTCCTGCGGACGGGCCGCCGCGTAAAGCGATTCGGCAAAGCTCATCAGTAGCCTCCGTCGTTCGCGATGATGTGCTCCATGAACGGCGCGATCAGGCCTTCCGGCGTCAGGCGTCCGCGGCGCGTGCTGCCGAGGTCGGGCCATTCCGTCATCTGCACGTGCACGCGGCCGTAGAAGAACTCCTGTGCGTTGTGCGTGCGCGTCTGGATCCCGATCGCGTCCTCGCTCACGCCGGCGGCGTCGCAGAACGCGGCCATCATCTGGGCCAGCTTCGCGGGAGGCGTGGTCATGAAGCGGCCCATCTCGCCGACGGCGCGCAGGTGCAGCTCGCGCACGTTGCGCGATTCCTCGATCGCTTTCCAGGTGGCCGTGATCGCCGATTCGTTCACGCCCGGGATGAGGATCATGCCGATCGACGTGAAGACGTGCTCCGCGTGCAGGTTCTCGAACGCGGCGCGCTTGCGGTCCGCGCAGCGCATCTCGTCGATGGCCTCGTATAGATCGTCGTCGAAGCCGCCGCTGAACGAGAGATAGCAGACCTGCATGCCGGCCTTCTTCAGCTCGCGCACGTACGCGCGATCGGCGAGCTTCAGTCCGTTCGTCATCACCACCGGGTGCAGTCCGTGTGCGCGCGCGTCGCTGATGATGTCCGGCAGGTCTTTCCGCAGCGTCGCTTCTCCGCCCGTCAGCCGGATGAACGTGCCTCTGCGCAGCCGCTTGAAGATCGACGAAAGCCAGCGCGCGTCCATGTCGGGGATGACGCGGTTGGGGAGGTAGCAGTTCGCGCACGTCATGTTGCAGCGGTGCGTGACGTCAACCATCACGATGTCGTAGGGCGACTGTTCGGGGGCGAACGACCCTGGAACGAGATTCGACTGCACTGGGAAGGGCGCGGCGACGGACATGGGCCGCATTTTCGTCGCGCGTTTGCGATTAAGCAATCACAAATCGACCTTTGCCGGCGCAGGCGTTTCCTTCAGCAATTCGTATCCTTCCGAGCGCGCCACGTAGGTGGCGATGGTGATGTCGCCGGTCACGTTCAGCGTCGTCCTGCACATGTCCAGAATGCGATCGACGCCGAGGATGATGCCGATCAGCGCGGGATTCACGCCGATCTGCGCGAGCACGAGAATGATGAACGGAATCGAGCCCGACGGGACGCCGGCCGTGCCCACACCGCCGAGGATGGCCAGGTAGACGACCATCAACTGCTGCGCGATCGAGAGATCGACGCCGGCGAGTTGCGCGAGGAACAACACCGTGACGCCTTCATAGAGCGCGGTGCCGTTCTGATTCGCGGTGGCGCCGACGGTGAGCACGAAGGAGTTGATGTCCCGCGGCACGCCGAGGTTCTCCTCGGAGACGCGCAACGCGGTCGGAAGGGTCGCGTTCGACGACGACGTCGAGAACGCGGTGATCATGGCTGTCTTGATGCGGCGGAAGAATTCGATCGGGTTGATGCGCGAAAGCAGCGCCACCGAGATCGAGTACACGCCGAACATGTGCAGCGCCAGGCCGAGGATCACCGTCACGACAAACCATCCGAGGCTGGCCAGCAGGCCGAAGCCGAACCGCGCGGTCATCGTGAAGAGCAGGCAGAACACGGCGTACGGCCCGAGTCGCATCACCACCTGGATGGCCACGGTGGTTGCGGCGAACACCGCGTCGAGCACGGTCACGAGCGGCGCCGCGGTCTCCTTCGGCACCATCGTCACGCAGATGCCGAGGAACACCGCGAAGAACATCAGCCCGAGCATGTCCGGGGTTTCGCGGCCGCCGATCGAATGAAAGATGTTGGTCGGGACGATGGTCTTCACCACCTTGAGCAGCGGCGTGTCGTCCGTTTTCGCGCTTTCGATCGCGCTCTCCACGCGCTTGGTGGCGTCGGCCGCATAGCGCTGCGCGAGCTGCGCGCTGACCGCGGGATCGACGCGTTTTCCGGGCTTGATCGTGTTTGCCAGCGTCAGTCCGATCAACACGCTGATGGCGGAGACGATCAGGGTATAGACCAGTGACTTCACACCGATGCGGCCGATGCGCCGCAGATCGCCGAGCCCCGCCACACCCACCACGAGGCTCGAAAACACGAGCGGCACGACCAGCAGCAACAGCAGTCGCAGGAACAGCGTGCCGATCGGATTGGTGACGTGGTCGACGGCGAAGATCAGGTTCGGGTCGGACGCGCCGAGAAGGCTGTTCAACGTCCCGCCGGCGATGGCGCCGAGGATCAGGCCGAGGAGGATCTTCGTGTGAAGCGGCATGGCGCCGCATGGTACACGGATTAGTCCGCTTCTTTGCCGGGCGCCGCCGTCGTCCCGCCGTCGAGCGTGAACGACTCCCGGATCTCGCTCGTGGTCATGTAATGCAGCTTCGCGTTCAGCTGATACTGCGCGGCGTCGCGGACCAGGCGATTGAGCAGACGGAAGTGCCGCCGCTCGTGCGTGTAGCGTTTCAGCTCGGGATAGATGAAGCCGAGGAAGGCGAGCGCGAACGCAAACATCGCCTCCACGATTTTCACGAACGGCAGCGCGAGCAGAATGCTGCCGAGGAGGAGGCCCGCCAGCGCGAACGTGAAGCGCGCCGCCGGATCGCCGCCCCGCCACACGCCGAAATTCGAACGCTCCAGCGCCGTCATTTCGCGCGCCGCGTCGATGTATTGCGGCATGGCCGTCTCCAGCACTTCCGCCTCCAGCACTTTCCAGTACGCGGGTGAGCCGCCGAACTCGTCGTATGCCTGCCGGATCCTGGCCAGCTTGCCGCGCGCGACGCGCATCAGCGCTTCCTCCGCTTCGTCATCGGGAATGCCGCGGCGGCGGTGCTCGCATTCCTCGAGCACCACGAAGACCACGTTTCCGAAGTCGTACTCCGGTCCGGCGATGTTCAGCATCGGCTATTGATTTCCGGCATCCGGCTGCTGTTGCTGCTGGATCACGCGCAGCACGCCGAGCTGCTGGAGCAGCTTGTTGCCGTCGATGATCACGTTTCCATTGGGAAGCTTCGGGATCTGGCGGATTTCTTTTTTCTGCAATGCGTCGATGAGCTGGAGACTGACGTACGCGTCGCCGGCGCTTCCATTCAGCGCCGCACGCTCGCGGCGGATGCCTTCGGAGATGGCGCTCTTTTCCGCGAGCACCGCCTGCGCTTCCTGTTCGCGGCGCCCGAGGTAGGCATCCGCGGCGCGTTTGGCCTGTTGGAGC
>CAMPKJ010000151.1 GCA_946887105.1 uncultured Acidobacteriota bacterium | reverse complement strand
CAAAGTCTCAAAGAGCGCGGCAACAACGCCTTTGAGACTTTGCGACTTTGCGACTTTGCGACTTCCCGGCTCACGTGTGAAACCGGTACTGCAGCGCTCTCCGGATCTCGTCCTGTTCCTGCGTTTCTCCGGCGCCGAGGGGCTTGGGGATCTCGATCGGTTTCAGATCGGGATCGCGGAACGCGATCACGCAGTAATCGGCGCCGGGCGGCTCGATCACGTCAGCGATCTCATCGGCGTCGCGGCCGATCTCCGCCATCGCCTCGCGCGCCATGCGTCGGATGCGGTCTTCGAAATCGGTCATGCGCGCCCACGACTGCGAGGCCCATGCCTTAGGATGTCGCGGCCATGCGCTTGCACGTCGGATCCGGCCCCGTGGCCATCGAGGGATGGACGAACGTCGACGTCACCGCCTACCCCGGCGTGGACGTGGTGCTCGACGTGCGCGAGCCGTGGCCGTTCGCCGCTGTCGAGCTGATCTTCGCCGAGCACTTCCTCGAGCACCTCACGCTGTCCGAGGGGCTGCGCTTCCTGCGCGAATGCCGGCGCGTGCTGCGCGCGGACGGCGTGCTGCGGCTGTCGACGCCGAACCTCGACTGGGTCTGGCTCACGCACTACAAACCGCCGGCGGAGCTCACCCCGGACGAACAGCTGATCGGCTGCCTGGAGATCAACCGCGCGTTCCACGGCTGGGGCCATCAGTTCCTCTACAACTTCCGCACGCTCGAGCTCGCGTTGCGCGCGGCCGGCTTCGCGGAAGTCATGCCGCGGGCGTATGGGATGAGCGACGTCGAAGCGCTGCGCGGACTGGAACGCCACGAACGCCATCGCGACCTGCCGGAAGCGCCATCGGTAGTGGTGGCGGAGGCGCGGGGGATCGCGGCGATGACGCGCGATTTCGAGGAGAGGGTCGCGCCGTATCTGCGCGATTACGAGGCGAGGTAGCGCGAGAGCCGCCCCTCACCCGGCCTTCGGCCACCCTCTCCCCGCGAAGCGGGGAGAGGGCAGGGTGAGGGGCGGCTCTCGCGAAAATCTACGCCGTGACCGGCTGCTTGCAGTACTGATCGAACGCCGCCGTCAGCTCCGCGGCGATGTCGTGCGCGTGGCGCCCTTCGATGTTGTGCCGCTCGAGCATCTTCACCACCTGCCCGTCCTTGAGCAGTGCGATCGACGGGGACGACGGACGATAGCCCGTGAAGTACTCGCGCGCGCGCTGTGTGGCCTCGCGGTCGTTGCCGGCGAAGACGGTGATCATCCGGTCGGGACGCGTGTCGTGCTCGACGGCCATCGCCACTGCCGGCCGGGCCATGCCGGCCGCACAACCGCAGACGGAGTTGACCACCACCAGCACCGTGCCCTTCTTCTCGCCCAGCACCGCGTCGACGTCCGCCGCGGTCCGGGTCTCTTCGATGCCGACCCGCGTCAGCTCTTCGCGCATCGGCGCGACCATCATTTCATCGTACATAGTGAAAAAGTCCTCCAGCCGGATCATAACTCCGGCCGGAGGCTCGTTCATTTCTGTCAGTGCGAGCGGCTGGAATCGTTCACGTCGAGCGACGCCACGATGTTGTTCAGCACACTGCCGTAGCGCGACGCATCCTGCTCCGGCGTCACGAACAGGACGTACATCAGATGTCCGTCCGGCAGCGCGCGCGTCACCACCGTCACCCGCTCGCTGATGCGCGTGTTCGGGTTCGTGCCGCGCAGGCTGGCCGCGATCGCGGTCCGGCCGTCGAGCCGGAGCTGCTGGCCCGAGCCGCTGATCACGCGCAGGTGCGGGCTACTCTGCCGGATCTGCGCGATGAGGTCGTTGGTCGCGTCCTGCATCGTCACCGACGCCGGCGTCCGTCCATCGCGCAGGTACGAGCGCGGCGTATTGCCGAACGGGTCGTAATGGTTGACGATCAGTCCGTACACCACTTCCGTGCGTCCGCCCACGTCCCCGATCCCGCCGTCCGGCGCGATCGTCACGCCGAAGCCGCCGCTGTCATACACGCGCCAGTTCGACGGATAGTTGATCGCGTACGCGCCGCTGCGGTTCGTGAACTTGCGCAGCGAGCTCGAAGGCGCCGCCACCCGTCCGATGCTGGTGGTGCTGCTCGTCCCGCTGCTGGTCATGGAGGGATTCCCTCGGGCGCCGGTGGTCCGTCCGCTCGTCGTTCCCTGCGCGATCTGTGTGGTGCTCGTCGCCGAGCGGTACCCGCGCAGGTCGCTCTTGATGCGATTCAGCTCCGCGACGTTCTGCGTCGGCGTGGCCGGCTCGCGCAACAGCTGGCGTTCCCGCTCGATGCGCGCCTGACGATCCGGCGGCGCGGGGTGATGCGAGAGCCACGTGGTCTTCTTCGACCTGTCGACCTTCGCCAGCTGATCGAAGAAGCTGACCATGTCCGCCGGCGTGTAGCCGCTGGCCGCGAGGATCTGCGCCCCGCGCACGTCCGCCTGCGTCTCGAGCTCGCGGCTGAACTTGAGGAACAGCGCGTTCAGTCCGACGCCGCCGATGGTGTTCAGGATCTGCGCGGTGTTGTTGCCCACGCGCCCGCCGAGGAGTCCGCCCAGGATCTGCAGACCGGCCTGTGCCGCGTATGCCTTCGAGGCCTGGTGCGTTCCGTGGCGGAGCGCGCTGTGCGCGATCTCGTGCGCGAGCACGCCCGCCACTTCGCCTTCGTTACGCGAGTTCTCGATGATGCCGCGATTGAGATAGATGAATCCGCCCGGCAGCGCGAAGGCGTTGATGTCCGACGCATTCACGACGCGGAAGCGATACTGGAACTGCGGGCCGCCTGCGTTCGCCGCCAGCCGATGTCCGATGCGGTTGACGTAGTTCTCGACGTCCGCATCGCGAAGAATCGGCAGCTGCCGCTCCGCCTCCGCCGCCGACTGCGCGCCGATCTCGACGTCCTGCTGCGCGCTGAACATGTTCCACCCCGGATTGACCCTGGTCTGCCCGTCGGCCACGCCCGCCACGAGCGACAGGGCGATCGCGAGCACGATCGCGGGGCGTCTGACCCCGTGCAATGATTGATTCATGGGATTGCCTCCTTCAAATAACTAGGAGGTCTCATTGCAGCGACGGTGCCGCTACCGCTTGCCGGCCGCCCGCCGGCGCCCGACGAGGAGCGAGCTCAACGCATCGAGATCGCGCGCGTCGATGAGCCCGTCTGCGTTCGCATCGCAACCCCATGACCCGGCGTAACTTCCGCCCTGCGCGTCGACCGTCGGATGGCGCTGCGGAGGGCCGTCGTTGATCTCGCGGATGAGCGGCAGAACGTCGTGATGATCGGTCGCGCCATCACCGTTGCAATCACCGCGAAAAGGGACGCGCAGACGCCGTATCGACGTGCCCGTCTGCCCCGCCGTGGCGAAGATGATGTCCCCATTCGGGGTCTGTGTGACATCGATGATGAACTCATCGAAGTCGTCGACGATCGCGATCGGATCGTCGATCGGCGCAGTCATCGAAGGAAAGTAGTAGATCGCTTTCGTGACGAACGCGCCGACGAGATAGCCGCTGCGCAGCATCGGATTCGTTCCGTCGAGTCGCACCATGCCCGTCGGCGCCACCGTTTGCTGGAAGACATACGCGGGCTCGACGGCGCCGGGCATCGGCGGATGATTGCCGTACGTCTCCGGCCAGCCGCAGTTGTCGCCATCATTGATGATGTGAATCTCGTCGCCGCCATCCGCGCCGTTGTCGGCGACGACGATGCGCCCGAGCTCCGGGTCCCACGCCAGATCGTAAGGATTGCGCATGCCGAGCGCCCACTGCGTCGCGGTCCCCTCGGCATCGATGCGCCAGATCTTGCCGCCGTTCCATTCCGGCTTCTGCGCGATCGCGCGTCCGCCGTATTCGCCGATGCCGACGAACACCGATCCGTCCGGCGCGACGGTGACGTTGCCGCCGTGATGCTCCGACGATGCACCGTTCGCGCGCTGGTGGATGTCGCACACGAACGTGTGCATCACCGATTCGTCGCCACCATTGGGACCATCACTGAGATCGACGCGCGAGATCACGTCGTCGAGCACCTGCTGCTGGCCGCCGGGCGTGTCGTCCCAGATCGTGTAGTGCACGACCGCCGTGCGATCGTCGAGCAGCGCCATGCCGAGCAATCCGCCGTTGCCACCGGCGCGCGTGGGGAGTGAGGTGATGCGCGTCGCCTCGCTTCCATCGACGCGATGAATGGCGCCGTCGGTGGTGGTGAAGTAGATCGTGCCGTGCGAGTCGCTGGTGACGGAACTGACGAAGCCGTCGGCGCGCGCGAGCGTCTCCACGCGAAAGCCAGGCAGCGTCGCCGCGCCTGCAGTAGTGGAGAGGAGCAAAACGAGAAGGGGCCTGAGGAAGGTCATCAATCCAAACAGCAGCCTCAAGAAAGATCCGCGCCAGAATACGTTAAGCTCGCCCGGCTCATGCGTACGTTGGTCATCACCGGCGGCACCGGCGGCCTCGGCGCCGAGGTCGTGCGGCGACTCTCGCGCGACTACCGCTGCGTCGTGCTCGGGCGTGCGCAGGTCGACCTCACCAGCGAAGAGTCGGTGCGCAATGCGTTCGCGGACGCTGGCGAAATCTACGGATTGGTGCATCTCGTCGGCGGCTGGACCGGCGGAACGGTACGGGAGACATCGCTCGATACGTGGTCGAAGATGCTCTCGCTCAATGCCACCGCGGCGTTTCTCGCGATCCGCGGAGCGCTGCCGCACATCAGCAATCCGGGACGGATCGTCGCCATCAGCTCCATCGCGACGCTCGACATCAGCGGCAGCAGTGCCGCGTACACGATCGCCAAGTCGGCGCTCAATGCGCTCATCCAGGCCGTCGCCGCCGGAGAGCGCGCGAACGGCATCACCGCCAACGCGATCCTGCCCGATTCGCTGGCCACGCCGGCGATGCTGAAGAGCGGCGACGCGTCGAAGCTGGTGCCGCTCGAGCGTGTCGCGGAGACGATCGCCTTTCTGCTGTCCGACGCTGCCGCCGGCACGACCGGCGCCTTGATTCCCGTTCGCGCGTGACCATGCTCGCGTCCGATCCTGACGCCGTACTGATCGCCGGCCTGCAGGCAGGCGACAGCGGCGCGTTCGAGAAGCTGCTGCGCGACCATGGTCCGCGCCTGCTGCGTCTGGCGCGGCGCTTCCTCGCCAATGAAGAGGACGCGCGCGACGCGCTGCAGGACGCGATGGTGGCGGTCCATCGCTCGATCGGAACGTTCGAGGCCACCTCCGCGCTTTCGACCTGGTTGCATCGCATCGTCGTCAACACCGCGCTGATGAAGTTGCGTTCGAAGCGCAGGCATCCCGAGGAGGACATCGAGGCGTATCTGCCACAGTTTCTCGCAGACGGACACCAGCGCGAGCCGAGCACGCCCTGGACGGAGTCGGCGGACAACGTTCTCGAGCGCGAAGAGCTGCGCGCCAGCGTGCGCGAGGCCATCGAGAAGCTTCCCGACGCCTACCGTATCGTTTTGCATCTCCGCGACATCGAAGAACTGAGCACCGCCGAGACCGCGGAGATCCTCGGCACGACCAAGAATGTCGTCAAGATCCGCCTGCACCGCGCGCGGCAGGCGCTGCGCACATTGCTGGACACGCACATGAGGAACGCATGACGCCGACCTGCCGGGAACTGATCGAATTCCTCGACGACTACTGCGCCGGCGAGCTCCCCGCGGAGCGCGTCGACGGGTTCGAACGGCACCTCTCCCGCTGCCCGTCATGCGTCGCGTACCTGGCCAGCTATCGCGAGACCATCCGCGCCGCCCGGCACGCCACCACGGTCGAGATCGAAGACATCCCGCCCGACGTTTTGACGGCGATTCTCGTGACCGTGACCACGCGGAAATAGAACCCCCCGGCGAGGAGTTGTGCAGGTTCCTTGACGCGAATCGGAGCCGGTGAGATCATCCGCCCGCTTCGCAGCAGCGAATGACGCGGGGTGGAGCAGTCTGGTAGCTCGTTGGGCTCATAACCCAAAGGTCGCAGGTTCAAATCCTGTCCCCGCAACCAACTTTAATTCGATCTAAGCCGCTGGAAACAGCGGCTTTATTCGTTTCTGGCCGACCGCTCCTCCGTTGCGCGAAATCATCAACTGTCCGAGAACTGTCCGAGTTCTCTCATCGTGCGCACTCCGTCGCCCTTTTCTCGGTGCCAACCTTGTTCCTTGCGAAAGAAAGTGTCATGAAGCGACAGTTCGCGTGAGAATTCAATCACTTGCAGCCGTCTAACGTTATAGACGCGGGTGTGCCGGTTCCATACCGCCGGTAGGGGTGTCTAACGGTTCAGGGTAGGAGAATTCGCGCTGTCGACACTCCCTAGAAGAAGTGGCTACGTCGCGAGAGGGATTCTGATGCTGGTTGCGAAGTATCCATGCGCCGTGCGAGGTGGCCAACGGCTCGCGGTCGAGGATGGTTTCGGCTGGTCCGATCTCACCATCAACACCCATGTCGTCGCCGCGACGACCGCGCGCACGCGAGGCGCGAGGCGCGCTCGCGGAGCATGGCTAGGGTCGCTTGACCCACGCCTCAAATGTGGCGAAACCCTTGCACCACCACCAGTTATGACAGCTTTGCATTCGCGTTTGTTTCTGCTAGGCTGTCCTTGTCCTTCTCCGCTGCCCTGTTCGCGGAGAACCTTTCGTCTCTCAAACCGTAGAAGAACCAATGAAATCGAACAGCTCCGCAGGAGTGAGGAGATGACTGCATGTCTCGATCAGTCGTAGCCGAGATGTGTCGTCCCGGCAAGAAGCGGCGTGGTAGCCGCATCACCCTGCGCGCGCCTGAGCACACGCAGTCCTGGGAGGAGTATATCGCCCAGCGAAAAGAAGAGGCGCGTACGCTCGAACACATCGACGAGCAGGACTTCGCTGTCTGCGTGAACGCGCGCGACTAGCGGTAGCGCACCAAGTAGTCGCGCGGATCGACCCGTTCTAGGTCGGCGGCTTCCTGTTTGCGGCTGGCAATGTATTCGTCCCACTGCGCGATGTGCTGTGGAGTTTCCTCCGCTGCCAGTTGCTCCAAGGTGTAGGAAACCGGCTGCACAGGTTCTACGGCAAGGGAACCTTGGTTCTTCGGCATAGCGTGGTCGGAACAGCGGGCGGAGGATTTAAGTCTGTCGGTTCAGAGACGGAGAACCTCGCAGTTAAGGGTAGCTGCCAGGGCCCGGGCGATTTCCTCGGTTGGCGTTGTCGCACTCGGCATGACGACGACGCGGACGAAGACCGGGTTGCGGATTGTGCTCGTGGTATCTGCGAGAACGGCAAGCGAGCCGCATTCCGGCACGCCAACTTGAATGACGCCCACGTAGCGCGGCAGAGCGACGTTCATCAGCAACTCTTCGACGGCCGCCGCGTTCTCAGTTTCAAGGAGTAGCTCGGCGTACGCGGTGCCGGGCATGATCCAAGACTCCGTGAAGACTTCGGCGACGTTCGCCTTGAGCGCAGCATCGCGGGCCAAGTCGATAATCCGAGCAACGATCGTATCGAGCGCGCCGAAGGAGAGGCGAATCTTTTGGTGCAGCGGCACAATTACGTTGCGCAGGCGCCAGCGCAACTCGCACCCCGCTCCCGCGAGCGGGCGCTCTTCGAGGACCAAGTAGTGGTTTTCGGTGCTAAGCGTCGCGGCGACGTAGGGACCGATGCGATCGTCATGTACAAAGACTTCGGAGAGCGTTAGTGCGACCTCGGAGACTTTCACGAACTGATCGCCCCTCGCGTCGGTTGGGGATACGGGCCGTAGGCGATAGCCCGCCATCGTAACGGCATGGTGGTGCGAGCGTTGGTGCTCCAGGCACTCAAGAAGGAGCACCGGAGCGAATCCGGAGCGTCCGATCGTGAAAAGTTGCTTCGCGATACTCGTGGCGTTCGCTCCCGTCAGCACGTTAGGCGCGAGCTCGACGGCGTGAATCGCTTGACACATTTGGCCAAGCGTGAGGCCCTCCGATGGCATCGCACGCCCGGATGGGAGTCCGGATGCTGCGCCGAACTGTGTCACGTGGGTCGGCGTCACCGAGCGCAGCGTCTCGAACCCCCGCATGTTTTGCAGGGACGTCCACACCGCCGTTGAAGCGCACGCACTCACGCCCATGTCTTGCTGCTGAAAGGGCAGGCCGCTGACTGGGAGGGGCACGCCGGCGATGTGTGCCGTTGCTGGGAGGCGGACGAACGAGAACCCGCCGTTGTCGTCGTGCGGTGGCGGTAAGACCGTGCGTCCGACGGGGGCGCCCGGCAAGGGTTTCTTCACGAGAAAACCGAGGTAGGCTTCGCGGCCGAAGGCCGTGCGCAGTTGTGCATGACGGCGCTTCCCGGTCTGCGCCGCGATGTCTCGCAAGCGGCGTTGGGTCTCTGCTGCCGAGGTCCGGAAGAAGTGCAGCCGCTCGCAGTAGTTTGGCGGCTCGGCGAGACTGCGTGAATAGAAGACGCCGTGCTCCTCCATGTAATCACGATCGATGTAGTGGCGCTCGATCACTATTGCATGGCAGCCAAGTTGTCGAATGTGCCTGTCGATGTTGTCAACCGGGCGAAGGTACGCGTCATTCTCCGCAAACGTTGCGGACTCGAAGTAATCGCGGAGGGGCCTTTCCGTTAGGTCGACGATCGTGATGTTCTGTGGCGGTACGCGCAGCATAACTGTGCCCTCTTACCGGACGATTGCTGCCGGATCGAGCAGTGCACCGCGTAAGAAAAGGTGTCCGACGCGTTCGTACGATTCCGCTTCGTTCGCGACTTGCACCTGGATGCCATGGGAATGAAAGAATTGCTTGAAGCCGCCGTCGAAGAGTAACTCTGGTGTGGCAGTGGCGGGCGCGGCGTACACCGTGTCCTGCTGAGGTTCGCGCATCGGGAGCGGTGCGCCGAGGATCGTAAGCACCTCCTTCACGCAACTCTCCGCGGAAATGACTCGGCGCACAGTATTGGCCTGTGTGAACCAACCCGCCATCGACCGAAAGAGTGATCGATGATTCCGTTCGTCGATGAGGATGCGGCCGACCTCCGCCGCGAAGCCGATGTTGAACGGTATCGTGTGATGCTTGGTGTAGTGCTCGCTGGTGAGCGTCTGCATGCGCTCGTAGCCATCAACGGCGGTCTCCTCCATCTCGGCAATGAAGAGGCAGAATTGCTTGACAAGCAACGCTTGCAGATCGGCGAGAAACTTGGGGCGGGACGGTGCGAAGCCCATTCCGATCGTGGCCGCCAGACGGCCAGCCCGGTGGACGATTGGTGAGCACGACAGCATCATTTCCATGACATGCGCTTGCACGACGCCGACGACGTCATTCCAGGCGGCAGCAACGGGGTGCTGAAGGATCGTCTCTTTGAGTCGCTGCAAGTACTCGGCATGCTGTGCTTCTTGCAACCACACGGCCTCGACTACCCCTCTGGCGACTTTGATGATTGGCGCGCGCTGTGGTTCACGCTGCTCAAGCTGCCTCATGCGTTCGTGAATACGGGGCGAGTCGTACAGTTGCGTCACCAAACTCTCGCGTTCCAGGGAGAGTGAAACGAGGGCAAGGAGTTCCTGCAGCGGGTCAGGGTGCCGTTCGCGGAGATGCTTGAGGATGTCCGACGCATACGCGCGGACTTCACCAGCACCCTTCCAGGTGTATTCGACCGTGACCGTCATGCTCGGCTACCTCGTCGGGACAAAAAGTAACCCGCCAGCGTTCGGCGACAGAAGCGTGCGTTGGCAGGAGTGCCGTAGAATACTTCAAAAGCCGCCGGAGCGTGGAGTGTCGGCCGTTAGCTCTATCTTGGACACCGATGATGCAGCGTATCGTCCGTCGAGTGGTGCGGTGCTTCGACGAGTAGCCGGGGCCGTTGTTCGGGACGTATGCCCCCATGCTGAAAGCGGCCTGCCGCGACCTATCATTGCCCAAGTGCGTTAAACTTTCGGACGACCCCAGAGGAGAGGTTAGCGACGCTACCGCACGACCTTCTCATCGAGAATCTTCCGCTCATCGAGCGTCTCGTCGCTTCGATGTGCCGCCGCTATGGTATGGCGCCCGAAGAGGTCGAGGAATTCGCCGGTGAGTTCAAGCTTCGTCTCGTCGAAGATGACTATGCCATCGTGCGTCAGTTTCAAGGGCGCTCTACGTTCGGGACCTACATCGCAGCGGTGACGCTTCGGGCGTTGCGCGATTACCGCGCTCACCAGTTCGGCAAGTGGAATACGTCCGCCGTAGCCAAACGCTTGGGCGCGGTAGCTGTTGACTTGGAGCGATTGCTCTACCGCGATGGGCGCAGCATCGACGATGTTATCGAAGCTCTGCAGCAGCGGTTTCCCGGAACAGTGCGTGCTGATCTTGAGGCACTGGCGGCGAGGCTACCGGTGCGCTCCCGCCGGCGGCGAATCAGCATCGACGACGTTGAGATAGTCCAAGCGCCCGACGTTCTCGGCTTCGAGCATGCCAATGCAGCCGCAGAACTCTCGGCGAAAGTGTGCAGCTTCATCGATTCGCTTCCGAACAAGGACCAGTTGCTTCTTCGATTGCGCTTCGTTGGCGGACTTTCGGTCGCGCAGATCGCGCGCTCCCTTGCCCTTGATCAGAAAGTTCTCTATCGCGAGCTTGACCGGTGCTATCGCGACCTGCGCAAGTACCTCGAAGCGGCAGGCGTACACGCGAATGATATCAATGAACTTGTCGGCAGCAATGCGGCTGTCTTTGATTTTCACCTTACCGTTAACGACTCCCCCACGTCTAGGGAAAGCACGGATTTCCCGACATCTAAGGAAAGTGCCGGTGACAAGGGGAACGAGCGATGACCAATCGCATTGATATGTCCGGACGCACGCACTTCGGGCTGCGGCGGACCGACATAGCGGCAGTGCAGAGGTTCTCACCGCATATCCTGATCTGGCGCGATGCATGTTAAGCGGCTAGGTCCGCTGGGCGAGGTAGGTTTGCGTCTTCTGCATTGCCTCGCGTAGGTCGCGTTCGTCGGTGATGTTGTACCGGTCGAAGACGCTTCTGGTCTTGTGGCCGCTGATCTTCATCGCGACGGTCTCTGGCACGCCGGCCCGAACCATGTTGCGTATCGCGGTGCGGCGGAAGTCGTGGAAGAGTCGTGGCCCGACACCGGCCTTGGTGCAGGCCGTCGCCCATGCTTTCTTGATGTCGACGATCGCATGGCCGTCGTGGTGGAAGACGTACCGGCTGATGACGACCGTCTTGTCCTTGCGCGTGATGGTTCGTTCGCTCCACCGTCGTTGGATGATCGTCCAGAGGTCGCCTTCGAGGGCGAGGGTGCGGCCCTGGCCGTTCTTGCTCTCCTCGGGCCGCAGGCGGATCACGTGTGCGCGCTGGTCGACGTCCGTCCATTCGAGGGTGAAGACTTCGCCGCGGCGCCAGCCGCTGAGGTAGGCGAAGCGGCAGGGGTCCTTGAGGTACTCAGGAAGGTGCGTGATGACGCGTTCGTACTCGTCGTGCTCGAAAAAGCCCTGTCGCGCGTTGCGCTCGGGAAGCTTGCGGATGTACGGCTTCGTATTCAGCTCCTTGCGTCGGAGTGCGAGGTTGTACGCTTGCCCGACGAGCTGTGTGCTGCGGTTGATGGTGGCTGGTGCGCGACCGTTTTCGAGTTCTGCTTCGATGAAGCTGTCGATGTGTTTGGGCGTGAGTGCGATTGCTCGGTAGTGTCCGAAGGCGTCGCGTGCGCGCTGCAGATGCGACTTGATGCTTGGACTGAACTTGTTCCTGATCCGGTAGTCGTGCTCCAGGTGATCGAGGAGGTCATTGAGTGTGATGCGGTCCTGCGCTGGCCCGAGGAAGGACTGGAGTCCGAGCGTGTCCGCGCCGATCTCCTGCAGTCGACGCTTGAGGAGTTTTTGCGCATCACGGTACTCAGGGCTGTTGCTGCTCTCGCGGAGTTCCTTCCCTTGGTGGTTATACGCAATCCACCAGTGGTTGCTGCCCTTGCGCTTGTAGATTCTGCCGTCGCCACGCATGTGTTAATAAACAAAGCTGCTTATCGGTTCCAAAGTCCAGCACCAAAACTGTATCTACCGCCGCTTGCGTCGGAGGTACTCCTGGATGCCGCGTCTGCTGAAGCGGACCTGTCCTGGTCCTGGCCGCATGGTGAAGGGCAGTTGGTCGGCGTGCCGGTAGAGCCAGTCGGTCGTGACGCGCAGGATTCCGGCTGCTTCTGCGACGGTGAGGAGTGCATCGTCCGGTTCGCGATCGATTTCGTGCGCGATGAGTTGTGCGAAGAGTCGTGCTCGGTCGGCTTCGATCTTGCCGATTGCTTCGATGA
>CAMPKJ010000150.1 GCA_946887105.1 uncultured Acidobacteriota bacterium | reverse complement strand
CCGGCGCTGGCGCAGGCCGAAGTCGGGATCGCGATGGGCACCGGCACCGACGTGGCGATGGAGGCGGCGGACGTGACGCTGGTGAAAGGCGATCTGCGCGGCATCGTGCGCGCGCGGCGCCTGAGCAACGCCACCATGGCCAACATCCGCCAGAATCTCTTCTTCGCCTTCATCTACAACGCCCTCGGCGTGCCGATCGCGGCGGGCGTGCTGTACCCGTTCTTCGGCGTGTTGCTCAGCCCGATGATCGCCGCGGCGGCGATGAGTTTCAGCTCCGTCTCGGTGATCGGCAACGCGCTGCGCCTGCGGCGGGCGCGGATCTGATGGGAACGGATGGGAACGCCGCCGTGTTCAGGATCGCCAGTTGCATCACAGCGACCGTTCGATGAAACGCAGAGTCATCGCAGCAGCCTGGATCGTGGGAGCGACGGTTCCGCTCCTGATGGCCACCGTGTTTCTGGTGGGCTGCTGCGCGCTGCCATTCCACAACGTGGTGCACAAGCTGATGCCGGTCTGTGAGATGGCCATGAGCGTCCTGCGCGGCGATGCGGCGGCGGACGATCGCGAAGGCGATGCGACGCCGGCGCAGGAGAAGCAGCGGATCGCGACGGTAATGCCGAACGTCGTCCGTCTCGCCGCGGCGCACGTGCCGGAACGGAAGATCGCCATGGCAACGCCGGCCGGCTACCGCAGCTTTATCACCCTCGGCGCGGTGCGCTGCGATCGCGACGTCGGCTGGCACGTGCTCGTCGCAACGTTCCTGATCTGATCCCACCTCCAGCGCGAGCCGCGTTCGCGACGCTCGCGCTTTGTCGCGCTTTCCGCAGCGATATCCCAATTCCACGGAGTTTTGAAGATGAAGAATCGATGGTTGTTCGCGTTGGGTCTCGCGCTCCTGTGCGCTTGTGCCAGTCCCCGGGAGCTCGAGCCGGACGCGCCCCTCACCCTGACCCTCTCCCCGCAGAGCGGGGAGAGGGGACTGGAGGAGACGTTGCGCTCCGACGAGTTCGATGCGCCGTCGCCGGTTTCCGCCGGCGAGGCGCGGAAGGCTCATCCCGCGCACTCGCCCGCAGCGGATGCCGAGGCGATCTACGCGTGCCCGATGCACCCCGAGGTGACGAGTGCGACGCCGGGGCAGTGTCCGAAGTGCGGGATGCAACTCGTCCCCAAAAAGGAGAAGTGACGTGGTGAAGCGAATCACAACTGTCCTCTTCGCGGTGCTGTTCGTCTCGTGCGCGAGCGTCCCGCGCGATGCGGGTCTCGGCGATGTGCAGCAGGCCGTCGCGGCCCGCACGAATCAGACGCTCGATTGGTCGGGCGATGAGGCGCGTTTACGGGCGATGCTGCAGGATGAGCTCACCGCGGACGAAGCGGTAGCCATCGCGGTCGCGAACAATCCGCGCCTGCAGGTTGCGCTGGCCGAGCTCGGAATCGCGCGCGCCGATCTGATCGAGGCGAGCACGATCGCCAATCCGGTGTTCGAGTTCGAGCTGCGCGTTCCGGCCGAGCCGTACAGCGCGTATGAGTTGCGTCTGGCGCAGTCGCTGATCGATTTGATCCAGCTTCCGCGCAGGCGCGCCATCGGCCGCGCGGCATTCGATGCCGCGCAGATGCGCGTCAGCTCGAACGTGCTGCGCTTCGCCGCCGATGTCCGCTCGTCATACTTCGACGTCATCGCCGCGACGCAGCGAGTCGCGCAGAGCCGCGCCATTACCGAAGCGGCGCGAGCCGCGGCGGAGGTGGCCATCAAACAGCATGGCGCCGAAAACATCACCGATCTCGATCTCGAGAACGAGCAGGCGCTGTACGAACAGGCCAAGCTCGATCTCGCGCGCGCCGAGCGGCAACTCCTCGTCGCGCGTGAGTCCTTCATGCGCAGCATGGGATTGCGCGATGCGTCGCTCGAATGGCGCGTACCGGAGCGCTTCCCCGAGCTGCCGGCGAGCGAGCCGGATCAGCAGCAGCTCGAACAGCTCGCGGCGCAGCAGCGGCTCGATCTCGCCATCGCCCGCCGCGAAGTCGAGATCGCCGAACGGAGAGTGCCGGTGGCGCGTCTGAGCGCGATCGGCGACGCCGAAGTGGACGTGCACTACGAGCGCGAGCCGAGCGGCGAGCACACCATCGGACCGGGCATCGAAGTGCCGATCCCGATCTTCAACACGGGCCGTGCGGCGCGCACGCGTGCGGAGGCGGAAGTGCTGCGCGCGCGCCACACGCTGCGAGCGCTGGAAACCGAGGCGTCGTCGCAATTGCGCGCCGCCCGGGCCACGCTCGCGGAGGCGCGGGCGCGCGTCGAGTACTACCGCGACGTGATCCTGCCGCGGCGGCGGCGCATCGTCGAGCTGACCAAGCTCGAGCACAACGCCATGCTGGTGGGCATCTTCCAGCTGCTGCAGGCGCGGCAGAACGAAGCGGAGGCAGAGAGCGATTTCATCGAAGCGCAGCGCGAGTACTGGAGCGCGCGCACGAGTCTCGACCGCGCGCTGCAGGGCATCGCGGACGACATGGATGCGAGAGGGGACAACTGATGTCGATCACACGCCGCAACATTCTTTTCTCCAGCGTGGCCGCCACGGTCACGGGACTGCTGACCGGCCGCCGCGCCGAAGCGCAATCGTCAGGCACCACGGACCGCGTCGGCACGCCCGCGCGGCGCACCAGCGGCCGCGCGCCGGTGATCACGCCGAATGTCGGTCCGCCGCTGCCGTACAAAATGGTCGATGGCGTGAAGGAGTTTCACCTGATCGCCGAGCCGGTGAAGCGCGAGTTCCTTCCCGCGAGCGTCCCTGACGGGACGGATGGCTTCCACGTGAACTGCTGGGGCTACAACGGCTCCACGCCCGGGCCGACCATCGAGGCCTTCGAAGGCGATCGCGTGCGCATCCTGGTCACGAACAAACTCCCCGAGGGGACGTCGGTGCACTGGCATGGCGTCATTGTGCCGAATGGGATGGACGGCGTGAGCGGCCTCAATCAGCCGAAGATCGCGCCGGGCGAGACGTTCGCGTACGAGTACACGCTCAAGCAGACCGGCACGCTGATGTATCACCCTCATTTCGACGAGATGGTCCAGATCGCCCTGGGCATGCACGGCTTCTTCATCATCCATCCGCGCCAGGCCAGCGTGCGCCGCGTCGACCGCGACTTCGCCATCTTTCTCAACGAGTGGTTCATCAAGCCGGGAACGGCCACGCCCGACCCGACGGTGATGCTCGACTTCAACACCTTCACCTTCAACTCGCGCGTCTTTCCCGGCACCGATCCGCTGCTCGTGCGCACTGGCGATCGCGTGCGCATCCGCATCGCCAACCTTTCGATGAACTCACATCCGATCCATTTTCACGGCCACAGGTTCTGGGTCACGGGCACGGATGCCGGACCGATCCCGCAGTCGGCGTGGACGCCGGAGAACACGGTGAACGTGCCGGTCGGCGCGACGCGCGACATCGAGTTCGTGGCTGACAACCCGGGCGACTGGGCGCTGCACTGCCACAAATCGCATCACGTCATGAACCAGATGGGACACGACCTGCCGAACCTGCTCGGCATCGATCCGGCGACGACGCAGCAACGCCTCAACGCGCTCACGCCCGGCACGATGGTGATGGGCACGACCGGCATGGGCGACATGGCCGAGCATCAAAAGAGCATGGCCATCCCGCGCAACAGCATCCCCATGCGCGGAGGCGTAGGACCCTACGGACCGATCGAGATGGGCGGCATGTTCACGATCCTGAAGATCCGCGACCGCATCGACTACGACCGCGATCCGGGCTGGTATGAACAGCCGCCGGGAACGTCGGCGTGGCGGGTGTAGCACGGCCCCGAGTAGCCTTCTCCCGCCGCAGTGGGAGAAGGTGCCCGAAGGGCGGATGAGGGTTCCTCTCCGCTCTGCCATGGACGCTGACGGGGCGAAACTCCCCTCATCCGCCTGCGGCACCTTCTCCCCTCAAAGAGGGGAGAAGGCCACCTTACTTCCTGCGGCAGAACGCCTTCAGGCACGCGCGGATGCCGTCGAGGCTGATGCCGTATTCGGAGAGCCGTTTCTCGTACTCGCGCGAGAGATTCTTCTCGCTCACGAGACACGACAGCAGGCGGCAGAGGTCTTCCCGGTCGCGATTCGGACGCGGGCGCGGCGGTTGATCGCCACCTCTCCAGACGGCGGCGCTCACCAGTTGTTCGCGCGTGAACTTCGTGCCGCGGAGCGTCACGCCGCGCGCGAGGATGCGTCCCTGATAGACGCCGCTGACGTTGGCCTGGAACGAACCCTCGAACACCCCCGCCTCGATCTCGATCATGGCGATGGTCGTCTTCGAACCACCCGGTCGCGTCACCTCGATCTCGGCGGCAGCGCGCCGCTCGACCGGGATGCCGTACTCGGAGAGCGTCGCGCGGATCGCGATCGTCGCGCCGGGCTCGAAGCCGCTCTGTTCGATGCCGGCGGTCATGCGCAGGTTCGAGTAGGTCTGCACCGCGACGCAATAGCGCGCGCCGTGTGTGGCGAATGACACGAACTCCTTCTGCTTCTTGTCGCGGAACTTCTCGATGGTGCGCTTGAACTCATCGCGGTTCACCTCGAGCACGACGTGCCATTTGCCGGCCTGTTGTCCCGAGCCGATCGCAACCGGCAGCGTGAAGCGGTAATGCTTCGACTGCGAGCCGACGCTGTACGTCATGCCCAGACCGGCGGCATCGGCGGGCTTGATGATGCTGCCGTCGGGCGTCTCCAGCCGGAAATCGACGATGTTGTAATCCGTCATCAGCACCGGCGTGCAGGTGATGTCGGCTTCATTGAGATGGAACGGAATGCGCACCGTCGTGCCCGGCGCGATGTAGCCGTTCGGATCGACGATCACGTCCGTGTTGGTCACGCCCGCCAGGATCTGCAGGAAGAACTTCCGCATGCGGAAGAAGTCGTCCATCGACGACGTGAGCAGGCCGCTGAGATAGAGGAAGCCGCCGGTAGCGTGCGCGAGCTTGCGCAGCGCGACGGTGTCGACCTGCTGTTCGTTGCCGAGGCCGACCGCGAACGTGCGGTCGTCGATGGAGCCGGAGACGTCGTCGATCCACAGCGGCTCGTTTTCGAGTCCGTCGGTCAGGACGATCATCGCCTTGCGCGTGTACTGGCCGTCCGGAATGCCTTCGAGCAACTGGCGCGCGCGATCGACGCCGTCCCCGACCGAGGTATTGCCGGCCGGATTGGTGGCGTGTGCCTTCACCGCGTTCAGCGCGGCCAGGCGATCGGGATCGACGTCGGAGTCGGTGGTGATGCGCGTGACCGGGAAGCCGGGCCAGGTGGCGTCGTTGACGGCGTACGAATCGTGATCGAAGCGGATCAGACCCATGCCGTTGTCCGGCTGGATCAGCCCGACGAACAGCTCCGCGGCCTGCTTCAGGACATCGATGCGTTTCGCGCCGGACGTCCCCGCATCCCAGCCCATGCTGCCCGACTGGTCGAGCGCCAGCACCACCGCGCACGTTTCGCGCTCGATCGCGTTCGCCTTCAGCACGAACGGGATCTCCTCGCCGCTTTCGACGCATTCGAACGTCACCGAGCCGTCGGGCACCGGCACGTTCGCGGCGCCGGCGGTGTACGAGATCCAGATCCACGCATCCGTGTACAGCGATGCGGCGGGGCTGACGGTGATCTGCCCGCTGGCCGGCCACTGAATCGAGAACGGCGCGGACGGCTCCTGGCCTGCCTTCACGCGGATCGTCGCATCGACGCACGTGTAGACGCGGAACGCGGCCGCGCGCGATGCGGTCTCGCCGGCCGGCACGTCGTTGAAGTTGATGACCGGCGGAGTGCCGGTGTTGCGCACTTCGATGAGCGGTTCCTGGGTCTGGTTCGTGTCGTAGCAGGGCGGAAAGACGATCTGCGGATGCTTGTAGTCGAATGGCACGCCGAGGTCTTCGGGCGCGTACCAGGGGCGCGTGAAGTGCTCGATGCCGAACTGATCGACGGAGTGACCGGTCGACCACGGCTCGACGAGATTGGCGAGCGCCGGATCGGCCGATTCGGATCCGTACACGGTCGCCGGATCGAGACGCTCCGGATGCGCGGGATCGGTCTGCCAGCGCGCGAAGAGCCGGTCGACGTTCGAGTGCAGCAGAAAGACGAAGGGATCGCGGAACGAGATGTGCTGCCCGCCCATCGCGACGAATCCATGCATGTCGTCGTGGATCGATTCGAGGAGCGTGTGCATGATTGCGTAGTCGTTCGCATTCACGATGTCGTCGTCGTCGCCCGGATCGGCCGGGCCGATGCCGTCATTGATGAAACGGGTCACCAGCGCGGGAGGATCGGCCGCGGTGCCGCCGGCAGAATCGCGGGCCGGCGAGGCGGTGGGATCGTAGAAACCGGCACTCTTCCACGGCTCGCCGATCTCGTCCGACGTGTCTCCGCCGTAGCCCATGAAATCGGACGTGAACAGGTTCAGCGTGCCGGTGCTGCCGCCGCCGAGGTTCGCGTTCGGGATCGAGCGCGGATCCTGCGTCCAGTCCCAGTAGTGCAGCGAGAGCTGCGGATTGATGGCCCGCAGCAGCGCCTCGTAGCGGTTGACGATCGCGCGATGCCACGGCACGAACTCCGGACCGCCATGGACGTGGGTGGCCTGATGGATCTCATCCTGCTTGAACCACCACGACACATGGCCGGGCGCGGGTGCGTCATCGCGCGCGCCGCCGAAGAAGCGCTGGTTGAGCTCCTTGATCGCGTCGCGCAGCAGGGCGCGTTCCGATGGATCGACGTGAGCGATGTTGCGGCGAATTCCGTCTCCTAAGGGCATATTCGAGAACCTCCACTTTCGGTGGAGGTAGTGCGCCGGAGAGCGGAAGCGTTACAAAAGTGATGGGCATCACGGAGTGCAGCGGCCGCGCCGCCGCACTCCGTGCACTCCATGAAATCTACTGATTCAGGACCGCGTCACCGGTCTTGTTGTCGGTGACGGCGCCGTAGACGAAGACCGGCGCGTTGGAGGTCCAGCTCACGTAGTAGTCGCTCTGCGTGCGGTCGGCTTCGGGCACGGACGCAATGGCGTTGAACGCCGGCTGCTGCACCATCGAGAAGCCGGGAATGGTCAGCGTGTTCGTGCCGAGCACGGCGCCGTCGGCCGAGCGGCGTGCGGTCAGCGTGACCGTTGCCGTCGCGGATGACGGATTGAAGTAGCCGAGATTCGTGCGGTAGTCGGCGTTGTTGGCGAGGAAGGTGATCGTGCCGGAGGTCGAGCCGGTCTCGCGCGCGTTCACGGCGAAGCCCGCGGTGCCGAGTCCCTGCGCGCGCAGATCGTTGATGATGCGCGCGGAGGCGACCACGTTCTGATCGGACGTGATGGCCAGGCCTCCGAGCCCGCCCTGCGAGAGCGTCGCGCCGACGACGTCGTTGAGCACCTTCTGCTCGCCGGCGCCGACGGTCACGGTCTGCGTTGCGGTCGGCGTGGAGAGGCCGGCGCCGTTCTGCGCGTAGTAGTCGAGTTTCACCGAGGCGATGCTGCTGCCGTTGTTCACGATGCGCAGGTCAGTCACGAAGTTCGTGTTGTTCGCGCCGGTGACTTTGCCGATCACGGGGATGAACGACGTCTGCGAGCCATCGCCCGAGGAGCTGGCCACGAGCTGTCCGCGGATCGCGCCGTTCGGAAACTCCGCCGTGTGCACGTTCACGTAGAAGCCGGCCGGGTTGGCGAGGATCTCATTGATCAGCGTCTGCGACACGCCCGAGACGGTGCCGTTGACGAGCGTATTCACGTTGAAGTTGACCACCGGAGGTCCGACCACGCCGGCCGCGCCGCGATGGATGTGCGCCAGCGTCGGCGCGCCGATGCCCTGATGGAAGACGGTGTAGTTGACGGTCGTACCGTTGATGGTCACCACCGCGAGGCCGGTGCCGTCGAGATCGGCGGGCGGGACTTCCGCCGCGCCGTTGAGCTGCGCGGTGAAAGACTGCGCGGACGCCGCGAGCGGCAGAGAGAGAAGAAGCAGAAGAAAGGCGATTCGTTTCATGGGTGGTTCTCCTTAGTTGTCCGAGAAGTTGGCCCAGCCGGAGAGGACCCAGTTGTCTCCCGGACCGACCGCGCCGATGAAGTCGACCGCCTCGAGGAAGCCGTTGTCGGGCGGATTGGCGACGAAGTCCGCATCGAGCGCCGGCGATCCGGGCAGCGGCGTCAGATCGGGCTGCAGCGTTTTCAGCAGCGTGGGCGTGCCGATCGCCAGCAGCGGATCGGTGTTGCGGTTGCGCTTCATGGTGGTGAAGAGGAACTCGCGGGTCTGGCTGCCGCGATCCGAACTGCTGATGAACGCGCTGTCGTTGAAATCGCCGTGCAGGATCGAGCTGTCGAACGCCAGCTCGCCCGTGGCGGTGTTGTTGAACGTGTTCGTGTCGCGGATGGTGATCGGCGCGAGACGGCTGCCGGTGATGACGTTGTTGTAATACTTGCCCGCCGAGCTGCGGCGGATCACGCCTCCGTGATTGCCGCCGGTCGTCGCCACGCGCACCGCGGTGACGTTGTACACGCGCGGATTGGTCAGTGGCGCGTCGGGGGTGCCGTTGCCGTTGTTGTCCGATTCGGTGAAGATGTTCGAGTCCCCCTCCTCGGTGCCGCCGGCCGGGACGCGCTTCACCAGCGCGACGAACTGCACGCTGCCGGAATAGCCGAAATCGAAATCGAGTCCGTCGTCGGCGATCGCAACGCCGAGCAGATGCCTGGCATTGACCGTGCCGCCGAAGAACTCGAATCCGTCGTCCTTGTTGTGCAGCACTTCGACGTAGTCGATGACCGTGCCGCTGCCGACGCCGCCGAGGGTCAGGCCGTTGATTTCCTGGTTTGTGACGATCGGGAAGCCGCCGAACTCCAGACGCACGTAACGGAGGATGCCGCTCGAATCGGAAGCATTCGTGCCGCCGTACGAGTACGCCGTCTCGCTGGGCAGACCTTCGAGAAAGGCGAAGCCGACCGGAACGTTGATCGGCGCATTGCCGAGGAGCACCAGCGAGCCCCAGTCCTGCTGCGCGCGCGAACCGACGCGCTGTGCCGAGGTGAAGACGATCGGGCGGCGTGCCGTGCCGTCCGCGATGATCTTCGCGCCGCGCTGGATGAACAGCGTCGCGCGCGTCGTACCGCCATAGATCACCGTGCCCGGCTCGATGGTCAGCGTGGCCCCGGAGGCGACGCCGACGAACTCGTTCAGCACGTAGCGATTGTTCGCGGTCCACGTCGTCGACGTGTTGATGGTGCCGCTGACCGGGACGCTGGAAGTGACGTTGGAGTACATCGCGGTCGAGCGCGACAGCACGCGCTTGCCGGCCGCGTCGCGGAGCTCGATGCCCCATTGATAGAGACCGGCCGGACCCGCCGCCTGGGCGTTGCCGAGCGCACCGTTCACGCCCCAGCTCAGCGTCGAGGCGTCGCTCGCGGAGCCGAAGAGCACGAAGTCGGTGAGTGTCGGAACGAACACCGGCACCGGCGATCCGGCGGAGCCGAAGAGATCGGTCATCGTGCCGGCGTTCTGCAGTCCGCCGGCGACGTTGTAGTAGCGGCGCTCGCCGGTGGTGCGGTTCTCGTGGAAGAGGTACATCGTCACCGGCGCGCCGAAGCCGTTCGGAGCGACGGTGAGACGGAGCTGGAGCTGTTCGGTGGGGAGAAAGGTGTAGTAGTTCGTCTCGAGATGCGTGATGGGCCGCGGCGCGGCGGGATCGGGAGTGGCATCGGTGGCGATCTGCGCGGACGCCGAGACCGGCGCGCGCCTGACCCAGTTCATGGAATCGCGGCGCAGGCCGGCTTCCGTGGCCGCGTTGAGCGTCTGCGCTCCCAGAAACAGCGTGACGAGAACAAACAGGATCCTTCGCATTGCTTCAAATCCTCCAGTGGTTTGTGGTGATGCGGTGGGTGAGGGAGTTGGATCTAGAAAGGGCTGTAGCTGAGGCTCAGGCTGACCTTGCGCCCCGGCGCGTAGCGGCGTTGCAGCGCTCCGCCCTGGATGAATTCTTTTTCGGCGTTGAAGAGATTCGAGCCGGCCAGCTTCACGTCCAGTCCCTTCGCGAACGCGAGGCTCTGCGACAGGACCACGTCGAAGGTCGTCGAAGCGGATTCGTAGATGTCGGGCAGGCCGAACGCGCCCACTTCCGTCAGACGCTCGCCGCTGTGCGCCGCGAGGAAACGCACCATCGTGCCCCAGCGCGGTTCGTAGAACTGCAGGCCGGCGTTGACGATCTGATCCGACTGTCCTTCCAGCGGGCGCTCCTGGTTCGTGACCACCGACAGCTGGTGCTCGCCGATGGCGACGTCCGAGCGGATGTACGCGTAGTTGACGTTCACCGACCAGAGGCGCAGCGCCGGGAGCAGCGACTCGAGGGAGCGGCGGAACTCGAGCTCGAGTCCGTACAGCGTGGCCTTGTCGGCGTTGACGAACGACTGCCGCAGGTCGGTGGTCGGCTGCACGATGCGTTCGATCGGCGAGTCGATCGATTTGTAGAACACGCTGGCCGCGATCACCTCGCCGCCGCTCGGGAAGGTCTCCCAGCGCAGGTCGAGTCCGTCCAGCGTGGCCTGCACGAGATCGGGATTTCCTGCGACCGAACGTCCGCCCGCGACTTCGGTGAACGTGAACGGGCTGAGCTCGCGGAACTCGGGACGATTGACCGAACGCCCGTAGCCGAAGCGCAGGTTGGTGCGCTCGCCGAGCTGATAGACGAGGTTGAGCGAGGGGAGCACGTCGCTGCTCTCGTTGACCGACTCGACGACGTTCGCGACGTCGAACGGATTGAACGTCAGCACGCGCTGGTCGGAGTTTTCGAGCCGCGCGCCGCCGATCACACGCCACTTGCCGAACGTGAGATCGCTCATCAAATAGGCGGCGTCGATGACGTGCTCGGCGTCGTACGCGTCGTTGACGCCGGTCACCTCGCGGATCTCGAATCCGTTCGGGCCGATGTTCTCGGCGGTGAAGATCTCGTCGGGCGTCTGCGAGAGATCGACGTGCAGCGAGCCCGCCTGCACGAACCGGAAGCGGCGCGCGTCGAAGTCGCGCGTGCGCTCCAGACGATCGAGACCGCCTTTGACCGAGCCCGACCACTTGCTGCCCGCGAAGAAGGTCGTATACGCGAGGCCGGCCTGTTCGATGTCATCGGCGAGGTCGAAGTACTCGACGCGTCCCGACTCCGCGAAGCCGGTCTGCAGCTCGAACACGCCCGGGTTCGACTCGCGATAGAGGTTCTCGCGCAGGTCGGATTCGTTGGTCGCCGTCGAGCGCGTGACGTTCCACTCGACGAGGCTGCTGATGCCGGGACCGGGGAGATTGTGCTCGCCGCGCAGGCGCTGCGAGAGCATCTCTTCGCGTTGGTAGCGGACGCGGTAATCGCGGATGTCTCCACCGGTCGAGGTCTGCAGTCCCTCCTGGAAGCGATCCTCGGCCGACGCATCGCGCGTGAGCACCGAGTTCAGGTACACGCGATGGTTGTCGGTGATGCGGTACGAGAAGTTGCCGATCAGTCCCGTGCTGGTGTGCTCGCGGTTGCTGGTGAGCTCGTAGTCGTTGATCGGAACGAGCTCTCCGGAGTCGACGCCGAAGAAGCGCTGCTCTTCTTCGATGATGTCGTAGCCGTGATTCGACACGCCGGACAGCACCACGCCGAGGCGGCCGAACGTGTTGCCGTAGGTCAGCGAGACGTCGCTGGCGGGTGATGCGGAGCTGATCTCGTTGCCGGTCCAGTTGCCGATCAGCGCCTCGCCGAACGTTTCCAGTTCCGCGGGCGAGTAGCCATTCGGATCGAAGATGCTGCTGCGGCGCAGGAAGCCGGACGGAAGCGAGGACGGCATGCGCTGTCCGCCGCCGCCCATGCGATCGAGACCGCCCGCATAACGGCGGAACGGCTCGCCGGTGGCGGCGCTTTGATAGCCGGTGCCGAGGCTGAGCTTGAACGATTGCGCGCTCGGGAACTGCGTGGTGGTCATCTCGACCACGCCGCTGCCGAAGTCGCCTGCCTTGTCGGGCGTGTAGGTCTTGACGACGTTGACGGTCTCGAGGAGCTTGGCGGGAAAGAGATCGAGCGGAACGACGCGCTTCTCGGTTTCGGTGGTCGGCAGCGTCGAGCCGTTGATGGTCGTGCCGCTGTACCGCTCGCCGAGTCCGCGCACGAAGACGTACTTGTCGCCGATCAGCGAGACGCCGGTCAGGCGCTCGACCACGCCCGCCGCCGTCGCGTCAGGAGTCTTGCGGATCTCCTCGGCGGAGATCGAATCGCTCACCACCGCCGATTCGCGC
>CAMPKJ010000149.1 GCA_946887105.1 uncultured Acidobacteriota bacterium | reverse complement strand
GAAGGCGATCGCGCCGGCGGCGATCTTCACCGCGACGGAACGATCGACGCTGACCACGCGCAGGTCCGGCCGTTCGCGCTCGATGGTGATGGCGATGCAGCCGCTGCCGCTGCCGATGTCGATCACGCGTCCGTTGCGCGGCGCACGTTCCAGTGCCGCTTCGACGAGCAGCTCCGTCTCCGGCCGCGGAATCAGCACGCGCTCATCGACGTAGAACTCGCGCGAATAGAACTCGGTCCGTTTGCGGATGTACTGCAGCGGTTCGCCGGCGTATCTCCGCGCCAGCAGCGCCTCCAGCGGCGCCTCGTCGATCTCCGTTTCGCCGTACGCGATCAGCCACGACAGCGGACGGCCGAGGAGGTCGGAGAGCAGCAGATCGACGTCGCGCGGATTGATGCCGCGCTGCAGCGCGTCCTCGCGATAGTGAAACCGTACGTCTTCAAGGCGCCGCATTCTCGTCGTACGTCAGCTCCAGAAAAACATCCTCCAACGCGCTGTCGCGTTTCAGTTCCGCGGTCGTTCCGGCGGCGACGATGCGGCCACGATTGATGATGGCAATACGGTCGCACACCGCCTCCGCGACGGAAAGCGTGTGCGTGGTCAGAAAAACTGTCTTTCCTTCATCGGCGAGACGGCGGAAGAGCTGTTTGACCTGCCGCTGCGCGAGCGCATCGAGGCCGACCATCGGCTCGTCGATCACCAGCACGGCCGGATCGTGCACGAGCGACGACACGATCACGAGCTTCTGCTTCATGCCGTGCGAGAGGTTTTCGATGCGTGCGTCGATCCAGTCGCCGAGGCCGAACCAGCGCAGGAGATCGACCGCGCGCGGCTCGCAGTCGCTCCAGTTCTTACGGTAGAGGTCGGCGACGAAATGCAGCAGCTCGCGGCCGGTCAGTTTCTCGTACAGATAAGGCCGGTCGGGGACGTAGCCCATGACGCTTTTCGCGCGTACGGGATCGGTGAGGACGTCGATGCCGTTCACGTGGACGGCGCCGGTGGTCGGGAGGGAAAGGCCGGCGATGATGCGGATGGTGGTGGTTTTGCCCGCGCCGTTCGGACCGAGAAAGCCGAAGATCTCGCCGGCTGCGGCGTCGAGTGTGAGACCGTCGACGGCCGTGAAATCCCCGTATCTCTTTGTCAGATCGCGGATTTCGATCATCGGAGGGGCAGGGTATCATCGGACGGGACAACGCGCGCGAAGCGCGCCGGCAACCTTCATGGACGCTTCCCGTAAAACGAATGGCAGAACGTGACCAGCTCGACGACCGCTCCCTGGTGGGACGGATCCTCGGCGGCGAGAGAGACCTGTTCACCGTGTTGGTGTCGCGATATGAGAAGCGAATCATCAACTACGTCTACCGGATCACACACCGCTACGAAGAGGCGCACGACCTGGCGCAGGAAATTTTCGTGAAGGTCTATCTCGCACTCGATCGTTACGACCCGAAGTACCAGTTTTCGACCTGGCTCTTCCGTATCGCACAGAACAGCGCCATCGACGCGCTGCGCAAGAAATCGATTGCCGAGGTACCGCTCTCGCGGCCGATGACCGACGATGAGCCTTCCGGGAAGGAACGGGAGTTCGCGGATGACGGCGTCTCGCCGTACCGCGCGCTCAAGAACAAACAGCTCAGCGCCGCGATCGATGATGCCGTCGGCAAACTGCCGCCGGATTATCGCGAGCTCATTCAGCTCCGCCATTTCGCGGAGCTCTCCTACGAGGAGATCGCTTCCATGAAGAAGCTGCCCCTCGGCACGGTCAAGAACAAGTTGTTTCGAGCGCGAAACTTGCTGAAGGAAGCGCTCGGCTCATTCGTGGAACCTTTATGACTTGTGAGGATTACTTCGACGATCCGGAGAAGAATGCCGCTCATCTCGAGACGTGCACGCTGTGCCGCGCGCTCGACGAAAACGTCGGAACGCTCGACATCGAGCCGCGGCCGCTGAGCGTCGGCATCGACGCGTTGCCGTTGGCGACGTGGGAAGGCGCCGCGCATCGCACCTGGCCGCTGGTCGCGGCCGGCGCGGTGTCGGTGCTCGTGCTGGCGATCGCGCTGTTCCTCGCCGCGGGCACCCCGCCGCTGCGCGGGATCGCGCGCGCGGTGACGTCGAGCGTGACCTCGTTCGAGGCGGCCACGAAGTTCTTCCAGATGTTCGGTTCCGGATTGCACAGCGCTCCGGCGCTGGTGCACGTGACCATCGCCGTGCTGTTCGTGTTCATCAACACGCTGCTGTTCCTGCTGCTCCGGCGCGCGCCGCGGGGGATCGATGTATAGACGCCTGCTCATTCCGCTGATGGCCTTCACTGCGCTGATTGCGCTGGCCGTCGTGGTCATGCCGAACAGCGCGGTCGGCGCGGAGCGGCTGGGCAGCGATACGTATGTGTTCGGGCGCGATGCCGAGATTACGAAGCCGATCGCGGGAAGCCTGCAGGTCTACGACGGCAACGTGACCGTGTCGAACGCGATCGCGGGCGATCTGCTCGTCGCGGGCGGAAGCGTGACGTTCACCGGCAACGGACGCGTCAACGGAAATCTGATTTACCTCGCCAGCACGATCAGCGGCGCAGGAGATCGCGTTCGCGGGCACATCTATCCGCTGCTGTCGCTCGAAGGCGCCGCGGCGTCCATCACCAAGAACGCGGTGGTGGCCTCGCTGCTGCTGCTGTGGCTGATCGTGGCGGTGGTGGTGACGCTGGTGAGCGGTCGCGAAGTGCGGCTGTCGTCTGTCGAAGTGCGGACCAGCGCGCTGCATTGCTTCGTCCTCGGACTGGTCGCGCTGACGAGCCTCGTGCTCACGGCGATCGCGTTCAGCTATCTGGTGCCGTACGTGATCGGCATCCCGCTGCTCGCGGCGCTGGCGGCGTTCAGCGTACTGACCAAGGTCTACGGCATGATCGCCATGTTCCACGCCATCGGCACGATCGTGGCTGGCTCGCGTTCGCGGGAACAGCTCGCGTCGCGGAAATGGCTGCGCGGCGATCTGGCGATGGTGGTGATCGGCCTGCTGATCCTCGGCGCCGTCCGGTTGATCCCGGTGGTCGGCACGATTGCGTGGGGACTGGCGTCGGTGTTCGGCGTCGGCGTGGCGCTGGCGACGCGATTCGGGCGCCGCGAGCCGTGGTTCCTGGAGTTCCGCGCCGCCGAAGCGTAGCGTCAGGCGATGCGGGTCGAGCGCATCTTCGAGAGCGAAGAAGAGCTCCGCGAGGAGCACCAGGTCGACCTCTCCCACGGCGCGGACCCCGTGCCGATCGCGATCAGTCGTTCGCGAGGATCGCCTTTGCGGCGGCGCGCGCGCTCGCCAGCGATGCGTCGCTGAGCATCCCTTCGTCGCCCACCCAGTCGCCGGCGATGTAGAGCCCGCGGATGCCGGTGACCGGCGATGGGCGGGGCGAGTCGGGCGTGACCAGCGCGTTCGCGACTGTCATCGACGGGAGGAAGCGGCGATGCACGAGCACTTCGCGCCAGCCGGGCTGCATGCGATCGAGCAGCGCTTCGAGCTCCTGTTCGTCCTCGACGGCCGCCGAGCCGCGGCGCGGGCGCGAGCCTTCGAGCTCTTCGTTCGTCGCGTGCTGTTCCTTCCGGTATTTCGCGAGATGAATCAGCGCTCCGCCTTTCGGCGCGAGCTGCGCGAACGCGGAATGCACGGAGTAGTAGAGCGGTGTGTCGATGCCGAGCGTGAACGTGTTGTGCGGATCGGGCAGGCTGCGCAGCGCGACGTCGAGACAGGCCGCGGTGACCGGTCGCGCGGTTCGCCACGGATCGCCGACGTCGCCCGCGAGATCGGCCGCGGTGTTCGGATCGACGGCCAGCAGCACGGTCTCCGCGGGAATGAGTGCGCCTTCGACCTGATCGGGCGGTTGCTCCGGAAAGGCGATGGCCATGGTGTCGGTGCGATCGGCATCGAGCTCCAGTCCGCCCAGCTCCACCGCGCGCACGGAAGCGTCGTGCACCACTCCGACGATGCGCGAGCTGCTGACGAAATGCACGCCCGAGGAGATGGCGGTGTTGTGCAGCGAGTCGACGATCTTCTGCCAGCCCTCGTCGATGTACAGCGTGCCGCGCAGCCCCACTTTCATCTGATGCAGCGCCGCCGCGGCGGAGATGGTCTCGGCATGATCGGCGTACGTCGCCAGGCGGATCAGCGCCTCGAGCACCTGCCGCGCGCGCGTGTCGCTGAGGTGCGCGTCGAGCCATTCGCGCAGCGTCACCGCGCCGGCACGCGTACCGCCGAAGCGGCGGATGTGGAACAGCGCGGAGCCGAGCTGGCGCTTACCGCGCAGCGACAGCAGTGACGTGGTGAGGAACGACAGCCAGTTCGTGGGGAGCCGGTATTCTTCGCCGCCGAGCAGCGCAATCGCCTTCGGTTTCGGCACCTGGCCGCGCACGGGGATACCCAGTTCGCGATAGACCGAGGCGCCGGCGCCGCCGCGGTAGAAGGCGTGCGCGCCGAGGTTGAAGCGGTAGCCCTGGCGGAGATTCGTGATCGCGCGTCCGCCGAGCGCGCGGCGCTTATCGAACAGCGTCACCGTCCGACCACCGCGCGCCAGATAAATCGACGCGGCCAGCCCGGCCAGACCGCCACCGACCACGACGACGTTCTTTCCCACGGATTAGCGGCGCATGGTATCGCATTCTCACGCTCGCCTGAACGGCCACCTGTGGCAGACTAGGGAGGCAGGTCCCAAACAGAGAGTGAATGAAACGGCGCGCGGGTCATGTTCTGACTCGCCGTGCGAAACCGAATGCACAACTTGATTCGTACCACGGCTTTCATGGCGATGCTGACGTTGGTCGCAGCGCCCGCGACAGCCGCGACGCAGAGCGAGTTCTACGTGAACCTGCTCCGCCGCGGCATGGCCTCGTATGACGGCAGCCGCTACTCGGATGCGGCCAAGGAGCTGCGCATCGCGGCCTTCGGTCTGGTCGAGGCGGTCGAGCAGTACCAGCTCGCGCAGATGTACCTGACGCTGACGTACGACAAGCTCGGACTCGCGGATCGCGCGCGCGACGCCGCGCAGCGCGTCGCGACCGCGCAGCGCGTCGAGCGCAGGTACGCCGCGGTTGCCGCACCGCAACCCGTACGGACGGCATTCGAGGTGCTGGCCGCGCGTCTGCTGAGCCCTGCCGAGATCGCCATCCTGCGCGGCGCACCGGCTCCGGCTTCAGTCACCCCGGCCGTCACCACGCCACCGCAGCAAACCTCGGCCGCGCCCGCGCAACGAAAGGCGACGCCTGCCAAGCCGCCTGCACCGAAACTGCAGCCCGCGCCGGAAAAGCCCGCACCCGAGAAGCCTGAATCCGAAAAGCCTGCGCCCAAAACCGCGGCCGCGAAACCGGTCGCCAAACCGCAGCCGCCTGCTCCGGCGGCGACCATCGGCCGCGGCGGTCCCATCGAGCCGGAACGTCCCGCAGCGCCAGCGCCGCGTGGGCTGAGTGCAACGGAGATCAACACGCGTCTCGCGTCCGCCGAGAGTGCGCTGAATGGCGCCGATCTGGACGGAGCGCGCCGCATGTATCGCGAGCTGCTCGCGGCGCCTGGTCTCGATCACGACGCGTTGGTCCGCGTGGCCGAGGGGCTGTACCGCTCCCGCGACTTCGCAGCGACGCTGAACGCCTTCGCGCGCGCAGGCGCGCTCCGGCGCGGCGAAGAGCCATACCGCTACTACATCGCCGTCGCCGCGTACGAGACCGGCGACCATGCCCGCGCCAGGAAAGAGCTGGCTGCCGCGCTGCCGTACATCGAGATCACGCCGGACGTTGCGCGGTATCGCACCCGGATCGAAGGCGCGCAGTAGTCGCGCACGATCACGACACTGCTGCCGAGCGCGACGAATCGAGCAGGCGGATCGCCCGGATGAGGCGCGTGCCGGCCGCGTTGCCTTTCATCACCAGACCGCTCACCCCGTGACGCAGCCGTTCGCGATCGGCTTCCGTCAGGTCCTTCGCGGTCAGCACGACGATCGGAATCGATGCGGTGGTCTCGCGCTGCCGCAGGCGTTCCGCGAGCTCGAAGCCGCTCATTCCGGGCATCATCAGATCGAGGATGATCACGTCGGGACGCGAGCGTTCCGCGCGCTCCAGCGCTTCCGAACCGGTGGTCGCGCTCTCGAACGCATAGCCGGCCTTGGTCAGCTCCTGTTCGAGCATCTGGTGCACGGTGATGTCGTCGTCGACGAGCAGCAACCGCGCGCCGCTGCCGTGTCCATCGCGGCCTGTGATCTCCGCGAGACGGCGCAGGAGGCGCGGCCAATCGACCGGCTTGACGAAGTAATCGTCGGCGCCGAAGGCCAGCGCGAGCTCGCTGTTCTCGAGCATCGACACGATGATCACCGGAATCTCCGCCGTGCTCGGATCCGCCTTCAGCGCGCGCAGGATCTGCCATCCTTCGACGCCCGGCAGCACGAGATCGAGCGTGATCGCGCGCGGCGTCATCATGCGTGCGCGGTCGAGTGCTTCCTGTTCGGTGCGCGCGCGGATGGGGATGTATCCGGCCGATTGCAGATACGCGGCGAGCGTATCGTAGGCCTCGTCCTCGTCTTCGATCACGAGCACGCGCTCGCCGGGAGGAATGACTACGCCGCCCGGACCGACGATCGGACTGGGGATGCTCGATCCCGCGAACTGCTGCGGCAGCGTGAACGTGAAGGTGCTCCCTTCATCGAGCTTGCTCGAAACGGTGACGGTGCCGCGTTGCAGCTCGACGAACTTCTTCACCAGCGACAGGCCGAGGCCGGTGCCGCCGTACGAGCGGCTGGTGGCGGTATCGATCTGCCGGAACTCGTCGAAGATCGCCTTCTGATGTTCCGGCGCGATGCCGATGCCGGAGTCGGTGACGGAGACCGCCACCATGTCTCCCGGAGCGCGCCGCGCGCGGATGGTGACCACGCCGTTCGGCTTGGAGAACTTCACTGCGTTCGACAGCAGGTTGTAGAGGATCTGTTTGAACTTGGCGTGATCGGTCTCGATCTCGCGCACCTCGTCCGCGATGTCGATGTCGAACGCGATGCCCTTCTTCGCGGAGAGGCCTTTCATCACCTGGCAGACGCTGTCGACGGCGGTGCGCACCGCGAACGTCTCCGGATAGAGCTCCATCTTCCCCGCCTCGACCTTCGAGAGGTCGAGGATGTCGTTGATGATGCTGAGCAGATGCTGGCCGGACTGCAGGATGGACCGCAGGAAGCCGACGTACTTGGGCTCGAGCCGTTCCTGCAGGCGCTCGAGAAGGATCTCGGAGAATCCGATGATGGCATTCATCGGCGTGCGCAGTTCGTGGCTCATGTTCGCCAGGAAGATGCTCTTGGCGCGATTGGCTTCCTCCGCCTGCTCGTTGCGCATCTGCAGCTCGCGCATGATGCGCGCCTTGGCGATCGCCGAGACCGCGTGGCCGCGCACGCGCGCGAGCTTCTGGAGGTCGGAGCGCCCGAACGCGTTTTCGTCCGTGAAGTTGTCGAAGATGAAGAAGCCTTCCATGCGCCCGCCGAGCGTGAGGGCCATGGTCAGCATCGCTTTCGGCACCGGCAGATGCGCAGTCTTCTCCGCGGCGGCGAGATAGCGGAAGTCGGCCTGCTTGATGAGGTACACGCCCTCTTCGAGCTGTTCGGCGCGCTCGGAGTAGCGGCTCATGGCTTCTTCGAACGACAGCGACATGCCGTTGAACGGATCGGGATCGTAGCCGCTGACGTTGAAGACTTCCGTCCGCCGCGTCTCGTGATCGAACTTCAGGAAGACCGCTTTCTCCGCCTGCGGAAAGAGCTTCATGCCCTGCGCGAGAATGCTTTTGAGGACGTTCTCGAGCACCACTTCGCGATTGATGACCTCGACGATGCGGTCCAGCGTTTCGAGCTCGCCGGCCTGCGCGCGGATCTCCTCCGTGCGCTTCATGACCAGGTCTTCCAGGATGCGGTTCTTGCGCTTGAGCTGGCGCGTGCGCCAGCGATTCGAAAGCCATAGCGCGACCGCCACCGCCACGGCGTAGAACAGCACCGCCCACCATCGCAGCCACAGCGGCGGCACCACGCCGAACGAATACGCGAACGGCTGCGACCACGTGCCGTCCGCGTTCCGCGCCTTCACTTCGAACGCGTAGTGGCGCGTGAAGAACGTCGCGGGAAGATTCGTGTAGCGCGTTTTCGTGTCCGCCGTCTCCGCCGACCACTCGCGGTCGAACCCCGCCATCCGCGTCTGATAGCGATTGCGGGTCTCGTCCAGAAACGAGAGCGCGGCGTACTCGAGCTCGATCTCGTTCTCCGCGCTCTTCTGCACGCGGCGCAGCCGCACGATCGGTGCGGCGGTGCTGCGCTCGCGCGCGGCTGGATTGAACACGGAGACGCCGCTCGGCGTGCCCAGGTAGATGCGGCCGGCGGAGTCGGTGGCGAGCGGACCGTAGGCCCATGCTTCGTCGTCGATGAGGCCGTCCGCCTTGGTCACGCGCGAGAGCTCGCGCAGCGTCTGCGTGTCGATCTCCACCAGCCCGGCGTTGTTGCTCACCCAGATCGAGCGCCCGTCGAGCGACTGGGTCATGCCCACCACCGGCTGGCCGGCGAAGACGTTCGTGGCGGTGAAGGGACGTTGCGTGGTCAGCACCGCAAGCCCGTCGCCGGTGCCGACCCACAAGCGGTCGCCGTAATGCGCGAGCGAGCGGATGCCTTCGGTCGGCGCACCGGCGGCTTTGTTCCACGCCGGAACGAAAACGCGCTGCTTCACTTCGCCCGGTTGCGCGAACAAGGACGCGAGCGTGACCGTGGAATGGAACAATCCGCGATCGGAGCTGCCGATCCAGAGATGGCCGCGGTTGTCGAGCGCGATGCTGGTCGCGCCGGCGGGCGAGAGTCCCGAGGCCGCGCGGAAGAGGACCCATCGTTCGTCATCGAGGCAGGCCGCGCCCCATCCGCCGGCGAAGCACATCGTGTCGCCGAAGCGGCGCGCCGCATACGTGGTCTCGAGGCCGAGCGCGCTCACGACGCCCGCGGTTCCGTTCACGATCACCGGCGTGCGGCGCGCGGATGCGAGGAGCGGCGGAGGCAGCTGATCGGCGCCGGAGAGGACATTCAATCCTGCCGACGTGCCGAGCCAGAGCCGGCCGAGATGATCCGGCGCGACCGCGTAGATCTGGTTGGAATGCAGTCCGTGCGCGACGGTGAGCGTGGTCGTGGCGTCGTGCGTCATCGTGGCCAGGCCGCTGCCGGTGGCGACCCACATCGCGCCGCGCCATTCCGGCAGGACCGCAAACGTGCTCGAGTCGGGAAGCGCGGGCTCGCTGCGTTCGGTCCACGCGTAGAACGCCGCGTAGCCTTTGCGCAGGCGCGAGGCGCCGCCGTTCTGTCCGAACCAGAGGTTGCCTTCGCGATCTTCGAGGATGGCCCACAGCGTTTCGCCGAGGAGGCCGTTCTTGCGCGTGACGGGGAAGTGGTGCTGCGTCTTGCGATCGATGCGCACGGCGCCGGTGCCGAGGCTTGCGGCCCAGACGTGGCGGCCATCGCGGGTGAGGTGTACGGCCACCACGCGCTCGCGCAGATCGTGATTGACGATGGCCGGCGTCGCGTTCTGCGCGTTCGGCAAGGTCCACACCGCGCCGTTCACGCTGCCGCCCCAGATCGTGCCGTCTGCCGCTTCGCTCAAGGCGGTGGCGGGAGAGTCGGCTTTCGCGATCACGCGCTCGCCGCCTGCGGTGAGCGATACGATCTCGCCGTTGAATCGCGAAGCCAGCAGCGAGCCGTCGCGGCGCGCGAGCATCGCCAGTGCGGGCATGGAGGCTTGGACCGTTTCGCTGTGCAGGCGTTCGCCTTCGAAGCGGTAGCGCAGGATGCCGTCCTGCGTGCTCACCCACAGCCATCCGTCCGGCGCGGCGACGACGCAGTTCCTGCGCATGCGCGCACGCGTCAACGGCACTCCACCGACGCTGCTGACGAAGCGCAGACGCTCGCCCGGCGCATACGCATCCAGCGGTTTCGCGGACACCGCCAGCCCCGCCTCGGTGGCCACCCAGAGGCGATGCGACGCGTCTTCGACGATCTCGCGCACCGTCGGATCCATCAATCCGTCGCGCGTCCCGTACGTCTCCATCGTGCGGCCGTCATAGCGCGCGATGCCGGTCGAGTAGAACGCCATCCAGATGTAGCCCTGGTGGTCCTGGATCAGTTTCTGGACGCTGGCCGACGGCAGCGGAAGCGCCTGTCCGCTCGGCGCGAAATGCGTGAACGGCAGTTCCTGAGCGGCGCCGGCCAGGGCCGCTGCGATCATCAGGAACAGCAGGCTGGGCCGCATGAATGCAGTGTAGCCCGTGCCCGCAAATGATGGTTCCCGAACTAAGTCGCTGCTTCTCCGTACAATCCCACCGTGGCGTTGCTCCGCGACTGGCTGGACCTCGGCAAGAACACCGTCAACTCGCTCAAGACGAATGACGTGACGAACCTCTATTCGCTGGAGTGGCCGGAGACGCAGAAGATGCTCATGGCCGAGCATCGGGCCTCGATCGAGGCCGAGCCGAAGCGCGTGAAGCGCTGGATCCGCACCGTCAGCGCGATCTTCTACGGCATGGCCAAGAAGCTCGCGCCGCACCGGCGCATCCTCTTCGCCGTTTCGTTCGTCGGGTTCTTCCTCTGTCTCTTCTCCATCTTCCGGCGTACGGAAGGGGAGTTCTGGCTGCTGGTCGAGATCGCGGCGACATTCCTGGTCATGACCGTGCTGCTGGCGATGGAGCTGATCGACAAGGTCAAGTATCGCGACGAGCTGCAACTCGCGCGCGACCTGCAGGCCAGCCTGATTCCGAAGCAGATGCCGCCGAGCGAGCAGTGGGACATCGCCGCGTTCAATCGCATCGCGAACACGGTCGGCGGCGACATCTATGATTTCGTGCCGCTGGCCGACGGCCGGATGGCGGTGCTGTTCGGCGACGCATCGGGGCACGGCATGGCCGCCGGTCTGGTGATGGCGGTCGCGCACGCGGCGTTCCGCACGCAGCTCGAAGTCGATCCGTCGGCGTCGTCCATCATGGCCTCGCTGAATCGCATCCTCTGCCGTACCGGCGGGACGCGATCGTTCTTCTCGTGCTGCTACGTCCTGCTGTCGCCCGATGGCTCGTACGCCGCGACCGTGGCCGGCCATCCGTCGATTCTGAAGATCGACGCGGCGGGACAGGTCACGGAACGCATCGGCCGCGGCGCGTACCCTCTCGGCGTGAAGACCGGTCTCTCCTGGGAGATGGTCACCGGCACGCTCGCGCCCGGCGAACGCCTGCTGCTCCACTCCGACGGCCTCACCGAAGCGCGCAACGCGCAGGAGCGCGAGTTCGGCGACCAGTACGTCGAGGTGATCGCGGGCTGGCACCCCGACGGACCGGCCAGCACGCTGGTGGAATCACTGGTCGGGGAGTGGCAGATGTTCATGGGCCACCTGCCGCCGGAGGACGACATCTCGATCGCCGCGATCAAGCGGCGATAGGCGTGACGAAGGCAGACGAAAACGTGCGAAGCACTCTTCTCTTCGGCCAGCCGAGCGCGTTGATGGTGCGCATCGCGAGTGGAATGGCGAACGAGAGCGGGAGATAGCGTCCGGCGCGGAACGCTTGCCGCGCGAGGCGCGAGATGGCAATCGACTGCTCGTTGATCGGCCGGCGCAGTCGTTCGTACGCGAATAGCCGCTCGCGTGAAACGTCGCCCGAGTGCAGTGCTGCATGTGCGACGTCGGCGAGCGCCAGCGCATCCCAGATCGAAGCGTTCGCGCCCTGACCGCCGGCCGGTGTCATCGGGTGGATCGCGTCTCCGATCAGCGCGGCGCCATCGGCAACATAGGAAGCCGCGTGACCGAACGGCCGTGCCACGCGCTTGAAGTGTGCAAACGCCGGCGGCGTCGGAAGATCGGCGCGCCACGGGATCAGCTCCACGCCGGTGCCGCCGGGCCATGGGATGAACGCGTGAGCGGGGAGCTCGTCCAGCCAGACGCGGGCGCGATTCGGAGCGAGCGTCCACCGCGGCACCATCGCGGTGAGGAAGTCGATCGGGAACGGTGTGAGCGCGATCGGAATCCCGAGTTGCGTGCGCACGATCGAGTTGCCGCCGTCGTCGCCGACGACGAGCCGCGCATCGAAATCGGGAATGCCGGCCACGCGGCCGTTGTCGCGCCGGAGCTCTTTGACGGTGATGCCGCGATGGATCTCGACATTCCCCGTGGCCAGCGCGGCATCCGTGAGGATCGCGCGCGTCATCGACGGGTTGGTCGAGAACGCATCGACGCCCGCTGCCGCGAAGTCATCGCTGGTGATGCGGAGCCACGGCTTCGCGCCGCCGAT
>CAMPKJ010000148.1 GCA_946887105.1 uncultured Acidobacteriota bacterium | reverse complement strand
ACTCTGTTGCGTCAGCATCTGGCCGAAATCGTCGTAGACATAGCTGGTGACGTTGCCGTTTGGATCTGTGACCGCGGTCAGGTTACCGGCGATGTCGTAGTCATACTGCGTTGCGATCACACCATTCGGCGCACCGGCTAACGTCTGTGTCACCGACGCCACCCGGCCCGCGGGGTCGTAATCGTAAAACGTGTTTGGTGACGCGTGATTTTCGTCTCGGATCGTGGCCACGCGATCTGCAGGATCGTACGTGTAATGCACGGCCGCGCCGTCCGCGTGAGTGAGGGTCTGTAGGCGCGACAGAGCATCGTACGCCAACGCCTGCCGCGTCTTCTCGACCCACGCTCCGCCCTCGTACGCGAGGGTCCGTTCGAGGATCTTCTTTCCGGTGAGCGGATCGTAAGTGGTTTCAACGCGTTCCCGGAGATCGTTCACCGAGGGGCCACGAGAGATGGTCTGGATACGGCCACGCGCGTCGTATTCGTACGACGTCACGGCACCCCCCGCATCCTCCTGACGCAGGAGCGGCCCGGACGATGGCGAATACGTAAACGTCGTCGTCAGATCGGACGCGCAAAGCGGATCGATGGTCGTATTGCAGCCCGCCACTGCCTTCACCTTGTTTGTGAGCAGCCTGCCGAGAGCATCGTAGGTATTCTCGGTGACGACACCGTTTGGGTCAATGATGCGTAGCGCATTGCCGAAGACGTCGTAGTCCTCATAGCGCGTCACGTGGCCGGCAGCGTTTTTGGTTGCAGCCATGCGCCCTCGCAACAATGCCGGAACAGTCGGATCGATCGGGTAGTAGACGATCGACGCCACATCCTGGACATCCGATCGCGGCCCGTCGACAGACTTGGGCATACCTGACGGCTGAGACAGGGCCATCCACCCACTCTGGAATGCTCCGCCGGGATCAAAGGCGGGCGTGAAGGCCGTGAGCGCATCATAGAATGTGGTTTGCGTCACGCGGCTGACACTCACCGGTGTCGTCCCAGTCCAGCCGACGGTCGTGGAGTTGGCGATTGCGCCGGTGGAGGAATGATAAAGGCGCTCCTCGCGAACAGCCTCGCCCGGCTCCAGCACGCTGGGGCGGAAGACCGCCGTGACCTTGTCAGGCCAGGTTGGGTCGTCGTACTCGTAGTTGGTCATCACTGAAGCGGAAGTCGGTTCCAGCAGAGCTGCGCCGAGGGCATCGACTCCGAGCCGGCAATGCGCAGGTGATGTTTCGGGATCACACCCGACCGGCTTCAACGCACTCTGCATGGACAACAGATGCTCTCGCTGGTCCACCGGAGTCAGTGCGCCGAATGTGTAGACCGTGACGTAGCCGTTCGCATCCTGACGTCGTACGACTCGGCCGCGCGCGTCGCGAACCAAAGTCGCATCCCCGCTTCCGCAGGTACTGCAACCTCCCCGAACCTCCACGGTCCGCCACGACCCACCGGACGGACGGAGGACGTAGTCGGTAACCTGTCCGTTATTGGCGGTCACGCGTGTCAAGCGCTCATCCGGATTGGGTGAAGCGACGTTGTACTGAATGGATTGAATCTCGTCGGACGGTCCCGTGGAGCTGATTCCATAGCCGTTCGCGTCGTAGGCGTGACTCTCGATCAGGTTCCCGGATGCATCACTCGACTCGGTCAGGCGGTTGTTCTGATATTCATACGTGCGCCAGGTTGCGGCGCCGGGCGCAAGAACGGACTGAAGGTTTCTTGCACTGTCATAGGAGTATGTCCACACGAGGTCCGGTCGGCCACTCACCGCAACGGATGTCACAACGCGACGGGTCGGGTCGATCGTCAGATTCCAGGACACGCCGCTCCACGAATCCGTGAGGGTCAGAGGCAGACCTGCGATGTCATACGTGAGTTGAGCGGCGCGCCCGCTCCCGAGGTCCCGCAACTCGGTCAAGGCCCCGTCACTCGCGCGGAATACGGCGAGGCTCGTCGATCCGGGGGCACGGTACGTGTACGTTCCTGCGATAGCATCGTATTGCAGCGTTCCGGCCGCGTGTCGCGCCTTTGGCCACGTCTCGCGATAGCTTCCGCCCGTTCCGCGGAACGTCACGACGTCGTTCGTCTCCGTCGTCACCGAGATGACGCTCTCACCGCCATCGGCATTGACGATCAGGCGCCGGTCGAACAATGTCGTCCAGCCGCGGCCGAATAGCGCAACGACCTGCTCATTGCTGTTGTACGACCGGGCCAGTGTGACGCCTGCGATGGCGGGCAGTGGATCGCCGTCCGATACACCGACGTTGCCGTCGTTGAAATAGACCGGATCGTCAGACGCCGTCCCGTCGCATGGCGTACACTCCGCCGCGGCATCGTCGGTGGTCTTCCCAGAACATGCCTCCGCCGTCGCCTTGATCAGATACTGCTGCGCACCGCCAGGGGAATCGAAGTAGTAGTCCTTCGTGCCTATCCGAGCCACCGTCGGGCCGACGTTCCACAGCACGCTGCCGGCGTGTTGCGCGCCGTCGGCTGTTGCCCAAGGCATCGCATCGAGCCGCACCGACCAGCCGTTCGTGGCCGCACCGAACTCCCATTTGACGGTAGCTTTGTTGCGAATACGCTGCGCGACAGGATCGAAAGCCTTGTCGGTGGTTACGCTCACCGTGGGCTTCGTGGCTCCCGGGGGCGGCGAAATCGTCGTCTTCCACTCTCCCGGGAGGTATTCATCCTGCCCGCAGTCGATGGGAACGATCCTGAGCTCGGATGGCTCCGTCATGCACATTGCCGACAGATCGGCGTAGTTCGGATTCTGCGGCGGAAGGTTCTCGCAATACCGGTGACGGACTCCGCGAAAATACACATTGAAACAGATGGGGCTCGGATAGTTCGTATGGGTGACCGCGACGCGGAAGGTGCCGTTGTCCGATATGGCTCCAACTTCGCCGGTGACCATCGGACATTGGCACCACGGATACCCGCCGCATGCTAACGCAGGCACTGCGTAAGAGACGATCAGAGAAAGACAGAGTACAGCGCGCCATGCTGCCGCTTTCATAGAATTCGCGCCAGGTTTTACGGGACTCGCCTAAGTTTAGCTATTTTGATGATGGACCACGGCATTTACAATGCCTGCGTGTCCCTGCAACCGAATGCGATCCTGGGCCCGTACCAGATCGCCGGAGTTGTCGGCGAAGGGGGCATGGGAGTGGTCTATCGCGCCAGAGACACGCGTCTCGGACGCGACGTGGCGATCAAAGTCCTCACCAACGTCACGTTCAGCGATCGCGAGCGTCTGGTGCGTTTCGAACAGGAAGCGCGCGCGACCGGGATGCTCAACCATCCCAACCTGCTGACGATCTATGACGTCGGCCGCGACGAGGAGGGCAATCCGTACCTTGTCAGCGAGCTGCTCGAAGGCGAGACGCTGAGCAGCCGCCTCGGACGCGGTCCGCTGCCCGCGCGCAAGGCCGTCGACGCGGCGTTGCAGATGGCGCTTGGCCTCGCCGCGGCACATGAGAAGGGCGTCGTCCATCGCGATCTGAAACCGGACAACATCTTCCTCACCCGCGATGGACGTCTGAAGATCCTCGACTTCGGCATCGCCAAGCTGACCGGCTCGGCGATGACCGACGGCCCGACGTTCGAAGTGGCCGCGACCGAGCCGGGCATGGTCCTCGGCACGGTCGGATACATGTCGCCCGAACAGGTCCGTGGCGAGTCAGTCGATCACCGCTCGGATCTCTTCTCGCTCGGCGCGATCTTCTACGAGATGCTCACCGGGATGCGCGCGTTCAAGCGCAACTCCGGCATCGAGACGCTGAGCGCGATCCTCAAGGAAGATCCGCCCGATCTCGCCGACGTGTTGCCGAACGTTCCGCCCGCGCTCGAACGGTTGGTGCGCCGCTGTCTGGAGAAGGATCGCGAGCTGCGTTTTCAGTCGGCGCGCGATCTCGCGTTCAACCTCGAAATGCTGTCCACGATGTCGGCCGGACACACCATGCCGACGGTGCCGCGCACGCCGACCGCGGCCGCGCCGTCGCACGCCGGCGCCACCGGAGCGCAGACGGCCGTGCGCGCGCCGATTCCGCCGACCGCGCGTCACCCCGCGCGTCCGCTGACGAAATCGGCGACGAAACCGAAGCGCCGCGTATCGCCGCTGTTGCTGACGTTGCTCTTCCTCGTCTCCATCGCGGGCGCCGCGTATGGCGGATGGATGTGGGCGCGCCACAGCGCGGGCAAGCCGGTCGAGCCGAAGTTCCACCGCCTGACCTTCCGCCGCGGCGAAGTGCGCGCGGCGCGGTTCTCACCCAACGGCGACTCGATCATCTACAGCGCGGCGTGGGATGGGCGTGCGCCGGAGATCTTCGTCGTCAATCGCGGCGCATCCGAGTCGCGTCCGCTGGCGATGCCGGACAGCGATGTGCTGGCGATCTCGAAAGGGTCCGAGCTCGCGATCCTGCTGCGCCGCGACCGTCTCACGAACCTCGGCACGCTGGCGCGCGTTCCGCTCGCCGGCGGCACGCCGCGCGAAGTCGCGGAGAACGTGTTGCAGGCGGACTGGTCGCCGGACGGCGACTCGCTGGCGATCATCCGCCAGAACGGGATCAACACGCGCGTCGAATATCCGATCGGCACGCTGAAGTACGAAACGCCGTCGCAGATCCGGCACGTGCGCGTTTCGCCCGACGGCACGCGTCTGGCGATTCTCGAGCTCTCCCGCGGCGCCGCGAACGTGGCCATCATCGACGGCAACAAGCAGCCGGAGACGATCGCGCGCGGATGGGAACGCGGCGCGACCGGCATGGCCTGGTCTCCCGACGGCAAGCAGATCTGGGTCTCCGGAAGCGCGACCGGCACGCCGCCCGCGTTGTACGCCGTCGACGTCCAGACCGCCGAGGTGCGGCTGGTCACGCGGCTCACCGGAGGCATTCGCATCTTCGATCTCTCGCCGCGCGGCGAAGCGCTGTTGTCGGATGGCAACTGGCGCGCGGCGCTGGTGTGGCAACCGCATGCCGGGAGAGCGCCCGATCCGTCCGCGGCTCCGGCGACCGACACCGCGGCGCCGTTGCCCATCGCGACGCGTGAGCCGGAACGCGACGTGTCGTGGCTCGACTGGTCTGCGCTCGCCGATCTCGCGCCGGACGGCCGCTCGATCCTCTTCAGCGAAACGCGCGAAGGCGGCGGCGCCCGGGGCGGCGTCTACCTGCGCAAGCTCAGCGACCCCGCGCCGATCCATCTCGGCGAAGGGATCGGCGACGCGCTCTCCCCCGATGGGCGATGGGCGCTCTGCCGCCAGGGACCGAAGCTCGTGCTGACGCCGACCGGCAGCGGCCAGTCGCGCGAGCTGAGCATCGACGGCGCGTTCGATCTGGGGGCGATGTGGCTCCCCGACTCACGGCGCGCGATCGTGGCCGGCATCGTGAAGGACAGCGGTTACCGGCTGTTCGTGATCGACACACTCGACGAAACGGCCACGCCGGTCTCGCCCGAAATCTGGGGCAACGGCGCGCGCGCGTTCGCGGTATCGCCCGACGGCCGCCATGTGGCCGGCATGAACGCCGAGCGCACCATCGCGCTGTATGCGCTGGACGGCGCGAGCGCGGCGCCGCTGGCGGGCGCGGTGCCGGGCGAGATTCCGATCCAGTGGTCCGCCGACGGCGCGTACGTATACGTGCACGATCCCACCGCGCTCCCGGCCCGCGTCACGCGCATCGCCATCGCCACCGGCGCGCGCGAGCCGTGGAAAGAATTCATGCCCTCCGATCCGGCCGGCGTGTACAAGATCGCGCCGGTGCTGATCACGCCCGACGGCAACGCGTACGCGTACAACGCGATGCGCGTGCTGTCGGAGTTGTACGTGGCGGAGGGGTTGAAATGAGGCATTGGGCGTTGGGCGTTGGGCGCTCGGGATTCGTCGTATCCAGGCCACACCTCGCGAACGCCTAACGCCGACCGCCCAACGCCATGGATTTGCTCATCATCCTGACCGCCGCCGTCCTCGCCGGCGCGATCAACTCCATCGCCGGCGGCGGGACGTTGATCTCCTTTCCCGCGCTGATCTGGATCGGCCGCGATCCGATTCTGGCGAACGCGACGAACGCCGTGGCGATGTGGCCCGGGTCGCTCGCTTCCGCATATGGATTCCGCCGTGAGCTCGCGACGGCGCGGCGCTGGTTGCTGCTGTTGATCCTTCCGTCGCTGGCGGGCGGCGGTCTCGGCGCGTGGCTGCTGCTGCGCACGCCGACATCCACGTTCGAGCGGCTCGTTCCCTTTCTCATCCTCGGCGCGACGTTGCTGCTGGCAACGCAGGAGATGATCACCCGGCGCATGGGCGTCCTCGCGCACGCGCACGAACAGCCCACGCGCGGCTGGATTGCCTTCGTGTTCGTCTTCCAGTTTCTGGTCGGGACGTACGGCGGATACTTCGGCGCCGGCATGGGCATCCTCATGCTGGCCGCGCTCGGACTGATCGGCCTGACCGACATCCATCAGATGAACGGCGTGAAGAACGTGCTGGCGGTGGGCATCAACGGCATCGCCGCGGTGTACTTCACCATGTCCGGCGCGGTGATCTGGCGCGACGCGCTGATCCTGACCGCCGGCACCGTCACCGGCGGTCTCCTCGGCGCGCGCATCGCCAAACGGCTCGGACGCAGGTTCGTGCGCGCGTTCGTGGTGGTGATTGGAATGGCCATGACCCTGGCGCTCTTGTTGAAGCCGTAAAATGCGTCTGCTTGCGTCCTACCTCCTCCGCCACAAAAAACTGATCGTCGCCGCACTCGTCCTCGCGACCATCAATCAGGTCTTCTCGCTGCTCGATCCGCAGGTGTTCCGGCGGATCGTCGACGACTACGGAACGAAAGCGGCCACCATGCCGCGCGAGCAGTTCCTGCGCGGCGTGTCGCTGCTGCTGCTCGCGTACATCGGCGTCGCGCTGGTCTCACGCGTGGCCAAAAACTTCCAGGACTACTTCGTGAACGTGATCGCGCAGCGCACCGGCGCGGCGCTGTACGAGCGCAGCGTGTCGCATTCCTTCTCGCTGCCGTACGCGGTGTTCGAGGACCAGCGCTCCGGCGAAATCCTGCAGAAGATGCACAAGGCGCGCGCCGACGCGCAGTCGCTGATCACCAGCTTCGTCAATCTGATGTTCGTCTCGATGGTGGGCCTGGTCTTCGTGACCATCTACGCGTTCACCGTGCACTGGACGATCGGCACGACCTACCTCCTGCTCGCGCCGGCGCTCGGCGTGCTGATGTTCTTCATCAGCCGCCGCATCAAGACGCAGCAGAAGGTGATCGTCACGCAGACCGCGGAGCTCGCGGGCTCGACGACGGAGACGCTGCGCAACGTCGAGCTGGTGAAGTCCCTCGGATTGGAGCAGCAGGAGATCACGCGGCTCAACAACGTCAACGCGGGCATCCTCGATCTCGAGCTGAAGAAAGTGCGCTTCCTCCGCTTCTACTCGTTCCTGCAGGGAACGCTCATCAACTCCACGCGCGCCGGCCTGCTGTTCCTGATGCTCTGGCTGGTGTTCACGAAGGCGATCACGCTCGGCGAGTTCTTCGCTCTCTTCTTCTATTCGTTCGCCGTCTTCGGACCGCTGGCGGAGCTCGGCGCGATCATCGCGCAATACCAGGAAGCGCGCGCCAGCCTGGAGAAGCTCGATGAGGTGCTGGCCATCGAGCCGGAGCCGAAGCCGGAGCATCCGGTGACGGTCGGGCCGCTGCGCCGCGTCGCGTTCGAAGAGGTCGGCTTCACCTATCCGTCGTCATCGACGCCCGCGCTCGAGCGCATCAATCTTCAGATCGGCGCCGGCGAGACCGTGGCCTTCGTCGGTCCTTCGGGATCGGGCAAGACCTCGCTGGTGAAGCTGCTGGTCGGGCTCTATCGTCCGACCAGCGGGCGGCTGACCATGAACGGCACCGACGCCGCCGACGTCGACTCGGCACAGCTCCGTTCGCGCATCGGCCTGGTCACGCAGGACACGCAGCTCTTCGCCGGGACGATCCGCGACAACCTGCTGTTCGTGAATCCGTCCGCGACCGATGCGCAGTGCATCGAGGTGCTGCGCCAGGCGGCGGCGTTGCCGATCATCGAGCGCGGCGGCAAGGGACTGGACACGAAGATCGGCGAAGGAGGCATCAAGATCAGCGGCGGCGAACGCCAGCGTCTGGCCATCGCCCGCGCGCTGCTGCGCCAGCCGGAGCTGATGATCTTCGACGAGGCCACGTCCAGTCTCGACTCGATCACCGAGCGCTCCATCACCGAGACCATCCGCGCGCTCACGAGCGGCACGCATCGCCGCATGACCGTGCTGGTCGCGCACCGCCTGTCCACGATCGCGCACGCGCAGCGCATCCACGTGCTCGCAAAAGGGCGCGTGGTCGAGACCGGAACGCACGACTCGCTGCTCGCCCTGAACGGCTTGTACGCCGCGCTGTGGCGCGAGCAGAGCGCGCGGCGCGAAGAGGCGGCGTAGTCGTTACCGCACCAGGATCGCGTTACTGAATTCCGACGTGCTCTCGTCGCCGAACGTCACCAGCTCGCTGCGGATCCGCTCGCTGCTGATGCGAGGCGTCCGCGCAAAACCGAAATCGGGCTGGCGGGTCAGCGTCGCGTTCACCCATTTCCCGCGCAGGTCGCCGGCCACCCACACTTCGAGCGTGCGCGGATCGATGCCGCCGATCGTGAGCCACTGCTCGCCGTCGCCATCGGGGCCGCGGTTCGCGTAGAAGTCGAAGAGCGGCCGGTAAAAGAGCGGCCCGTTGTGCGTGGCCGTGGCCGAGGTGACGATCAAGTACGTCCGGTTCGCGTCCGCGTCGTAGCGGGCCGACAGCAGCGTCGGCGCGTTGGGCTGGCTGACGAACTGGTCGTCCTGGTGCGGCGAGATCCCGTCGATGCCCCAGTCGATGCCGAGGCCGCCGTTGTCGCGCATGGAGTTCTCGCGGATCTGCACGTAGGTCTCGCCGCGCGCGAGCGCGATGCCCATGCCCGGATGGTAGGCGATGGTATTGCGGAGCACGTCCGCCGCCACGCGGTCGCCGAGGAGCATGCCCGCGGCGCCATTCGGCAGCGGCGACACGCCGTCGGCTGTGGTGCCGATGCGGTTACCCTCGATCGTGAACGACTCGTACACGTCGTACGCCGCCCAGATCCAGATGCCGCTGTACGTGTTGGCGCTGATGACGTTGTTGCGGATCGTGCCGCTGCCGAAGTCACCGCGCACTCCGCGCAGGTTGGGCCACGCCACCGTGCCCGTCGGATCGGTGCCGATGTAGTTGTCCGCCACGTCGCGGATCGCACCCTGGAAGAAATTGGCGCCGACCGGACACGCGCGTCCCTTCGTCAACCAGAGTCCCTGGTTCGCGTCGAAGTGGCCGAGCACGAGCCCGTGTACGCGCGCCATGCACGGCGAGTGAACCTCCAGGCCGCGATGCGCGCGCCTGCCGTCGATGGCGATCTCCGGGCCGCGCGGATTCGTGTCGCCGGTCAGCCGCGTCTGCGCGTGACCGTCGATGAACACGTTCTCCGCAGTCACCGGCGGCAGCGGCGACTCCGGGATGATCGTGAACCATCCCTCGGCCGGAACGGGCGCGGGCAATTGAAACTCGATCTTCGCCGCCACGACATTGTTGGCCGCCTCGATCGCCTCACGGAGTGAGCCTGGTCCGGAGTCGGCGGTGGTGACGACCGGGATCACGCGCAACGTATGCAGCGTCGCCTGCGCGACGTTGCGGCCACCGGTCGCCGGCTGCGCGGCCGTGGCGGTCATCTTCAATGTCGCGGTCACGCCGTTTCCCGTGCCCGCGCGCACGACCACGTTGATCCTGTCGGAAAAAAGATCGGTGAACGGATGCGTACAGACCGCAGCCTTGGTTTCGATCGCGCACGTCCAGCCGCCGTGGCTCTCCAGCCGGTCGATGGTTCCGTCCCCGATCACCTCGTAAACCACGCGCACGTCCGTCACGCGCGGATTGCTGGAGGTCGAAACGTTCGCCTCGAACGTGACCGTGCCGCCGGATTCGACGATGGCACGCTCCGGGTGGATGAAGGTGGACAGAGCCGCCTGCGCCAGAAGAGGCAGAGCGACGACGACGGCCAGAGAACGGGAAAGGAGGCGGAACATGCGCCGCATTATCCTTCGAACAATGTTATTCGGTCATTGCCTTCGTAAAGAAATCGACGTTCCGCCGCGCCACGTCGATGCGCAGCCGCGGCTCGCGCGACACGTGCGGCGTGCGCGGGTAAACCACCATCTGCACGTTCATCCCGAGCTCGTCGAGCAATCGATAGAGCATCGTGCCCTGCGACAGCGGCACGCGATCGTCGGCGTCGCCGTGCTGGATCAGCACCTTCGCGCCGCTCTTCTTCAGATGCCACGCCGGACTCTGCGCGCGCAGCAGATCGCGCGGCATGCCTTCGAAGTACGACGGGATGAACGCGCGGATGTCGGTGGTCCCATGAAAGCTGAGCAGATCGACCACCGGCGCGCCGACGCTCACGGCGCGGAAGCGATCGCTGTGGCCGAGCGCCCATGACGCGATGAAGCCGCCGTAACTCCAGCCCATCAGGCCGAGGCGTTGCGGATCGGCGATGCCGTCGGCGATGAGCTTGTCGATGCCCGCGTTGATGTCCACCCAGTCCATGCCGCCCCAGTCATTGCGGTTGGCGGTGCGGAACGCGCGGCCGTATCCGCCGGTGCCGCGCGGATTCGGACGCAGCACCGCGAAGCCTTGCGCCGCCATCACCTGCGGCGCGTAGATGTGGCCGAGATAGCCGAGGTAACCCTGATCGAAACGGGAAGCGGGACCGCCGTGCACGAACGTGAGCAGCGGCACGCGTCCCGATCGGTAGCCGACCGGCAACGTCAACAGGCCGTCGATCTCCAGACCATCCTTCGGATTCTTCCAGCGCACCACGCGGGTCTCGCCGAGCTCGCGATCGCGGTACGCGTCGTTGTGATGCGTGAGCTGGCGGCCGTCGACCCACAGCTCCGGCGGTGTGGTTGGCGTCTGATGGATGTACGCCAGCCGCGAGCCATGCGGATCCGCATCCGCCGCCTCGGCGCGGACGCTGGTCAGATTGCGGCCGTCGATGTCCATGCGCAGGATCTGCGAGGAGATGCCCACCGGTCCTTCGATCCACAGACCGCGCCCGTCGCCGGTCCACGCGAAGCCGTCCGGCGTGCGGTCGTATGCGGCCGAGACCTTGCGCGGTGTGCCGCCGGCCGAGGGGACGACGTGAATGTCGAACTCCACCAGCCAGTGCGCGCTTCCGCCGGCGCTGGTGAAGACGATCGATTTCCCGTCCGGCGAGTAATGTGGATTGTTGTCGTGTCCGGGCCGTGCGACCAGCGGCCGGATCGAGCCATCGCGCAACGAGAGAATGTGGATGTCCGTCGAATGCAGCGCGTCGAGGCCGTTGCCGTTCGCGCGCGCGAGCACGAGCTCCGAGCCATCGGGCGACCAGTCGAAGTTGAACGTGGTGAGCTTGTCGTTGGTCAGCTTGCGCGACTTGCCGCTCTCGACATCGGCGACGTACAAGTGAATCGCACGTTCGTTTTCACCGATGACGCGCGGCTCGCCTTCGCCGCCCGGTTCATCGATGCGCGTGAACGCGATCTGCTTGCCGTCCGGCGACCATTCGAACTCGCGCACCGGCGTCGGCTCGCTCGTCAGCAGCCGCGCCTCGCCGCCGCGCGGATCGAGCAGGTAGATGGCATTGCGGCCGCCGCGATCGGAGAGAAAGGCCAGCCGCGTGCCGTCGGGCGACCAGCGCGGGTGGAAATCGGCGCCGCTCGCGAACGTGAGACGGCGATCGTTGCCGCCGCCGGCGTCGATCAGCCAGAGATCGGAATCATAGGCGCTGATGGTTTTCGCGAGATCGGCTTTCGTGACCACGTACGCGATCTGCTTCCCGTCCGGCGACCATTGCGGCGCACTGACCTGCGGCATGGTCGCGTAGTCTTCGACGGAGAGTGTGGCTGCGAGGAGGAGGGCAAAGATCATGAACGCAGGATAACAACCCCTCATCCGCCTTCGGCACCTTCTCCCCTCACGAGGGGAGAAGGCTACCCATAGCGAGAAGGTGCCGAAGGCGGATGAGGGGTGATGACAGCGCCCTCTTCCAGGACGATCACCCGCGACGCAAACTCTCTTGCAAATCCTTCGTCGTGCGTGGTGATCAACAGCGTCCGCCCGCCGGAACTGAGCGACCGCAGCGTCTGGCCGAGCTCATTGCGGCGCGCGGGATCGAGCGATGCGGTCGGCTCGTCCATCAGCAGCAGCGGCGGATCCATGGCCATCGAGCGGGCGATGGCCACGCGTTGCAGCTCGCCGCCGGAGAGCTGCAACGCGTG
>CAMPKJ010000147.1 GCA_946887105.1 uncultured Acidobacteriota bacterium | reverse complement strand
CCGGTGACGAGTCGGTCGTCAGCCTGCTCTAACTGATCGCCGTTCACCGGATCGTCGAGAAAGTAGGTGAAGTTCGAGAAGAGATTCAGGCGATAGCGGATGGCATAGGCAGCGGCCCGCGTCAGTGAGGACGCGGAGCCGCGCTGCCATTCCGCGGCGAGCGAATGATTCCGTTGAGCTTGCGGAAGTCATCCGGCCGTACCCACGGTCCGTCGTTCGTTCCTGCCTCGAGCGCATAGAGCAGATACCCACCGCCGACGCGCGGTGAGAACGCGAAGAACGCGCGGCCGAAGCCGGACGACCCGCGCTGCACCAGCGCGATCGGCTTGTCGAGCAGGCTCGCGTAGTTCACGTTGACCGCGCCGGCGCTCGCGAAGTCGCCTTCATCGGCGTAGTAAGGACCCTTCTCGTACTGCACGCCGCTGATGAGCTCCGGGATCAGAAAGTTCGCGTCCGCATAGCCTTGGCCGTGTCCGTGCGTGGGCATGTTCACCGGCACGCCCGCAACGGTTACGGCGATTTCGGTGCCGTGATCGAGATTGAAGCCGCGCAGGTAGTACTGATTGGCTTTCCCTTCGCCGCTGTGCTGACTGACGATCACGCCGGGGATGGTTTCGAGGATCCCGCCGGCGCGGCGGAAGGGCCGGCGCTCGGGCTCTCTCGCCGTGACGACGCCCTCGGACGCCGCGCCGGCGATGCCGATCAGATCGTTCACCGGCTCGTCGAGGTCGGTGAGATTGCGAAAGGTCTGCCTGGCAGTGACCACTACGTCCGCGCTCGTCGCGAGATACAGCATCGTGTCGGCACGAGCGGTCGCGCCCGAGCCGACACTGACGCCACGCCGGACTACGGTTGCGAAGTTGAGCAGGTGAAAGGAGAGGTCGTACGTCCCGGCCGCGACGGAGAGCACGCACCATCGACGCCGGTGACTGTGGTGTGCGTGGCGCCCGATGCCGATGTGGCTTCGATCGTGACGCCGGGAAGCACGGCGTTCGTCGAATCGAGCACGCGCCCCGCGAGCGATCCTGCTGCGCCGCCGCGATGCACGGCATCGCGAGAAGAAGAGAAAGCGAGACCAGGAGGCGAATGCGGATCATCGCGTTCACTACGATTCCGCCGTTCCAGCGGATTGATACAATTCAGACGGAGGTCCGTCAATGAGCACTCTCGTCACGCCATCCGGCTGTTCGTTCAATGTCTACAACGGGTGCCGCCAGGTCGGCACGCAGCTCTACGTCAGCGGTCAGCCGTACGCCGCGGGCTATCCGCAGATCGCCGCCGCCGGCGTGCAATGGGTGCTCTGCGTGCGCAATCCGAACGAGACCGCGCCGCCCGCGCCTCCGTTCGATACGAACGAAGCGCAGACGCTCCTCGGCCTCGACGTGCTGTACGCAAACGTGCCGGTCACGCACGGCATGACGCAGGCCGCGTTCAATCAGGCCGCCACCGTCGCCGCGGTTTCGATGCTCGGCCTGCTCCGCCTGGGACAGGCACTCATCCACTGTTCGAGCGGCGACCGCGCGTCGGCCGTCTTCGCCGTGGCCCTCATCGCCGCCGGTTACACGACGAACGCGGAGGCTGTCGCATTCGCCACGCAGAACCTGCTGCTGTCGAACGCCGAGATCATCGGCTACGTCCTGGCGTATCAGACGCCGTCGTGGTTCAGCGACCTTCCGAAACCGGTGTCGCTGGCGAATTTCATGACCTAAACCCGAAAAATGGAGGTAGGGAACTGCCTCCCGCCGCACTCTCCTTCTCCGGGTCCACTAACGATCGAGAGAGAGGAGAGAACCTTGCCCAGAATCAAGAGCGTGAATTTCGGGATCAGTCCGGAGCGGCAGTACGACGATGGAACGCAGTCGAGCATCGCCATCAATGCCCACAACCAATGCGTGGAGGTGCATCGCGGGGAGAGTGACGAGGAGCGCAATCTCTATTTCCGCGTGGCCGCGGTCAGTGGCGTTTCGCTCAATTTTACCGACGCGAAGCCAGGCAGCTACGCGACGGGAAACAATCCGGCCGTCGCGCTCACGGACAGCAACACGGTGATCGAAGCGCACGACCGCGACGGAAAGCTCTACTACTCGGTTCGCACGACGTCGACGCAATCCCTCAGCAAAAGCACGGAGACGGAATACCCGAATCAGGATGCCAGCTCCTCCGATCCCTCCCTCGCAGTCAATGCCGGCGGGACCCTGGTCAGCGTTCACGTGTCGAATGCCAATCAGCTCAGGTGGCGCCTCGGCCAGATCACTTCCGGGGTGCTGACGTGGCAGGAGCGCAGTACGGCGTTCACGGCTGACGGCAGCAGCGCGAACGACGTAAACGGCGACCTGCCGTCCGTGTCCATCAATGACAGCGGCCGCGCCGTGGTGGTCGACCGGCGCGGCACGCGCCTCTTCTATCGCACCGGCCAGTATGTCGCCGCAACCTCGACGACCGGCGCATCGATCATATGGCAATCTCCCCATGACTATGACGACGGCACCGATCCCTCGGTGGCCATCACCAGCGACAACTGGGTCTTCGAGGCCCACAAGGCAAGCCCTCTGGACAATCTCTATCAACGGGTTGGCCGGATTTCCAATGACGGCGAAACGATCGAGTGGCAGACCTATCTCGGCGGAAACACACCGTCATATCTGTTCGACATGGGCGTCCGGCCGCGCGTGGCCACCAACGACAAGGTGGCGGTGCACGTCCAGCAGTCCGAAACGCGCAAGGCCCTCTTCGGCACGGCCTGCCTGGTCTTCGATCGCGGAAGCTGGATCAGCGACAACTTCACGTCGCTGCGGGAAAAGACGCTCCGGGAACTGGTCCTTCCCGGCTCGCACGACGCGGCACAGTATCGGGAGTCGATTGGCCTGCAGACGCAGACGCTGGACATCTTCGGGCAATTGTCGGCCGGCGTACGCTGGTTCGATCTGCGCCTGGCCGTCGATGGCGGCAAGATCAAGGTCCATCACTCCATCGTGATCGGCGTCGATTTCCAGGATGTCCTCGACGACGTGCGCCGGTTCATGAAGGACCACAATGAACTGGTCATTCTCAAAATCTCGCATTTTCTGGGCTTCGATCAGAACGTCGACGACACCGCCGCCATCGACAAGACCATCGAAATGATTCGCGATAAAGACAGCGGGCTTCGCGAATGGCTGGTGACGAGAGACCTCGAAAAGCGTCTCGGCAGAACGGAACTTCGGGAATTGATCGGTGCCGGGACCGGAGCGGTGCTGATCGTGATGGACAACAAGGATGACGACGACAAGGTCCAGACCTATCTCGACTATGACCGCTCCAAGCCGAAAAACAAGGGCATTCGCAATTACCGCGATTGGTACGCATCCGATCCGCAAAAGGGCGACCTGACGGTGTTCGACATTTACAGTCACACGGCCAGTTTCGAGACGATGGCGACCGGCACGGGCAACGACCCCGACTCGACGAACGCGAGAACGCGTCCCACGGCGGACAAGAAAAACGGTGACCGTCTGCCGGTCGGACAGTTCCCGAAATTCGCGCTGTTCGACGGGATCTGCCGGCTTCAGGATCCCGCCGAAAACGATGTCCCGTGCGATCTTTTCCTGCTCTCCTGGACGTTGACCGTGGACGGTTCCAGTCCGGTCACGCTCTCTCGCGACGCCAACAAACGTCTCGTCGAATACTCCGCCGCCCGGCCGGGCGCGAACGGCCACCAGCGCATCATCAATCTGCTCTACACCGACGTGTCGCAGAGCTCGCGATCCGCGGATGTCGCGATGATTCGCAACGGCCTGCGGTGACGCCGCCACCGATAGAGGATCGCAGTCGCCGCCGCGACTGCGATCAGGCCGGGCATGCTGCCCTCCAGGCCGAATTTTCCTCCGGTCATCCAATCAGGGCCGTGGCGCAACGGCACGAGAGCAGCGGTCTCGATCGTTCCACTGACGCCGAATCCGAGGATGCTGCCCTGTGTGAAATTCGCACCGAAGTGCAGGCCGAGCGGCAATGCCAGACTCCTGGTACGCAGAAACGACAATCCGAACAGGAGCGATGCAATGAAGATGTTGGTTGATGCGAAATAGCGCACGTCACCGGCGGTCGCGAGACCACCGGCATGCGTGAGCAGGAAGTAGGCCGCCAGAATCAGTTGCGCGAGCGTTGCGCCGGCGCCGTCGATGAGCCGTTGAAAGATGAATCCGCGAAAGAGGAGCTCCTCGGTCGCGGCGACGGCAAGGACCAGCGGAATCGTTGCGGCCACGCTCGTCAGACTGACGCCACTCCACTCCCAACGCACGGATCCGAGCACGCGCAGAAATCCGGCCGGAATCAGCATGAGCGCTGCACCGAATGCACAGCCGGCGAGCAACTGGACCGGCCAGTGACGGTCCAATCGTCCCGTGACCTCGCTGACCGGCCGGCGGCGCAGCAACTGGCAGACGCAGGACGCGATCGCGACGATCACCGCCTGCGCGCCGATGGAAACGTCCCCGCCCGTGAGGACCAGGAGCGGAATGAGCATCGAAGCAAGGACGGCGAAGAAGATGAGAATCCACCAGCCATTGCGGACTTGATGGCGCGAGTTCAGAAAGGCATTCATTTGGTGATTTCAGTAACGGACGGTTGCGCCAATATAGCCGTAGCTGTCCGAGGAGTGGTTCGCGCGCTCGAGAAGTTCGCCGGCGGTGAAGCGTTCGTAATTGCAGGACCACGTCAGGTGCTCGCTGACCGACCAGGTCCCGACGATGCGGAGCAAGCCGCCGATCTCGTGACCCGGCACGTTCTGCGTACCTCGATAGGGACGCATCCCGCCCGCGTACGCCGCGTCACCTTCCCCCAGCCGGCGTGCGAAGCCGTATTCGATGGCGAGGGTCGTTCGCGGCGCCGGCGAAACCGCAATGCCGGGCGCGATCATCAACAGGTTGCTGAGACTGAGGAACTGTCCTTCACCGAGATAGTTGGAGCTCGCATAGAGCTGGTTGAATCCCGCGGAGGCGACGTCGACGTGCGCGGTCAGGCGCGGTTTCCACCCTTCGTTCGAGAGCGGCACCGTGTGTACGGCGAACACGCCCCATGCGTCGGTCTGGTGCGCAAGCGTCCAGTCGAACGAGCGGGCGCCTTGACGTCCCGACAGGCGCATGCCAAACGTGTCGCGAACGACGTCCGCCTTGCTGCTGCGAATCCAGAACGGGTCGAGAGAAATGCCCGCTCCGGGGAGCGCCACGTTCACGTTGATTCCCTGAAGCTTCTCGCCATGATGGATCGTTTCGTCGAAGGTCCCGCGCTCCAGCCGTGTCGCGCGCAGGTCGAATGCAGTCACACGAATCCGTTGCCCGTGCGCGTAGAGGCGCGCACCGTTCCAGGTGCGATGGAGGTTCGGCCCGTCGCTGACGCTGATCAGCTGTCGCGGTCCGCCGGCGAATTCCTGGCGCCCGATCGTTGCGCCCGCGAGAGTCGAGCCAGCGTGCCCGCGTATGTCGACGAACAGCTGCTGGAGCGCAGCGTCGTTCTGGAAATTGGCCGTGGCACCGTCGCGGTGACCTGCGACTTGCCCGGTGCCGATTTCGCCATACACGCGGATGTTGCGATTGAGGCGCAGGTCCGCACCGATGATGCCGCGGAGCAAGGCGTCGTTGGCGTCATAGCGGATGCGAGCCTCGCCGCTCAACGTCAGTGAGGCGTTTCCGCCGAGCGGAATGGCCGGGGCGTCGGCATGAACTGGCGTGATGCAGACCAGCACGAGCATGCCACCCACGATTGCCGTAGCCGTGCGCCGCGAAAGCGCCTCGCTCGACATCGCGATCGCGAGCGCGCCGGCGATGAGCACCGCGGCGACGCCGAACGTCGTCCGCATGCCTCCGGCCATGTTCGTCGTCGCCGATGCGAGCGCGAACACCGCGCCCATGACGGACGCTCCGGTGATCAGTCCGAGGTTGCGCGACAGGTTGAGCATTCCGGAGACGACGCCGCGCTGGTCCTGGCGGACGCCGGCCATGACCGCGGTGTTGTTGGCGGCCTGGAACAGTGCATAGCCGGCGGTGATGACGACGAGCGGAGCGACATATCCGGCGATGCCGAAGCCCACCGGCATCATGGCCATGCCGCATGCACCCGTCACCATCGCCACGAGCGCGGCGAGGATCATCCGCTGCGTGCCGAACCGGTCCACGCTGCGTCCCGCCGGCACACCCATCAATGCGGCGACGATCGGACCGCAGGTCATGACCAGGCCGACGCGCGCCGCGTCGAGTGCCAGCGCGCCGGAGAGATAGAACGGACCGACCACCAGCGTCGCCATGACCACTGTCGTCACGAGCGTGCTCATTGCGAATCCGGCGCTCAGTGCGCGATCGCCAAACATCGCCAGGCGGATCAGCGGTGACGCGGCTCGCGATTCGGCGAGCGCGAACAGGCCCGCGCCCGCGATGGCCGCCACGAGCAGCGCGATGTTGATCGCGCCGAACCTGCCGCGCCCGATGGTCATGGCCAGTGCATACGCGGCGAGCGTCAGCGCGAGCAGCAGCGTTCCGGCATGATCGAATCGCACGCGACCGCCATCCGGCCGCCGGCGATCGGCGGGCAGGTGGCGCCAGGTGAGAAGAGCCGCCAGCAGTCCGAGCGGCAGGTTGATGAAGAAGATCGACCGCCAGCCGAAGCCGGCGATCAGCACGCCGCCGAGCGACGGTCCGAGCGCGGTGCCGACAGCCGACATCGTGCCGAGCAGGCCCATCGCGCTTCCGGTCCTGTTCTTCGGAACAGTCTCGGCGACGAACGCCATGGTTAGGGTCATCATCACGGCGGCTCCAAGCCCCTGCGCCGCGCGGGCGGCGATCAGCGAGCCGAGCGTGGGGGCCACTCCGCAGAGGACCGAGGCGACGGTGAACAGGAGAATGCCGCCGAGGAGCAGCCGCCGCCGGCCGGCGAGATCGCCGAGCCGTCCGGCGCTGACGATGAGCGTCGTGACGGCGAGCAGGTAGGCGAGAACGATCCACTGGACCTGCTGGAAGGAGGCCGCAAACTCCCGCGCGAACGTCGGCAGGGCGACGTTGGCGATGCTGGTGCCGAGAGAGGAGAGAAGAACGGAAAGCGAAAGGCTGGCCAGTGTCCAGCGGATGGCGTTCGGCTTGGTGATGGAGCTCATGTCAGGAACATAGGGCGTTGCGGCGCATGGCGGAAGACGCACCATTTGCACTTCATTCGTGCACGCGGCGCCATCTATCATGGCGGCATGACGAGGCCCGATCTCAACCTGCTGGTCACACTCGATGTCGTGCTCGACGAAGGCAACGTCGCGCGCGCGGCGCGGCGGTTGCGCCTGAGCCCATCCGCGATGAGCCGCGCGCTGGCGCGCCTGCGGAAGACCACCGGTGATCCGCTGCTCGTGCGCGCGGGACGCGGACTCGTGCCGACGCCGCGGGCGCTCGAGCTCCGCGATCGGGTCCGCCAGCTCGTCGACGACGCGCACTCCGTTCTGCGGCCGGCGGAGAAACTCGACCTCCGGCAACTGGTGCGCACGTTCACGCTGCGCACGAGCGACGGATTCGTCGAGAACTTCGGGCCGGCGCTCGTCGCCCGCGCCGGCGAGGAGGCGCCCGGCGTGCGGCTTCGCTTCGTGCAGAAACTCGACAAAGACAGCGCGCCGCTGCGCGAAGGAAGCGTCGACCTCGAAACGGGCGTGATCACCGAAACGACGGGACCGGAGGTGCGTACGCGGGCGCTGTTCCGCGACACGTTCATCGGCGCCGTGCGCATCGGGCATCCGCTGAGCAAGGGCAGAATCACACCGGCCCGTTACGCAGCGGGGAGGCACGTCCTCGTCTCACGGAGCGATGCCGGTAAGGGATTGGTGGACGAAGCGCTCGCGCCGCTCGGCCTCGAACGCCAGATCGTGAGTAGCGTCAGCGGCTTTGCCGCAGCACTGGCGCTGGCGCGCGCCTCGGACCTGATCGCCACCGTTCCCATGCTCCACACCGCAAACCTCCGCGCGGGCATGCACAGCTTCCGGCTGCCGATCGCATTACCGGAGATCACGGTCTCGATGCTCTGGCATCCGCGGATGGATGCCGATCCAGGACACCGCTGGCTGCGCGATTGCGTGCGCGCGGTTTGCGCGGCGGCCTAGTGCTGATCGGGGATCGAGGGAAGAAACTGCAGGGCCGCCGCGACGAACACGAGCGCGATCGGAGTGCCGATCGGAATCTGCGTGGGGTTGTCCGCGTGCTGTTTGAATTTCAGGATCGCGCCCGCCGCGAACGCGTAGCCGGCCAGATACGAGCCTGCGGTGATCAGTTTCGTGAGTGCGCTGAAACTGCTCTCGATGCTCGACGCCAGATCGCCGACCGTCACCGATGACGGCGGAACGGTCACCACCAGGTTCGTCTCCGTCGCCGGAATGGCCTGCAGGCTCACTCCGGACGGAACGCTGATGCCGTGCGCCGTGAGCATGGCCTCCGGATTGGCGAGCAACTCGGTGCGCACCGAGCTGTCCGCCCACGACTTTGCGACGAGCAGGCCGTACGCGGCGATCTTCTGCTCGACCGATGACGGGAGCGGCAGCGACTGCGTCACGAGCTGGCTGAGGTCCGCATCGGACAGCCACGAGGGCCGCGACGGGACCACCGCGTAACGCGCGACCTGCGACTCCTCGACGGCTTTCACCTCGGCGCCTGACGGGATGGCGACGCCGGCACTCTGCAGCGTGGAGGCAGGCGACGTGACGAGTTGCTCGCGGAACGCGGGATCGGATGCGGCCCGGCCAATGACGGATGCGAGCTGGTTCATCGTCACGGTGGCGCTGTCAGTCGTGCTCATGAGGCCGGCGATTATGACATGAGCATCACGCGGGACCGGCGCACGTGCCGGCCCCGCGTGATGGGTGATGCGTGAAGATCAAACGATGAATGTCGGAGTGGCGGTGATCTGGACGGGGCTCGGCAGCGTCACCGCGTCGAGCCGGATTTCCTTTTGCGCCGGCCACTCGACCGCCTTCATCGGAACGATGAAGAGGTTTTCCTTCAGCGAGGGCACGTTGAGATAGACGATCAGCATCACGATCGCCGCGACGATGAGACCGATGATGCTGAAGAGCGCGGCCAGGAGCCATCCCCACCACTCCATCGACACGTTCTTCTCTTCGCGGTATTCGGCCTTTTCCAGCTCGATGGTCTGCTTGCCGTTCTCGTCGACCTTCACGGCGATGCGCCATGCCACGGATGCCCGGATCTTCGCGACGATCGCGCCGACCTGAGCGCGGACCTCGACGTTCATCCGCAGCAGGCCGTCGCCGATGAAGCAGTCCAGCGTTCCGGCCTCGATCCACGGGTTGCGGTCGTGTTTGATGTCGATGTGGCCGGGATTGGTGAGATGCCACGAGCCGTCGCCGTTCAGCTTCGCGGAGAGCGTGGGCTCTTTTCCGTCGCGGGTCTGGTCCTTCAGCGCGCCTGCCAGCGCGGGCATCACCAGCTGGCGCATGAAGATCTCGTTGGAGATCAGCGCGGACACTTTCGCGTTGGCCGGCATCATCGAGGCGTTGAAGAAGAAGTCGCCGCGTTTCTTCTTCTCGTCGTTGAGGACCAGTGCGGCGAAAGTGGTGTCGTCCGGGTTCGCCGCGTCGTGCACGAACGTGAAATCGGCCACGCGCGGGATGAGCGACGACGCCGCGTCGGGCACGAGCTTGCCGAGGTTGACGGTGGCGAGCTTGTACGTGTGACCGGCGGCCGTCTTCAGGTAGGACTTCAGCGCGGCGGCGATGAACGCCTCGGCGTCGGGCTCGCTCGTGTCGCGGAGCCTGACGTCGTAGACGGCTTCGCGGCTCTTCACGTCGACGAACACGTCGTAATTCTTCCCATCTCCGGACTTCGGCTGGATCTTTGCCTCGACGGCGATGAGATTGCTGGTGATCGAGACCGTTGCGCCGCCGCAGTCGATCTTCCTGTCTCTGGCCTGGAGATGGCCCTCGACGAGCGGGATCGTCACGCGGCCGAGGCGCCCGCCACCCTGCACCGTGTCGACAGAGGGCGTGCCGATCTTCAGGTAGATCTTCACGTCGCCGAGAAAGCCGCCGGCGTTGACGGTCGTGTCGATGATCTGCGGCTCGTACAGCTTCTTGATGCCGGTGTTGATGATGCCCTGGCGCGTGGCGACGATCATGTCCCAGCCGTTCATCTGCGTCGCGGTGGCGACGTGAAACGGCATGGCCTCGGTGGCAGTGACGATCGGTCCCGCGAAGAGCGGGATGGGCGTCCGCGATTCGGAGCGTCCGCGCGCTGAACGCGCCGTCGTTCGCGGCGCGAAGCGGCGCAACTCGTCGAAGAGCGCCGGATCGAGATCGGGCACGGCCGCGCGCAACGCCGCCTCCGGATCCTTCGCGAAGAAGCGGCGATTCGCGTCGCTCTTCTTCATCCATGCGAAGAGTGCGTTTTCGTGGACGAGCAGCTTCGCGAGCGCGCCCGAGAACGTGCGCTCTTCGCTCGCGTCGAGCCGCAGCTGCGGGATGCCTTCGGGATCGTGCTTCGCGATCTCGGCAAAGAACGCGGCCGCGTCGGGCGCGGCCTCGCCGGGCTGCGCGCGGAGGAAATCGACGGAAATCGGAGGAAGGTCTTCGGGCTCGTACGTGGTGGACACTGCTGAAGTGGTGTTCATGTTGTTCTCTCCTTTCATCGGGCATAGATGACGAGCCGTCGCGGATTTCCATCGATTCTTTCTCCTCTGTATCCTTCGGGCATTCCATGTCCCCGGAAATCGTGTTCCGCGACAACCTTGCGCTCATCGACCGCACCATCGCGCGGGTCTGCAAGCACGCGCGCGTTTACGGAGCGGATGCGGAGGACTTCGCGTCGGCGGCGCGGCTGCATCTGATGGAAGACGACTACGCCGTGCTGCGACGCTTCGAGGGACGCTGCAGCCTGGTGACGTTTCTCACGATCGTCGTGCAGCGCCTGCTCGCGCAGGAGCGCATGCGCACGTGGGGGCGGTGGTACGAATCGACGGCGGCGCGCAACCTGGGCGAGGTCGGCCTGAAAGCGGAGCAACTGATCCGCCGCGACGGCCGGACCATCGACGAGGCGCTCCCGATTCTTCGCGATCTGGATCCTGCGCTGACGCGCGAGCAGCTCGTCGCCATCGTCGATCAGCTCCGCGACCGCCAGCCGCGCATTCGTCTCGTCGACGCGGACGATGTGCAGTCGGAGCTTCCCGCGAACGCGTCGAGCGAATCGCGCGTGATGGAGCAGGAAGTCGCGCGGACCGCGGATCGCGTCAACACCGCCGTGCGCGAGGCGGTGATGCAGTTGCCGCTCGAAGACCGGACCATCGTCCGGCTGCACTTCCACGCCGGCATGACGCTCGCCGAGATCGCGCGATCGCTCGGGCTCGCACAGCGTCCGCTCTACCGCCGGCTGGAGAAAATCCTGCGCGAGCTGCGGCATTCTCTGCGCGCGGCCGGTCTCGACCGGCGCAGCGTCGACGACATCGTCGGCTCGAAGCTCGTCGAGTTCGATTTCGGGCTGCAACCGCCGGAAACCACCACGAAATCGTCATCTATGCAAACAGGACTGGACTGCTCATGAGCTGCATCGACGAACAAACTCTCGGCGCATTCGTCGAAGGGACGCTCGACGCGCGGCAGAGACGCGAGGTCATGGAGCATCTCGACCGCTGCGAGTCGTGCACGGCCGCGGCAGGCCTGGCCGCGGAGGCTCTGCGCGAAGAGTCGCCGGCGATCGCGCAGCCATCCTCGAGGGCATGGTTTCTCGCAGCGGCGACGAGCGTCTGCACCGGCGCGAAATCGAGCCGCGACTCTCGGGCGGCTTCGCGTGGGCCGAGTATCGCGGTCCCGCGCGCGACTCCGCGCCGGCGAGATCGGATCCCGGCCGTCTGCGGTTGCAGGGCGCGGCGGGCGAGGTGCTCGAGCGTTCGGCGGACGAACCGTCGCGCCAGACCGCACATGCGGCGGGCATCGCGCTGCTGCTGATCGATGACGCGGCGAAGTCGATCGAAACCTTGCGCGCGATCGCATCCGACGACGCGATGGTGTGGAGCGATCTGTCGGCCGCGTACTTCGCGACAGGACGCGCGTCGCTCTATCCCGAGGCGCTCGCTGCTGCCGATCGCGCACTGCAACTCGATCCGCGATTGGCCGAGGCGCTGTTCAATCGCGCGCTGGTGCTCGAGCGGATGGGACTGCGCGCCGAAGCGCGCAAGGCGTGGCAGCGCTATCTCGATGCCGACCCGTCATCGCCATGGGCGAATGAAGCGCGCGAGCACCTGGCGCGCCTGAATGCGCAGGGCTCTTCCTTCGATCGCGATCTGCCGCGCCTCGCGCCGGCGGAGCTCGTCGC
>CAMPKJ010000146.1 GCA_946887105.1 uncultured Acidobacteriota bacterium | reverse complement strand
GGCGAGGAAAATGTTCGCGCCCGCGATCGGGCCCACGAGCATGACGATCCCCACCAGAATCTGATCGAAGCCGTTCGCCGCGGACCGGTCCGGCCGCTCGACGAGCAGCGGCACGCACGCCGCGCGCGCCGGCTCGAAGAATGCCGAGGCAACCGACGACAGGACCGCCGCGGCGTAGATCGTCGATGCCTGCGGCCACGCGAGAATCGCGGCCGCCGCGGCGATGCGAACACCCTCGGCGAGCAGCATCACCGTTCGCTTGTTCGATCGATCGATCACCGCTCCCGCCACGACGGCGGTCATGATCCCGGGCAGCGTCGCTGCCACGACGAAGACGGCAATCTCGCGAATGTCGTTCTGATGATGAAAGAGAAACAGAATCGCCGCCATGCGGCTGACCTGCGCGCCGCAGCCGGACGTCATGTGTGCAGCCCAGAGATGCCGGAACGGAACGTTCTGGAGCGGCGCCGGCATCGCTACACCTGCGACGCCGCGACTGTCTCCAGTTGCTGCAGCGCGTCGCTCCACAAGCCGAGGAAGCGGGCTCGTTCCGCAATCTGCTGCGCCTCGGGGAGATCCGTCCAACCTGCGTGAACGACTCCGACATACGCCTTGCCGTCGACGTCCGAGACTCCGACGGTCGCCTCCGTGGCCTTGTCGCGCCATGCATCACGGCGGAAGTGCAATCGCATTTCACGGCCTTCGATCGCCTCGATCGAGGCCGCGTCGCCGAACGCGCCGGCAATCCAGGCCGGATCGGTGATCGCAGACCAGACCTCTTCCGGATCGCGGTCCGCGAGTGCGGCAATCCCGATGGTCTGGCTCCAGAGGTAGCGTGACGGCTTGCCGCTGCTGATCCGCTGTTCGAGGCGCGAGAGAAAGTCCTTCCACCCTTCGCTCAGCCCTTCCGCTTCTTCCGCGCTGAGCGATCCGGTGTCGCTGACGCGCAGTTCGGTCGCATCGCCGCCAGCGTCGGCGAGCATGTAGACGATGTCGAACTCGGGACCGAGATTGCAGAACTTCCACTTCAGGTGCAGGAGGTTTGGGGGCTCCCATCCGGCGACGCGTCCCGCGAAATAGTCGCCGTCGCCGAAGTCGAACCGGAACGCGTCTCCCGGTGCGAGATGCGAGCAGTCGGCGAACCACTCCGTGATGAGCTCCGGATCGGTGAGAAATTTCCACACGGCGGAGCGCGGAAGGTTCAGCGTCAACTGTCGTTCGACCCGGTACGGCAATCTCGCTCCTTCAGACGGCCGGCGTCGCGGACGACGCCGGCCGGCAGTATTTCGCGCTTGCGCAATCTACTTCTGTAAGGGCCGCGGGCAAACCGTCAATCCGGGGACGTCCGGAATGCCGTCGAAGTTCGAGTCGACTTCTCCCAGGGCCGTCGCCGGCGACTGGAGGTAGTTGAGATCGAGAATGCCGTCGTCGTTCCAGTCGACCACCTTCCCCTTGAAGGATCCGCTGATGAACGTATTCGTCTTCGCTCCGACCACCGGATGGTGGAGCGTGGAGAGCACGGAATTGCCGGGGAAGAGGAAGTCGCCGCCGCTTTCCTGGATGCGCTCGTGATTCACGTAGGCCCAGCCCTGGAAGAGTCCGCGCACGTACTCGATCGCCGAGGCGCCGTTCACCTGGATGTTGTCGTTCAGGAACCACTGTCCTTCGCGCGCGAACGGGATGGTCACGTCCGGGATCACGCCTTCGGACGTGTCGTCCGCCTTGCCCGACAGGTAGAACGGACGCGGAGAGTGCGTCTCGAAATAGAAGCTGCCGGTGTTCAGGGCGGTGCGCTCGGTGAAGCCGCGGAAGAGGAACGATTCGTAGTGATCGCTGCCGTCTTCGTGCAGTCCGGAGAGCGTCTTGGCGATGACGATCTCCCGTTCACGCGTCGCCGTGATGGGGCAGGCATACGCCTGGCCGTACACGCGCGCGAGCATCTGCGGACTGAGATAGATGTGACCCCAGACCGTGTTGTCCGCGGCCATGCGCACGTAGAGGTCGCACTTGATGTGCAGGAAGATGGTCTCGTCGAAGGTCCGGTTCGCGTGGAACTGGGCTTCCTTCGCCTGGCGGAAGTCGTCCGCCACCCATTCCTTCTCCCAGCAGAACACGCGCGCCCACTCGCGGACGCGCGGGCTCGGATCGTTGATCAGCAGACGCGCGATCTCGGGCGCGCGCTCGTGATCGAGCGATTCGAGTGTCCAGAGGAGGTTGATGCGGACCTGCGGATCGGGATCGTTGAAGAGCGCCGTCTCGATGTGCGGGAGCGCCTCCGGCCCGAGCTTGTCCACCAGTTGATACAACGCATGCTCACGCAGCGCCGCGTCGGGATTCACCTTCGCATCGAGCGCAAGCTCGTCCGCGCTGCGCATCTCGAGGCTGATCACCACGCCTTGCATGCTCTCCGAGAATCGCCTGATCGGATCGCGCTCCACGGTTCGCGTCCGGGACCCGTGCATCGTTGCGAGTTCGCGCTTCATCTCTTCCCCTTTCGATCCCAGTTCGAGGTTTTTTTACGTATGGCTGCAGCATAGGCCGCATCGGTAATCGTTGACTTCTTCCCGATTGCGCGAGCGCGGAAGCGCACCGGCCCACCCCCGATCACAGTTTTTTCTCCCGCCTGTATTTTTCGCGCCCGCCCTGCGACTCACCAACGAATCGATCCGAAACAACAACAGGAGAAAGAAAGTCATGAAGAAAGCATTCGTTGTTCTCGCAGTCAGCCTCACCTTCGCATCCGTGGCCTCGGCCGCGACCAGCAGCGGCACGTTGACCGTCACCGGTACGGTCGAGAGCTCGATCAGCCTGACCGTCGAATCGGCCGGCGGCACGACCAGCGGCACCGGCACCGCCGCGGCGACGTCCGCGCTCGGCAGCATCAGCAAGTATGGCTCGGCCCCGACCGGATTCACGCTGGCGCGCGGCGCATCCGACTGGACGCTCTCGTCGACCGTAGGCGTGAAAGTCGACAAGGCCAATCTCACCAGCACCGACTACACGCTCACCGCGCAACTCGGCAGCGCGCCCAGCAGCGGCGTGACCTGGAAGCTGAACGGTTCCACGCTCAGCGACTCCGCGGCCACGACGCTGACCAGCACCGGCACCTATGGCTCGACCGGCTCCTACTCGTGGGACATCGTCGTCGCCGACTCCGCCAGCGCGGCCGCCATCGACAACTCGATCAGCTTCACTGCCACCTCGAACTAACGAGGTTTCCCTCCATGAAACAAACCCTCGCCCTGATCCTCAGCCTGGCCCTGACGGGTCCCGCCTTCGGAGGCCGCCGCCGTGTGGTGGCGGTCTCCCCCGCCGCGCACGACGAGATCCGCATCGCGTTCGTCGGCGTGCCGGGAAGCGGAACGGACGCGATGATCGACGCCGGCTCGACCGCCCGTGTGCGATCCGCGGCACGGCGAGGGACGAAACAGTTCACCACCATCCGCAAAACGTTCGGCGTGCGACTCGAGGCTTCCGGTTCCGGCGAAGGCGTGACCGCCACGCTCCGCGCCTCCCTCGAGTCGCATGACGGACGCTCGACGATGCGCATCGATGGAATCCCGATGAGCACGATCCCCAAAGTGATTCTCGCGCACGCTCCGCTCGGCGTCGTCACCACCCACACGATCGAGATCGAAGTTCCCGCGGAAGTGGCCGAGGGAGCGTTCGCCAGCGCGATCCGCTGGGATGTATCCACCGACTGAGGTCTGCCGATGAAATCCATCTTGACGCTCACCGCACTGCTGTTCGCCGCCAGCGCCTTCGCCGCCGACGGCACGGTCTCACTCTCCCCCGCCGTGATCATGCTGCGCGGAGAAACGGGACAGAGCACGCTGCAGACGCTGTTCGTGCGCAACGGCACGTCGCGCAAGCTCACGTTCGAAGTCTCCGCGCAGGACGTGGTGGTGCGCGACGGCGTGCGGGCCATGCTGCCCGCCGGCGAGATTCCCGCGAGCGTCGCCGCCACGGCTGTCTTTTCCGAGCGTCGCGTGATGGTCGCGCCGGGCGAGATGGCTCCCGTCACCATGCGCATCACCATTCCGCCGAATGCAACGACGCGCGCGGTGGTCGCGCTGTTCCGCGGCACCGATCGTTTCGTCAATGGCTCTCTCTCCTCCACCGCCTCCCTCGGCGCGCTGCTCACCTTCGCCTTGTCGGACGAAGTGCAGATGACCGCCGAACCGCTGCGCGTGCAGGAACAGTCGCCGACGTCGAATCTCGCCGTCGCGCAGATCTGCAGAAACTCCGGCAGCGAGCCGCTCATCGCCAAAGGCATGCTGGCCGTGATCGGCGAAGACGGCCGCATCGCCGGCAAAGCCGCGCTGCAGCCGAAGCGCCTGCTGCCCGGCGAGACCGCGCAACTCGGAGCCGAATACGCGGCCGAGCTGCAACCCGGGAAATACCGCCTGCTCCTGACCTACAACTACGAACAAAGCGCGATGACGCAGTCGGCGGAGATCGACGTCCGGTGAGGAAGCTCGCCTTCGTGATCGCGTGCCTCGCCGCCGGCGCCGCCGCCGCGCAGGCGAATCGCAAGATCGCGCTTCGCGTCCACGACTCGAAGGTGATGCAGGTCTTCGCCGCCACGGCGGCCTACACCGTCGACGCCTCGATCGCCGAGGCCTCCGCGCACGGCGGAACGGTCACGCTCTTCGGACGCAGCGCCGGCACCACGCAACTGATCGTCCTGAGCGTGACCGGACAGTCCGTGTTCGACGTCACCGTCGAGAGCCGCGGACAGATCGCGCCGGTCCGGCAAAGCGGTCCCACGAACGGCACGATCGAGACGCGCTACGTCTCCGCGCAGAAAGAAACCGAGGCGTCGATCGACCTCGCGACCCGGCAGACGCAGCTCCACATCGAGAGCGCGCACTACGGAGAGAAGCAGTCCTCGCGCGCGGGCGTGACCCTGCCGTCGGTCTCCTTCCGCATCTTCCGCGGCAGGAACGAGCTCACCTTTCTCGATCGCGTGATCGATCACTCTCCGCTCACGATCGACACGGCCACCGTGCGCGGCCTGCATTTCGTCAACGACCGCTGGCGCGCGCACGCGGGCTACACGGCGTACACCGCGTACCAGTCCTTCCTGATCCCGACCGAGCGACAGACGGTGCTCGGCGCGGCGTACAGCATTCCCGCAAGCGCGCGCTGGCGCATCACGCCGGGCCTGTTCACCTATCCGAGCGTGCAAGGCACGGTCGGGTCGTTGCTGGTCGACTACACGCGCGACGAGAACACGCGCGCGCGTGGCGAGCTCGCCGCGAGCAACGGCTCCGTCGGCGCCGCCGCGCAGCTGGTGTTGAATCGCGAGACACAGCAGATGCGTCTCGACGTCCGCTATCGTCCGCGCGACTTCGCCGTCGTCACTCCGGGGCAGCAGCGCGGCCTGTTCGCCGATGGCTCGTGGTCGGGAACATTCGGACGCACCTCCATCGACGCGAGCGCCTCGCTGAACGACTTCGACCTGCCCGCGTTCCGGCAGCGCACGGCGAGCGCAACGGCGAACGGACGCTATCGCCTCACCGACTCCGTCTCGCTGCTCGGCGGCGCGGGCTACGGCTCGTTCGCGGGCAGCCGCAGCCTGATCATCCCCGCCGGCGTGCAATTCGACACCGGCCGCTTCGGCGTGAGCGGCGTCTATCGCTGGTCGGAGAATTCCTCGACCAATCGCGGCGGCAATGGATTCCGCATCGCCGCACGCCTCTCCGCGGGACGCTTCTTCAGCACGGCCTACATCGATCATCAGGAACAGGCGCCGACGCTGGCGCTGATCTTCCGCGAGCGCCCCGACCTCGCACTCGCGCTCGAGCGCCTCGGCATCACCGCCACCACTCCCGGCGACATCGCCCGCGCTCTTCGCGAGAACAGCGCGCTGATCGAGCTCGGTTACATCGAAGGCGTGACCGTCGAGCTCGCGCCGGTGCGCACGCAGGCGGGGATGGAGATGGCGTGGCTCGGCGCCGGCGCATCGCGGCCGCAGCTGCGCGCGCGCTTCCTCTTCAATCGTCAGGAATCCGTGGCCATGCGCACCGACACGGTCATCGCCACGCTGAGCGGCTCGCGCCGCATCACGGAATCGACCGACGTCTTCGCGTCGTACACGCTCTGGCTCACGCGACGGCGCGGGCAGGAAGAAGTGCAGCAGCCGATCGCCGAGATTGGCCTGCGCCATCGTTTCGACGAGCTTCCCTCGTTCGGCGCCAGTGGAACGATCCGCGGATCGGTGTTCGTCGACGAAGACCTCGACGGATCGCCGGACGGAGGCGGAGTGGCCGACGCCGAGATCGACGTCGATGGCGCGCGCGTCGTGAAGACGTCGAAGGACGGATCGTACGAAGTGAGCGGCATCAGCCGCGGAGCACATCGCGTGACCGCGCGCGTGCCGCACATCGAAGGAGCGTTTTTCACCACGCCTTCGCGCGTCGAAGCGAACAGCGGTGACGTCGTTCGCTTCGGGATCGCACGCACGCCCGCGCGCCTGATCGGCCGCGTGGTGAGCGATGCGGGTGAAGGAGTCGGCGGCGTGATGATCGCCGTCACGCGCGGCTCGTCGCGATTCACCGCGACCTCCACCGGCGACGGGCGATTTTCCATCGCCGCGCCTCCGGGCGAATGGGATCTCGCCGTCGACGCGATGTCCGTTCCTCCGGGATTCTCGACCGGCGCCGCGCAGCTCGTGCGCCTCGATCGCGCCGAGCCGCTCAGCGTTTCGTTGCAGCTCCGCGCCAACCGCAGCATCAGCGGACGCGCGACGCCCGGTGTCACGTCCATCACCGTCGATCCGCTCGCGCGGCAGGTTCCCGTCGCGGCCGACGGGCGCTACTCGATCCGCTCACTTCCCGCCGGCAGCTTCACGCTGCGCGCGCGGCTCGGCGGGCGCGTCCTCCAGCAGCAGGTGACGCTGCCGGACGAGCCGACCGTTCTCAACGACGTCAATCTGCGGTGAGCGCGGCAGCGGCCGTTGGCTTCACCTGCAACACCAGCGGCATCGGCCGGTCCGGCGGGGCGGTGGCGATCTCGCGGCTGAAGCGCAGTGTCGTGCCGTCGAACGTCCAGCCGCCGTCGCTGCAGCGCGATGCGGAATCGATCGACGTTCCCTCGCGCACGCGCAGCGCGTTCGCGGTCGCCTCGCGCTCTGCGCGGTAGCGGAACGCGCGGCGCCAGACGGAGGAAAGGTCCGTCCCCAGCTGATTCATGCGCACGTTCACGTCGCACCGGGTGTTCTTGAACACCTCGTCGGCGATGAGGCGATCGTGATCGACAGACGTCGCGAGCCACTTCGTCGGGAACATCTGCGCGCCGTCTTTCCAGTACGACGCGGTCTGATACTGAAAGGCCTCGAGCAGCGGTTGCACGTTGTCGCGCGCCTGCAGCTCGGCGAGCCACGCCGGCGCCGGCAGCGGCATCTTCCAGGCCACCGCGTTGATCATGCGCCCCATCGTCAGCGCGGCCGTTTGCGCCATCATCTGCGGATGCCCATCGAGTGAGCGTGCGAGCTTCCAGACGGCGTGCAGGTCCTCCCACGCCGCCGGATCGTTTGCGCGCGCTTTCGCCAGCGCGCTGGCGACCAGCGCTCGCGCGATCGTCATCTGCGCCGTGCGCCTCGTCTGCGTATCGTCATCGCCGCCGATTCCGTCGCGGCGCGCCCAGACGATCGGCTCGCGCAGCACCAGCTCGCGGATCGCGGTGACGTCGGGAAGCGGCGGCGGCGCGCCGATGGTGAGCTCGCCGCGCGCGATCTCGCGCGCCACGAATGCGTCGGCCGCTTCGTTCTTCGGCAGCGCATTCGCGAGCGCGGTCAGCTTCACCGATGCATCGTTCGCCTGCAGCGCCGGCAAGCGCGCGGCGACGGAGTCGAGCGTTCCCATTCCTCCCGGCCACGGCCGCGCCGCCGACGTGGCAACGACATCCGGAACGCGGAACCACGAGATGACCCATGCGACGAGAGCGAGTGCGGCGACGAGCACCAAGACCTTCTTCATCGTCTGCGGAGAGTACACAAAACCGCGGCCGCGATTCCGATTGCACCACTTGCCTATTGCACAGTTCGCAAAAGCGCAGGCAAGCGTATTGCTTTGTGCGGAAGCGTGCTGAGGGCTGAAAAAAACAGCGCACGAGGTCGGCCGGGTCCCGAAAAAAGAGGAGACATGAAGAAGAAAAAAGTACTGATCACCGGCGGCGCGGGATTCATCGGTTCGCATCTGGCCGACGAACTGCTCCGCGGCGGTCACGAAGTTCGCGCGCTCGACAATCTCGCACCCCAGGTCCACGGAGAAGGGAAACGTCCGGAGTATCTCGATGAAGAAGTCGAGCTGATCGTAGGCGACATCCGCGACCGCGACGTCGTCCGCAAGGCGCTCGACGGCGTCGACGCGGTCTTTCATCTGGCCGCGCTCGTCGGCGTCGGCCAGAGCATGTACGAGGTGAAGCGCTACACCGACGTCAACAACGGCGGCACGGCGGTGCTCCTCGAAGCACTGATCGAGAAACCGGTGGAACGGTTGATCGTCGCGTCGAGCATGAGCCTGTATGGCGAAGGGCTCTACCAGACCGCCGGCGGCCAGCTCGTCGCGGATGCGTGCCGCACGCTCGAGCAGTTGCGCGCGCACGAGTGGGAGTTGTCCACCGATCAAGGCGAGCCGCTGACGCCGATCGCAACGCCTGAGACGAAGGCGCCTTCCCTCGCCTCCGTCTACGCGCTCTCGAAGTTCGATCAGGAGCGGATGTGCCTGATGATCGGAAAGAGCTACAACATCCCGACCGTCGCGCTGCGCTTCTTCAACATCTACGGACCGCGGCAGGCGCTGTCGAATCCGTACACGGGAGTGCTGGCCATCTTCGCCGCGCGCCTGCTCAACGACAAGCCGCCGCTCATCAATGAAGACGGGCACCAGCGGCGCGATTTCGTGCACGTTCACGACGTCGCGCGCGCGTGCCGCCTCTCGCTGGAAGTGCCGGCGGCGGCGGGACAGGTCTTCAACATCGGCAGTGGCCGCAACTACAGCGTGCGCGAGATCGCCGAGCGCGTCGCCGATGCGCTCGGCCGGCAGCACATCGAGCCCGAGGTGACGAACAAGTACCGGATGGGCGACATCCGCCATTGCTTTGCCGACATCACGCTGGCGCGCGAGCTCCTCGGCTACAAACCGGAGGTCGACTTCGAAGAAGGACTGGCCTCGCTGGCGAGCTGGCTCGAGGGTCAGGTCGCGATCGACCGCGTTGCCGAAGCGAGCGCGGAGCTGGCGGCGAGAGGACTCACGGTATGAGAGGACAGCACGTTCTCATCACCGGAGGCTGCGGCTTCATCGGAACCAATCTCGCCGACCGGCTGCTCGCCGGCGGACAGCGCGTGCTGCTCTACGACAACCTCTCGCGCAGCGGCGTGGAACAGAACCTCGAGTATCTGCGCGCGACGCACGGCGATCTCGTCGACGTCGAAGTGGCGGACATTCGCAACTCGCGGCTGGTCGCGCGCGCCGTGCGCGGAGCGTCGCAGGTCTTTCACTTCTCCGCGCAGGTGGCGGTGACGACCAGCCTCACCGATCCGCGCGAGGACTTCGAGATCAACGCGCGCGGCACGCTGAATGTGCTCGAGGCGATCCGGCGCCGGCGTACGCCTCCGCCGATCGTGTTCACCTCCACGAACAAGGTGTACGGCGCACTCGACGAAATGCGCCTCCAGGCCGTGGGCCGGCGCTACCAGCCCGCCGAGGTGCGCGGTCCGGAACGCGGACTGGGCGAGGATCGCGCGCTCGACTTCCACAGCCCGTACGGCTGTTCGAAGGGAGCCGCCGACCAGTACGTGCTCGATTACTCCCGCTCGTACGGCATCCCGGCGGCCGTCTTCCGGATGAGCTGCATTTACGGCCCGCATCAGTTCGGAACCGAAGATCAGGGATGGGTCGCGCATTTCCTGATCCGCGCCATCGAAGGGCGGCCGATCACGTTGTACGGCGACGGCCGTCAAGTGCGGGACATCCTTTACGCGGGCGATCTCGTGGACGCGTTTCTGCTCGCGCAGACGAACATGGCCACCATCTCCGGCCGCGCCTTCAACATCGGCGGCGGACCGGCGAACGCGATCAGCCTGCTCGATCTGCTGGACATGATCGAGACTCTCGACGGACGCCGTCCCGAGGTCGCGTTCGATGAGTGGCGCCGCGGCGATCAGCGCTACTACGTTTCGGACACGCGCGCGTTCGGCGACGCCACCGGCTGGTCGCCGCAAACCGGCGCGCGGCAGGGCGTGCGCCTTCTTCATGAATGGTTGCTCGCATCCCGTCCGGGCCGGCGTCCGGTCGTGCGGGCGTTTCGCGGCGCGCCGGAGGTCGTGCAGCCGCAAAGCCAGACGGTGGCCGCGCAATGAATGCCGCGGTCATCGGCGCATCCCGTCAAATCTCCGTGGCGCGCGTGCCGGTGCCGCAACCCTCAGCGCATGAAGTGCGCGTCGCCGTCGAAGGGAGCGGCGTCTGCGCATCGAGCCTGCCGGTGTGGCAGGGACGCTCGTGGTTCCAATATCCCGCCGCGCCCGGATCGCCGGGACACGAGGGCTGGGGAATCATCGACGCCATCGGGGAGGATGTTGCGGATCTCAGGATCGGACAGCGCGTGGCGTTTCTCTCCAACAACGCCTTCGCGGAGCACGACCTCGCTCCGGCGGACGGAGTGGTCGTACTTCCCGAGTCGCTCGACGGCCGCCTCTTTCCGGGCGAGGCCATCGCCTGCGCGATGAATGCGTTTCGCAGGAGCGACATCGCCGCCGGACAATCGGTCGCGGTCATCGGCATCGGATTTCTCGGCGCGATCCTGGTCCGCCTGGCCGCGGATGCAGGCGCGCGCGTGATCGCCATCTCGCGCCGCAGATTCGCGCTCGACGTGGCGCGGGACTTCGGCGCGCAGACCACGATTCCGATCGACGATGAACCGCAGCTCGCGCCACTCGCCTGCGATCGCGTCATCGAAGCGACCGGCCTGCAGGAACCGCTCGATCTCGCGAGCAGGATCGTGCGCGAGCGCGGCCGGTTGATCATCGCCGGCTATCACCAGGACGGACATCGCACCGTCGACATGCAGCTCTGGAACTGGAAGGGACTGGACGTCGTGAACGCGCACGAGCGCGAGCGCGCGGCCTATGTGCGCGGGATGCGCGACGCGATCGATGCGGTCGCATCCGGACGCCTGCACGTCGAGAAGCTCTACACACCCTACCCGCTCCCGCGCATCGAACGCGCGTTCCGGGCGCTGGAGGAACGTCCCGACGGCTTCGTCAAGGCGGTGGTGACGGTATGACGCGTCCGCGCCTGGGTTTTCTCGGCGTCGGATGGATCGGCCGCCACCGCATGAACGCGATCGTCGAAAGCGGTGAGGCGGACGTCGTGGCAATCGCCGATGCGACGCCCGCGCTCGCGGCCGACGCCGCGTCTTCGCTCGGTCCCAAAGCGCGCATCGCGACGTCGCTCGAAGAGTTGCTCGCACTCGATCTTGACGGCGTCGTGATCGCGACGCCGAGCGCGCTGCACGCGGAACAATGCATCGCCGCGCTCGAACGCGGAGTGGCCGTCTTCTGCCAGAAGCCGCTGGGCCGCTCCGCCGATGAAACGCAGCGCGTCATCGCCGCCGCGCGCAGCGCCGGCCGGCTCCTCGGCGTCGATCTGTCGTATCGCCACACGGCCGCGGTCGAGGCGATGCGGCGGGAGATCGCCGCCGGAAGCATCGGCGCGCTCTATGCGGCCGATCTCGTGTTCCACAACGCGTACGGTCCCGACAAGCCATGGTTCTACGACGCACGCCAGTCAGGCGGCGGCTGTCTGATCGACCTCGGCATCCATCTCGTCGATCTCGGCCTGTGGATGTTCAACGATGCGCGCGTCCGCTCGGTGGACGGGCGGCTGTTCGCGCACGGGACGTCGTTCGTGCGTGACGGCTCCGCCGTCGAGGATCACGCGCTGCTCGACATCGAGCTCGAAAGCGGCGCGGCGATCCGGGTGGCGTGCTCGTGGAACCTCTCCGCCGGTTGCGATGCGGAGATCCGAACCACGTTCTACGGAACGCGCGGCGCCGTGTCGATGCGCAACGAGAACGGATCGTTCTACGACTTCACCGCCGAGCGTTTCGAGAAAACGGCGCGGCAGACCCTCGCCTCCCCTCCCGACGCTTGGGGCGGACGCGCCGCAGTGGCGTGGACGTCGCAGCTCGCGCAGTCCCGGCAGTTCGATGAGTCGATCGCGTCGCTCGAAGACGTCGCGCGCGTCCTCGACAGCGTGTACGAGCTGCACGAATGCCGTCCGCGTCCGCTGGAGATCTCCGCATGAGAGTGCTGATGACCGCGGAC
>CAMPKJ010000145.1 GCA_946887105.1 uncultured Acidobacteriota bacterium | reverse complement strand
CGCGAGAGCACGACCTGCGGTCCCTTCGGCTGCGTGTGCACGTCGACGATGACCGCCTTGATGCGGTCGCCCTGCGAGTAGCGCTCGGCGCGCGACTGATGGTGACGCGGGATGATCCCCTCGGTCTTGCCGTTGAGGTCGATGATCATGTCGCCGCGCTCGAAACGCTTCACGTAGCCGTTCTCGAGCTCGCCCATCTTGTCCTTGAACTCGTTGAACACCTTCTCGCGCTCGGCCTCGCGGACCTTCTGATAGAGGACCTGCTTGGCGGACTGCGCGGCGATGCGTCCGAGCTCGTCGGGCGGCTTGGTGAGCGGGATCTTCACTTCATCGCCCTGCTCCACTTCGCTGTCGATCTTCTGCGCCTCGTACGTGCGGATCTGCGTGTTCTGATCCTTCACCACGTCGACCACTTCCTTGGAGATGTAGTCGAGACGGATCGTGCCGCCGACCTCCACGTTCGGGTCGACCTTGCGGGCCTGCTCCAGCGTCCACTGTGCCTGCGGATCCTCGATCTGGTCTTCGTTCTCGACGATCTCCTTGATGGCGAAGATCGTCACCGCTCCGGCGGAACGGTCGAGAACGGCTTCCAGAGGCTCGCGGGTGCGGTAGTACTTGCGCGCCGCGGTGGAGAGGGCATCTTCGAGCGCCGCGTACACGCGATCGACTTCGATCGACTTCTCGTACGCGAGAGCCTTGATGTCCTTGTCCTGGAACATCGCTACTGCTTCTTTCGCTTCGTTCGCTGCTTCTTGTGCTTTTCGCCTGGCCATCAAATCTCCACTTCCAATCGAGTTTCCTTGATGTCGGCGAGCGGGATGGAGTAGTCCGGGTCTTTCTTCATGACCGGGTCCGTCACCACCACCGTCGTTCCGTCGAATGATTTCAGCCGGCCCACGATGACGTGCAGACCGCGAATGGGCTTGCTCGTCTTCACCCGTACCAGGCGGCCGATGAACTTCTCGTAATCCGACGGCTGATAAAACTTGCGATCCAGACCGGGAGAGGAAACCTGCAATTCGAACTCACCCGGAATGGGATCCTCGACATCGAGCCACGTCGAGACCTGCGTCGACACGAGCTGGCAGTCGTCGATGTTCACGCCGCCCTCCTTGTCGATGTCGACCCGCAGCAGGAACGTGCGCCCCTGACGGCGGAAGTCGATGTGCACGAGCTCGAGCCCTTCGGATTCGACGATCCTCCGGATCTGCTGCTCGGCGTGGTCTGGTAACCCATTCATCTATGTCCCTAGATTTAGTCCCTAGAACAAAAAAAGCGGCCGATTGGCCGCTTTCGAAAAGTGCTGCTCGAAAGCCGTCGAATACTAACACACCAATGTCGCGCGCTACAACGAGGTAACGCTCGCAGAGGATTCCCTCCGCAGCCGCGCTTCACTTGGCTGGGACGGACAATACCACGGCCGGCTTCAACTGCAATGGATCGGCGATTCTTCCATCCCCTCCGAACAGCTCCCACTGCGCATTGGCGTTGAAGAAAAAGCGTTTCCCGACGACGGTTCCCAATGTCGGATCGCCCATGTCCGGCGCGTTGGCCAGCAGCGTCTCCACGGATGAAACCGCCAACGCTCCCGGCGCGAGCCGGATGCGCACGATGCGATTCGGATTCGTGCCGTTCTGCGTTCCGATGAGCGTGCTGTCATCGACGAGATAGAGTCCGTCGATGCCGAGAACGGACGCGTTCGGCGGGACCCGCAACGCATGGACGTCGCGCGTGCGCCGATCCACGACCAGAATCCCTCGGGCGTAATCGGCGACGTAGAGCACGTTGCGTCCCGGCGCGATCCCCTGCATCGACGGAAACGATCCGCGCACGAACGGCTCGAGCGCGTCGCCCGCAACGCGGAAGATCACCGCGGCGCCATCGCTGACGAAGACCTCGCCATCCGGCGCGACCGCGACATCACCGAAGTGATGCGCGGCGCCGTCATCAGGCGCAGGCAGGGTCTCCAGAATGCGCCCGCTGTCGAGATCGATCTTCAACAGCGCCGCTTTCCCTTTGTCTTCGGGACGGAACTCCTCGGTCTGCGCCACGGCGGACGTCGTCGCCCACAACACGCCGCGCTTCGCGTCGACCGCCATGCCGAACACACCCCACGGCACGTCGACGAGCACCTTCGGTTCACCGTCCGACGAGATGCTCAGAATCGTTCCCGTGCGAACACTGCTGATGAGCCAGCGGCGGTGCTTCGCGTCGTACGCGAGCCCCTCGGGGATCATGCCGAGACGATCGACGGTGAGCTCGTGCTTCGCGGTGCCGATCGCTTTCGCGTTCGCTTCGAATCGTTTGGCGATGCGCGCGAATCGGGGCAGCGCACGGACCGGTTGCAGCTCGGCGTCGTCGAGCGTGTAGACGAAGCCCATCGCCGCGACGCGATCGAGCACGCCGAGGGCGTTCTGATGCTGATCGTTCGCAGCGAGGGCGACGGCGAGTTGAACGAGCAGCGTTGGATGCTGCGGACGGAGATCGGACGCGGCGCGAATCTTCTTCAGGAACAGATCCGGCTTCTTGTCTTTGTATGCGGTCAGCGCCTCCTGCTGCAGCCGGCGCGAGTCGGCCACGTCATCGGCGGCCAGCGGCAGCGTCGCGAGCACGATCGCCAGAAGCAGCCGCCTCACGGTTCGAATCTCCCGGCCACCATCACGTCGTCGTCCTCCATCAGGCTGAGCTGTGCGCACAGCTGGATCAGCCGGCGGCCGTCGCGATCCGATTTCTGATACGCGTCGCAAAGCAGCTCGGCCTGCGCGTGATCTTCATTCGCGGAAATCGTGAAGCCTTCCATCGGCTGTCCCGGATCGTGCGTCCGCTTGCGGCGCCAGGTGGTGTACTCGAGGCCGTAGCAGATGTAGCCGGTCTCGTTGGCGACGCGCGCGATCGGCAACAGCGCCGAGCCGGCGAGCGATTTGTCATTCGCCGTGAGCTGCCCGCCGAAGCGGAAGATCGGCATCCGCGAAACGTCGTGCTCGGGCAGCACGCCGCGCGCGTTGAGCTTCTGCTCCTCGAGCGCGCGCATGATGAAGCCGCCGATCAGCCGTTTGAGACGCGTGCGCATCTCGGGCGAGAGCCGTTCGAACTCGAGGCCGGAGTGATAGACGGTCATCCCGTCGGCGCCGACGGAAAAGCGCTCCAGCCGCGAGCGGACGATCCGGCAGTCGATGCCGAAGGTCGTGTCGTCCCAGCGGAACGTCAAGTGTGAATACGCGCCGGCGATGAGCGGCACATGATGCTCGACGCGCGCACCCATCACGCTCAGATCGACGAGCACGACCTGCGTCGCGCCCAGCCGGGCCGCGAGCGGTTGTGCGAGGTGGACGCGCTCCACGCGACGCGTTCGGGGAGAATTCATGGCCGCGGCCGGCAGTCTACCCGAGAGGTGGTTGCGAAAACGCAACGCCACTCCAACAAAGCCGCGCACGCAGGCGCGGCGGTTCGAACAAAAAAGCCGCGCCTTGCGGCGCGGCTTTTCGGGAAACGATGTCGATTGCGTTAGTGGCGAACCGCACGGCGCCACGGCTGCTTGCCGGCGCTGGTCGGGTAGATCACGAGGATGGCCTCGGAGGACAGCTCCTTGAGGTACTGGCTCTCGAGCGTCGTGGCGTCGTTCGTCACGTTGTCGAGTTGCGAGCCGTACGCGAGGAACGCCGGGCAACCCTGGTCGCAGGTCGACGGCACGCCGGACGGGTTCGGGGTCGAGCTGATCTGCTCCACGGTGACGAAGTAGTCCTCGCTGAACGGAGCAGTCGGGAAGAGGCCGGGGATGTTGCGCTGGATGTTCTCGAGCGGCGTGAGCGTGATGGTGGTCTGTGCGATGCGGTCTTCCGTACGGATGCGGCCCTTGTACAGGCTCACCAGCAGGTTGGTGGTCGAGTACTGCGAGGCGTTGATCAGACCGATGTTGGAGCGGAAGCCGGTGCCGCTGTTGGCGGTGTGCGAAACGCCGGTGATGAACACTTCATCGAGACCGGCCGACGCCTGCAGCATGCTCACGAAGTTGTACCAGGGAATGCCGGAGAAGAGCTGGCCGACCGTACCGGAGGCCGCACCCTGCTGTGTCTTGAACGAGTAAATGCGGCTCTCCGCGCTGATGGCGCGGTAGTTCTGCGTGTTGGCCTCGTCGTCCGTGCCGCTCGGGCCGCAGTTCGCGCCCGTGAGGCAGCCGTTGAGGATCAGCAGGCCGAACCCGCTCTGCAGATTCAGCGCGCTCTGGAAGAAGTCCTTGTACTCCTTGCGCTCGAACGGCGCGAGCACGATGACGTCCTTGAATTCCTGTCCGATCGAGGTGGGCACTGCCGGGTTCGTGGCGGTGTTGATCGGCTGGTAGATCACCGAGACGGTGACCGATTCGGCAGTCAGATTCGCCAGCTGCACGTCCGAGATGAAGGTGTTGCCTGCCGGCTGCACGATGCGTCCCGCGGTCGGAATGTAAACCTGGTCCGCGCCACGGAAGTTGCTCGCGTATGCCCCGGCCGCACACAAGGTCAAGGCCGTCGCGATGAGAAGTTTCTTCATGAACATGTTCTCCCTATTTACATCCTGATTTGAACTGCACTGCCGATATGCTGCCCGCGCATTCTAAACGAACTCCAACAGGTTCCGCACCTTTGTTACCGATCCTATACGTCCCTCCCCACCATTTCGTCACTCGCCTGACCCGTATACTCCTGCCGTGAGTGAAACGCCTCCGTTGCAGGCCGTCGTCGGCGCGGAACAGCACAATTTGCGCCTCGATCGTGCGCTCGGCGAGCTCTTCCCCTCTCAATCGCGCAATTTCCTGGCGAAACTCATCACGGCCGGGAAAGTTCGCGTGAACGGCGCCGCCGCGTTGAAGCCGTCTCATCGGGTCGAGTCCGGCCAGGAAGTCGTCGTCGAGATCCCTGCCGCCTTGCCTTCATCGATGGAGTCGCAGGACCTGCCGCTGACGATCCTCTATCAGGATGAGGACGTCGCCGTGATCGACAAATCGGCGGGGCTGGTCGTCCACCCCGCCGCCGGACATCCCGACCAGACGCTGGTCAATGCGCTGTTGCATCACGTGCAGGATCTCAGCGGCGTCGGCGGCGAGCTGCGCCCCGGCATCGTGCACCGTCTCGACAAAGACACGAGCGGCGTGATGCTCGTCGCCAAGCATGACGACGCGCATCGAAAACTGACCGCGGCATGGAACACGGACGCGGTCCGCAAGGAGTACCTGGCGCTGGTCTACGGCACGCCCGCGAATGACCGCGGCACGATCGAAGCCGCGATCGGACGCGATCCGCGCGACCGCAAACGGATGGCGGTGGTCGCCGGCGGACGCCCGGCCATCACCGACTACGAGGTCGCGGAGCGTCTCCGTTACGCGTCCCTGCTCCGCTGCCGCCTCCGCACCGGCCGCACGCATCAGATCCGCGTGCACATGAAGCACCTCGGGCATCCGATCGTCGGCGATCCCGCCTACTCCGGCCCGCAGTGGCGCGGCATCCCCGACAAGAAAATCCAGCGTGCGCTGGCCGCGTTCAACCGGCAGGCGCTGCACGCGGCACGCATCACCTTCCCGCATCCGCGCGACGCGCGCGTGATGACGCTGGAGGCGCCGATGCCGGCGGATATGCGCGCGCTGCTCGAGCTGCTCCGCTAGAGCAACACTCCCGCAATCGTGGCCGTCAGGAAGTTCGCGAGCGTTCCCGCGATCATCGCGCGCAAGCCCAATCGCGCCAGGTCACCTCTCCGCGTTGGTGCCAGCGAGCCGATGCCGCCGATCTGGATCGCGATCGACGAGAAGTTCGCGAAGCCGCACAGCGCGTACGTGGCGATGACCACGCTGCGCTCGTTGAGGCTTTCGCGTACGCCCGGCTCGCCCAGCTTCACGAACGCCACGAACTCGTTCAGCACCATGCGCGTGCCGAGCAGGTTGCCCACCGTGAAGCTATCCGCCCACGACACGCCCATCGCCCACGCGATCGGCCGGAAGATCCATCCGAACACCACATCGAGACTGGCGGGGAACCACCACACCTGTCCGTGTACGTAGCCGAAGATGCCGTTCATCAGCGCCACCAGCGCGATGAACGCGATCAGCATGCCGGCCACATTGAGCGAGAGATGGAGGCCTTCGATCGCCCCGCGTCCCGCCGCGTCGATCACATTGACGTCCTGCTGCGGAACGACGACGTCCACATCGCCGCCCGTCTCCGGCTGCTCCTCCTCCGGCACGATCAGCTTGGCCATCATGATCGCGCCCGGCGCGGTCATGATCACGGCTGTGAGCAGGTGGATGACGTCGATCTTTGCCACGAGCACGTACGCGGCCATGATGCCGCCGGAGATGTGCGCCATTCCGGCGGTCATGACGGTCATCAGTTCCGAGCGCGTCATCGACGGCAGGAACGGGCGAATCGTCAGCGGCGCCTCGGTCTGTCCCATGAAGATGGATGCGGCCACGGAGGTCGACTCCGCGCCGGAGACGCCGAGGAAGCGGGTCATCACCTTGGCGAAGAACCGCACCACGATCTGCATGACGCCGACGTAATAGAGGATGGCGAAGATCGAGGCGATGAAGATGATGGTCGGCAGGACCTGCGTCGCGAAGATGAATCCGAGGCTGCTGTCCTGCGCGCCGAGCGTGCCGAATACGAACTTCGAGCCTTCCTGCGTGTATCCGATCAGCCCGTTCACGACGTGCTTCATGGTCTCGAACAGGTACGCCAGCAGGTTGTAGGCGAGAAAGAGGAACAGCGCCACGACGCCGAACGCGATCCACAGTCCCTTGCGTGCAGCGGGTGCAATGCGCTTCGCGATCTGCGTGACGATGATGGCGACGACGATGAAGATCAGCGCCGCGAACCATTGCTCGATCGCGGGTGCGATGCCCGCGAGCGCGGTGGCAATGGCCCTCCCCTTGAGCACGAAGATGGCCACGATGATCTGCAGCACCAGTCCCCAGGCCACCGGCCGCCAGCGGATGGCCTTCCGGTTGGTGGACATCGCATAGGCGATCAACATGATCGCCACAAACCCGATCAGGCCGGTGAAACGCTCCATCTCACTCTCCGCAAATGTCGTTGAGGAACCGTGCGCAACGTTATGAAGGACGCAGGGCGCGGTGTCAACGACGGAGATGCGTCGCTTATACTCCGCGCCCATGATCGAGAGCATCAACGAGGCCGTCGCGTATGTCCGCAGCAAGAGCAGCCTGCAGCCGGAGGTCGGTGTCATCCTCGGCTCCGGTCTCGGCAATGTCGTCGACGGTGTCGACATCGAAGCGTCGATCCCCTACGGCGACATCCCCGGCGCGCGCGCATCGACCGTCCTCGGACATCAGGGCCGCCTGATCCTCGGCCGCGCGAAAGGCACGCCGGTGGTGATGATGCAGGGACGCGTGCACTTCTACGAAGGCTACGAGATGCAGGAGGTGATGTTCCTCTCGCGCGTCATCGGCCGGCTCGGCATCAAGAAGCTGATCGTCACCAATGCCGCCGGCGGCATCAACACGTCCTACACGCCGGGCGACCTGATGCTGATCTCCGATCACATCAATCTGATGGGCGTGAATCCGTTGCGCGGCAAGAACCTCGACGATCTCGGCGTGCGTTTCCCCGACATGAGCGACGCGTACGCCGAGTCGCTGCGCGCGATCGGCCATGAAGTCGCGGCCCAACTCGGCATCGCGTTGAAGGAAGGCATCTACCTGGCGCTCTCCGGTCCGACGTACGAGACGCCGGCCGAGATCCGCGCGTTCCGCATCCTCGGCGCCGACGCGGTAGGCATGTCCACCGCGCCCGAGGTGATCGCCATGGCGCACATGCAGATCCCCGTCCTCGGCATCTCCTGCATCACCAACATGGCCGCGGGCGTGATCAAGCAGAAGCTCACGCACCAGGAAGTGATGGACACGACCGCACGCGTCGAGAAGCAGTTCACGTCGCTCGTGCTGGCCCTGATCGAGCGCCTCAAAGACTGACGCGCTCTCACCGAACTGTTTCTTGCCGCACCACGGGCGCGCGCTACCCTCGCGTCATGCGCGCTACGGCCATTCTCCTGACACTCCTCACCGGGGCCGCGGCATTCGCACAGGAGCAGGAACCGGAGCCGGAACCGTTCAGCGAAACGATCTTCGTCGTGCGGTACGCCCTCGACGTCCGCGTGGTCGACAGTTACGGCAATGCCATCGACGACCTCGCGCCCGAGGACTTCATCGTGAAGGTCGGCAAGAGCACCGCGCATGTCGAAGGCGCGCAGTGGGTCTCGCTCGGCCGGCGCAGCATCGACCGTGAGGAGAAACTCGTTCCCGAGCACGAGGAAGACGAAGAGGAAGCGATCGAGGAGCCGGAGATACCGCGCTCGATCGTGCTCTTCATCCAGACCGATTTCGCGCGCAACAGCATGCGCATCCTCGGGCAGATGAAGTTCAACTACATCGCCGACGACATCATCGAGCTGTTCGGCCCGAATGATCGCATCGCGGTGTTGTCGCACGATTCGCATCTCAAGATCCGCCGCGATTTCACGCGCGACCGCGCCTCGCTGCGCAAGGCCGTGCGCGAATCGATGTTCATCGACTATCCGCCACCGCCTCCTGCTGCAACGGACGGACCGTCCATCCTTCCGCTGCTCGACCGGACGGAAATGAAACGCGCCGCGCACGCCGAGGCCGCGCTGCTGGTCATCGCCAAAGCGCTGCGGCAGATCGACGGACCGCGGACGATCATCCTGGCCGGATGGGGCGTCGGCGAGTTTCAGGGCCGCGCCGGCGTGCAGCTCAAAGACGAATGGAAGGACGCCGTCGAGATCCTGCGCCGCGACGACATCCCGGTCATCAGCCTCAATCACGGCATCGGCGGTCAGCTCTCATTCGGACTGGCGGCCACCGCCGCGGCAACGGGCGGCTTCTACGCCGGACTGCAGGACTTCGGCTCGCAGGCGGTGACGCGCGTCAAGGGAGCACTGGCCGGTCACTACGCGCTGACCCTGCGCATCGACGATCTGCTGAAGCCCGGACAATATCCGCTGAGCGTGCGCGTGAATCGCAAAGGTGCCGAGGTGCAGGCACCTGCGTATGTCGTTCACGGACAGTGACCGCACGCCGCGCGGTATGATCGCCGCGGTCCATCAGGAATGACACGCATATTGATCGTCGACGACAACCCGCTCGACCGCGAGTTGCTGTACGAGCATCTGTCGCGCGAGGGATACGAGATCGAGACCGCCGAGGATGGCGTGGAGGGGTTTCACATCCTCGAACGCGATCCGCCGGCATTCGACGTGATCCTGCTCGACCGCAACATGCCTCGCCTGGGCGGCGTGGAACTGCTGCAGTGGCTCAAGGCGAACAGCGAACTGCGCTCGCTGCCGGTCATCCTGCAGACCGCGTCGGACTCGCGCGCCGATCTCATCGAAGCGATGAAGGGCGGCGCGTTCTACTACCTCACCAAGCCGTATGACGTCGAGATGCTGCTCACCGTCGTGGCCACCGCCGCGCGCGACCGCGAGAACTATCGCCAGCTGCAGACGCTGGCGCGGCGCGGCGAGATGGCCACGGAGCTCCTGCAATCGGCGCGCTTCCGCCTGCGCACCATCGAAGAGGCCCGCGACGTCGGTACGCTCGTGGCCGGGCTGTGTCCCGATCCGTCGAACACCGTCATCGGCCTCACGGAGCTGATCGTCAACGCCGTCGAGCACGGGAACCTCGGCATCACGTACGCCGAGAAGTCGGAGCTGAGCGGCATGGCTCGCTGGCTCGCGGAGCTCGAACGCCGCTTTGCGTTGCCGGAGAACGCCGGGAAATTCGTCGACGTTCTCTTCGAGCGCGACGAACGGCAGATCCGCATCACCATCAAAGACCAGGGCGCCGGCTTCGACTGGCGGCCTTATCTCGAGCCCGATCCCAACCGCGTTTTCGACACGCACGGCCGCGGCATCACCATCGCCCGCCGTCTCAGTTTCGACGATCTCCAGTACCGCGATCCGGGGAACGAGGTCGTGGCGTTCATCGATCTTCTGTAGTTCCTCGGTTCCTCGGTTCCTCGGAGTTCCTCGGGAGACGGAGTCGTGAGCACCCGAGGAACCCGAGGAACTCCGAGGAACCGGCCCCCCATACGTCCGCTCCTGCGCCAGCACCGTAGATGTGCTGAAACGCAAAGGAGAAAACATGAGTCTCTCTCCCACGCGCCGTATGGTCGGCGCACTCTTTCTCGCTGTCCTTCTCTTCTCGATCCCGCAGGCTCAGGCCTCCAGCCACCGCGAGGCATTTCCGGTCCTCAATGAGCCGTGCGCGGACAACACCGACACCTACGCCTGGGTGTCGAACGGCACGCACGACAAGCTTTACCTGATCATGAACTTCAACCCGCTCCACGAGCCGGGCCAGGGCAATCAGGGCTTCCGTGCGTGTAATGGCTACCGCTACGAGTTCCACGTCGGAAAAGGAACGAGCATCGCGGACCAGGCGGTTTATCGGGTCGAGTTCAAGAACACCCTCAATCCCGAAAGCGCGCCCGGACCCGACGACAATCTGGGCGGCGGCAATGAGCTCCTGTGGCAGCTCACCGGCGGCACGGAGACGATGACCGTCACGCGTGTCATGGCGCCCGGACAGCCGAATCCGGTGGTCATCGGCGAGAACCTGCCGGTGCTCCCCAACAATCACGGCCCGCAAACGGATCGCCTGATCTATGGACTGGGAACGTTTCAGGGCTATGATTCCGGCAATCCCGCCAGCCGCCAGGTCGGTCTTTACGATCAGGCATTCGTCGATACGTTCATTCACGAGCTGACCGGCGGCGGACGGATCATCGCCGGACAATTCGACGATCCCTATCAGCTCGACGAGAAAGGGATCTTCGATCTCGTCAATCTCGGCCGCACGGATCTGGGCGGGATCGAAGGCGCGCGCAATACGCCCGTGGAAGACGTATTCACCGGCTTCAACGTCTTCTCGATCGCGATCGAGATCCCGACCGCCGAGCTGTTCCCGGACGGCATTCCGCACAATGGGCAGTTGAACGCGGAATCGACGGACAGCCTGCTGCGGATCTGGTCCAGCATCAGCCGCCAGCGCACGCAGACCGTCGATGCGAACAACGTCATCACCGGCCTGCGCGGCTCCGGCAATTACGAGCAGGTCGGCCGCAATGCGCTGCCGCTGTTCAATGCAGGGCTGGTCGGCACGCAGCGCCATTCGCTCTATCTGCACACGAATCCGATGAAGGACGTGACGCGATTCGGCGCGGACGTGCTCTTTCCCGTGCTCGTGCGCGATCTCGTGGCCCTGGGCGTCTATAAAGCGCTCGGCGTTCCCGATTCCGCCGTGGCGACACTCAAAGGCCCGCGCCTGGACATCATCAACGCGATCAATCTCGGCCGCCCGATTCCGGTCGCCGACGGTTCGACGGGCGACGTCATCACGCTCGACGCCGCCATCGACTCGCAATTTCCCAACGGGCGCCGTCTCGGCGGCGGCAGCGCACCGAATCGCCATCAGGTCAACGTCAATACGGTGCTGATCAGCCTCATTGCCGCGGGCGATCCGTCGGCAGGCCTGGCGAAGGGCGTGGAAGTGAACGATAAGAACTTCCTGGACCGCTTCCCCTTCCTCGCGCCCGCGCACCAGGGCCTGCTGCAGGGACACGGCGGCATCAATGTGCCGACCGAGCCGACGCCTCCGACTCCATAAGACAGGCTATGTAAGGAGAAATGATCATGAAGAGACTGCTTTGTCTCATCGCACTCGCTGCGATTGCACTGCCGATCCTCGCGCAACGCGCGCCCAGGACGATGTCGTTTGCGTCGGATTTCCAGACCGTACCCGTCATGGCCAACACCACAGGAGTCAGTGGCGTGGTGTTCCAGACGTACGTGGCCATCCTGAATCCGACCGCATCAGCATTTCCCGTCAACGTCTCGCTCTATGACGCCGCGGGCGCAAAGCACGACGCGGTGATCACGCTCGCCGCGGGCGAACAGAAGACCTACCCGAATTTCCTCGACGCGGTCTTCCACGCCACCGGCGGCGGCGCGGTGACGTTCCGCAGCGACGATCCGGCCGACCGCTTCGTCGTCAGCGCCGAAGTGTGGAGCAACGGGAGCCGTTACGGCACGTCCATCCCCGCACTGGAATTCGCCGGCACCGACTCCCCATCCTTCGCGCCCGGAATCATCGTCGGCGCCAATGCACGCACGAACGTCGGCTGCTTCAACCAGTCCGGCGCCACCAACAGCATCAAGGCGTCCGTCCGCGACGCCAGCGGCACCCTGACCCTCGGATCCGTCACCCTCAACCTCGCCCCCAACGCCTGGGGCCAGACCGCCCTGAGCACGATCGTCGACGGTGGCTACGTCGAATTCGAGCCCTCCGACACCGCGGTCTGCTACGCCGTCGTCGTCGACAACAGCACGAACGACGG
>CAMPKJ010000144.1 GCA_946887105.1 uncultured Acidobacteriota bacterium | reverse complement strand
TCGACGCGCACGATGTAATCGCCGAATGCCGCGGCCGCGTCGGAGTGTGTGGCCATGACGATGGTCGGCTGCAGCGACTGGTGGATCTCGTGGATGAGCTCCAGGATCAGCGAGCCGTTTTTCGAATCGAGATTGCCGGTCGGCTCGTCGGCCAGGATCAGCGGCGGCCGATGCACGATCGCGCGGCCGATGGCCACGCGTTGCATCTCGCCCCCCGAGAGCTCGTTCGGAAAATGCGTGGCCCGGTGCGACAACCCCACGCGCTGCAGCACCTCGGCGACCCGTTCCGCGATCTCCGCCTTCGGCCGTTTCGCCAGCGACAGCGGGAAGGCGATGTTCTCGAATACGCTCAACGTGGGAATCAGATTGAAGAACTGGAAGATGAATCCGATCGACGTCCGCCGCAGACGGGTCAGCTTCGCCTCGTCGAGCGCGGACGTTTCGAGGTCGCCGAGGAACACGCGTCCGCGCGTTGGGCGATCGACGGCGCCGATGAGATTGAGCAGCGTCGACTTGCCGCTGCCCGATGCGCCCATCAGCACCGCGAAGTCGCCGGAGGGGATGTCCAGCGAGATGTCGTCGAGCACGTGGACGGGCGCGGACTCGTCGCTCGGGCCGTAATCATGGCTGACGTTCTGTAGCGAGATGCGCACGGGCGCCGATTGTATGGCGGGCACGCGCGCTGCAACTCGTTCACGCCGAAGTGATATCGTCGCCGCTCACAGGAGGCACGCAAATGGACGAGCAGAACAACACGGGCGCGACCGATGCCGGCGGCACGACGGGCGGTGAACAGAGCACGGGCCGTTTCGGACGTGCGCGCGAGTTCGTCGGCGAAAGGTACGAGTCGGCATCGGGCGCGATGCGCGACGGCTACAACAGCATGCGCGAGAAGGTGGAAGACGTCGACTTCGGCGCCATCACCGATCAGGTGCGTACGTACGTCCGGTCGAATCCCGGCAAGGCGCTGCTGATCTCGGTGGGCGTGGGATTCCTGGTCGGCCTTCTGCTGCGTCGCGAAGAGGACTGAGATGGCACAGCGGAATTCTGACGAACACGAGCGCGCCGCGGCGGGACTCGATTTCGATACCGGCGAGATCCGCGACAAGGCCGAGGCGCTGGGGGTGAAGATGGTGCAGGAAGGTCCGGAAGCTCTGTTCGATGAGATCGAGGAACTGCTGCCGGAGTCATGGCGCGATCAGATCCGCGCCTTCCCCGTTGCCGCGGTGGCCCTCGGCGTCGGCGTCGGCATCTGGCTGGGGATGAAGAAGAGCGACGAGATCATCGCCGCCGGAACGTCTCTCGTCTCCGCCGCCGCCATGGCGAACGTGTCGCAGATCTTCGAAAAGGTGAAGGGTGGTTGACCGGACGAGTCCTCGTTCATAATGGTGGCGATGCCCGCCCAGGCGATCCCATTACCGATCACCGACCGTCTCGAAGCGCTGGCCCGCGAAGTCCACCGCACGTATTTCTACAAATATCCGCCGCTGCCGGTGCGCTGGGGCCAGCAGATCTCCCGCAAGAAACGCCGCAGCATCCGTCTCGGCTCGTACAACCACGCCACCGCCGAGGTGCGCATCCATCCGGTCCTGAACGGGCCGAACATCCCCGCGTTCTTCATCCAGTCGGTGATCTATCACGAGTACCTGCATCACGTGCTCGGACCGCACCACAACCGCCGCTTCCATCAACACGAGCGGCAGTTCCGCCATCACCGCGAGTCGCAGGAGTGGATCCGGCGCAATCTCTTCCTGCTGCTCGGACGTCCGAAGCCGGTCAAGCGCGTCGAGCCGCCGAGCACGCAGGTGCAGGCGTTGCTCTTTTGAGTTCCTCGGTTCCTCGGAGTTCCTCGGTTCCTCGGAGCGGTCTGGCCACTCCGAGGAACTCGTATCAGATCCCCATCGGGAAGGTCACGTTGTAAACGTACCTTCCTCGCGCCACCGACAAGACGACGGACGACCGCTCCGCTCCTGCAATCAGCTGCGTGTTGAGCTGGCGGGTGTCATTCACCTGGTTGCCGTTCACGCCGACGATGAGATCTCCCGGCGCGAGCCCTACCTCGTCGGCACGCGAGCGATTGATGACCTCATCGATCACGACCGCGCGGCGCTCGTCGGCGACACGCAGGCCGGCCACTTCCTGGAGGATGCGCAGCCCGAGGTCCGCTGGCGGCTCGCCGGCGCGCACTTCGATCGTGCGCGCGGCACCGTCGCGATTGATGGAGAGCGAGACGTTCTGTCCGGCAGCGACGGTTGCCGTTGCCGTGGAGAACGCCTCGCGCGAGTCGATGGCGCGCCCGCCGACCGCGGTGATGACGTCGCCGGTCCGCAGCCCGGCGCGTTGTGCGGGCGAGCCGTCGAAGATGCGCACGACCATCGCGCCGCGCGAAAGATTGTGCCCGAGGCGTTTCGCCTCCTCGGGCGTGAGCGTCGCGGTGACCGCACCGATCCACGCCGTGTGCACCGCGCCATAGCGGAGCAGGTCCTCGACCACCTTCTTCGCGCGGTCGACCGGAATCGCGAAGCCGATGCCCTGCGCCTGCGCATAGATCGCGACGTTGATCCCGATCACTTTTCCTTCGATGTTCAGCAGCGGTCCGCCGGAGTTCCCGGGGTTGATCGAGGCATCGGTCTGGATGAAGTCGGTGAATGTGCGCGTCTGGTCCTGCGACGGCACGGAGCGGCCGAGCGCTGACACGACGCCGGTGGTGACAGTCCCGCTGAGACCGAACGGATTGCCGACCGCGATGACGCTCTCGCCGATCATGAGATCGCTCGAAGTGCCGATGGGTGCAGCCGTCAGTCCCTTCTCGTCGACGCGCAGCACGGCCAGATCGCTGTCCGGATCGACGCCGAGGAGCGTCGCCGGGATCTGCCGTCCGCCGTTGACGTTCACGGTGATGCGCGACGCGCCTTCGACGACGTGATTGTTCGTGACGATGATGCCGTCGCTCGACCAGACGAAGCCGGAGCCGAGCGATTGGGAGGTGTAGGAGCGTTCGCGTCCGCCGAAGAAGCCGAACGGATCGAAGAAGGGGTCGATCTGCCGCCGCTTCATGGTCGCCTCGGTCTGAATGTTCACGACCGAGGGCAGGACGTTGTGCGCCACCACGACGATGGGCGTGCGGCGCGAGGCGCTCACGGTGGCAGGAATCGGATTGGCAGGCGGGCGCTGCACGGTCTGCGATTCCACGACAGGCTTCCCGCAGCCGATGGCGATGACGAACAATGCGATGAAGGTGCGAAGCTTTTTCATGGCAGCAAGTGAGAAACGCTCGACCCCCGTCTCTCGTTCCCGCTAGACTGCGCCGGCCTCATGCACCTCAAGGTGATCTACAACCCCGCCGCTGGACGCGGGCGCGCGCGGCGCCACGTTCGCGAAGTGGAAGAGTACCTCCGCTCGCGCGGCGCACGCGCCGATTGCGAGCCGAGCACGGGACCGGACGATCTGGTGCGCATCGCCGCGGAGAGCTCGCGCGCCGGCTACGACCGCGTGGTGGTCTGCGGCGGCGACGGCACGCTGAATCTGGCGGTGCGCGAGTTCGATCTGGCCAGGGGAACGCTGGGATTGATCCCGACGGGCTCCGGCGATGATTTCGCGAAAGTGATGGGCATCCCGCGCCACATCCGCCGCGCGTGCGACGTGGTGATCGACGGCGTGGTCCGCGAAGTCGACGTCGCGCTGGCGAACGGGCTCCGGTACCTCGGCGTGGCGGGACTCGGATTCGATTCCGAGGTCGCGGACTTTGCCAATCGCAACGTGCGCTTCCTGCGCGGATCGGCGGTGTATCTCTACGCGATCTTCCGCGTGCTGCCGCGTTTCACGCCGCGGCCGGTGCGCATCAAGACGGACGAAGGCACCCGCAACGAGAGCATCATGTTCGCCGCCGTCGGCAACACGCGCCAGTACGGCGGCGGCATTCGCATCACGCCCGACGCGGTCGTCGATGACGGATTGCTCGATCTCTGCATCGTCCACCAGACCACGCGCGCGGAACTGCTCAAGACGTTGCCGAAGGCGTACACCGGCGCGCATTGCAAGAGTCCCTTCGTGGAGATGGGACGCGGACGCGCGTTCGAGTTTTCGAGCGACACCGCGATGGCGGTTTACGCGGACGGGGAGCCGCTGACGCGCACTCCGGTCACGTTTGGGTTGGCTTCGGAGCGGCTGCGGGTGATGGTTCCCGCGGCGTCCACGCTGACAGACCCTACTCGACCAGCGTGATCCCGCCGGTCTCCACCTTCGTCGCGGCCGGCGGAGCCGGACCGCCGACGACGCGCTCGAGGTACAGGTCCGTATCGGGCCGGCCATCGGACGAGAAGCCGATCACGAGATAGCGATTCGCGGGCTGGAGGTACTTGTACGCGTTGCCCCACGGGTCGCGCAGCAGCGACGCGCCGATGTAGTGCGGCACGAGCTCCCTGAGCTCCGCCGGCAGGCGGCCGTTCACGTCGTTGTACTTTTCGAGCGCCTTGCCGATGGCCTCGACGCGCTGGAGCGAGATGGCCTTGCGCGTGGCGCCGATCGCCGACAGGCCGCCGGTCAGCGGACGGATGGTGTTGAGCGGGTTGCGGATCGACGTCACCAGTGACGCGATCGCGAGCACCACCAGGATCAGCACGAGCGGAAGCGGAACGGGCGTCTCCGCCACTTCGATCTCGTCGACCGGCGTGGCCTGCTGCAGCACGGCCGCCGCGCTGGCACCGCGCACTTCCTCGATCAGGTCGCGCGTGAGCAGTTCGTACAGCGCCTTGTTCGTGTCGAATTCGGAGAGCCGCGAGACCTCCACGATCTCGCCGACGGTCATGGTGCCGTCGACCATCGCGTAGATCGACTTCTCTTCCTGCGTGATGCGGATCGATTCCGTGAATCCGCCCTTGCGCTTCTTCGATGTGCCGTCGAAATCGATCTCGTCCGCATCCTCCGCGCCCACGACCACGATCTCCTGATCGGTGAGCTTCTTGCGGAAGACCATGTCGTACGAGCGGATCCGCTTCTCGATGATCGGCCACTCGTCGATCATCCGCGCGCCTTCCATCAGGATCGATTCGGCGCTGATCGGCGTGACGTTGTCGCGGTCGTACTCGATGGTGGTCTCTTGCGAGAAGTGATAGTCGCCGTCGTGCCAGCGGAAGAGGCGATAGACGATCTGCGTGATCTGCAGCTGGATCGCTTCCTTGAGCGATTCCGCCGAGATGATTCCGTAGTGAGTGAGGATGAATCCGAGGCGCTGCAGCGTCTCTTTCTGGATTTCCAGCGCGCGGTTGAGCTGGTCCTGCGTCAGATAGCCGGTGCGGATCAGCACCGAGCCGAGACGGTTCTCGAGGCGGCGGTCGAGCGAGTCCGCGCCGACCACCTTGCCGTCCAGGAACGTCACCGTGACGGTGTCTTCCTTGCTGCGCAGCGTGAGCACGCCGGTCTTCCGCTGCAGGCCGATCAGCTGAAAGATGTCGGCCAGACTGAAATCGCGGAGTGTGCCTTCGAGTGCCATGTCAGGCCATCGACCTCCGGCGATAAACAGGCAGCGCGAACGCGAACCAGACCATCACCGCCAGCGCGATGGCCACGATGCGCACCATCAGCTGCGCGGTGTCGGCGGCGGGACCGATCGCGGGCGCCAGGCGTCCGATCAGGATGGCCGTGGCCACGAACAATCCGAACAGGAATGCGCCGATCACGCCCGTGCCGATCCGGCCTTCCAGCATCTGTGCGGCGCCGGGGAGGAACGTCGCGAACAGTCTGTTGCGGCGGATCATCGCGCCGTGATGCGCGGTCACTTCGTCGAGCTTCTTGCGCTTCGTGTCGATCGACACGCCGTCGCGCTTCAGATAGATGTGGATGCATTGCGTGCAATACGTCGTGCTCTCGCGCGCCGACTTGCAGCGCGGGCAGAACGTGCGGCCGCACTTGATGCACGAGTTGGCGAGCCCGGTCGTGCGCCGCCGCGCCCACAGCACGAGCGCCAGCAGGAGCGACACGAACGCGCCGATGGTGACCGGATTGACCGCGCTGCGCACCAGATCGAACGACGCGTAGTTGCCGAAGAGAGCCCGTGCAGCGGGGCGCCTGGCCATCTCCGCGGTGATGCTCCACGCCTCGGCCACCGGCGGGCTGTACATCACGATCTTCTGCAACGGCGGGACGCGCGTGACGTCTTCGACGAATCCACGATCCGCGTTGCGTGCGCTCTCCAGCATCCGCGTCTGCTGGTCGAACTTGTACGTCTCGCCGCTGGCGACGGAGTGGTTGTAGAACGCGATGGCCAGATCGGGATCGGCTTTCTGCGCTCTCTCGTACGCCGTCATGGCGGCCTGGAACTCGTTGTTCATGAACAGCAGATTGCCGAGGTTCACGTGCGCGCCGGCGTAGGTCGGGCGCAGTTCGACGGCGCGGTTGTAGTGCTGCTGCGCCTGTTCCTCGTTTCCTTCGAAACTCTGCATGTTGCCGGCGAGCACGTGCAGCACCGGATGATCGGGAACGACCGCGATCAGCTCCTGCAGCCGGCGCAGCGCCTCGGGCTGATAGGCCTGGTTCCCGCTCGACAGCGCCGCCAGCACGACCGGGCTCTCCACCGCGGCCACGCGCGAGGCGTTGTAATCGGCGGCGACCGGCAGTAGCGCGATGAGGATCAACAGCACGCCGATGGCGATGCGCTCGCCGATCGCGGCATACGGAAAGAAGATAGCCAGCCAGTAGAAGAGCAGCCAGACCGGACCGAGCCAGAGAAAGACCGGCAGGAAGAGCAGCGCGAATGCGAGCACGGAAACGGAGCCACCCGTGAAGCGGCTGCTGAGCCGTTCGCGGAAGTCGTGCGCCATCGAGCGGCCGTAGCGGATGAACATCGCCAGCGCCAGCAGGATCGCGGTGAGCACGATCGCGAGCGCGGCCACGATGAAGAGATCGGCGCGGGCGAGCAGCGACGAGCGGTAGTCGCGCATGATGCGCGTGAATCCGCGCAGGACCAGCGGCAAGGCCTGCCCCCACGCTTTTCTCCGTCCGGCGCGATCGGCCTCGGAGAAGACCGTCGCGGGCGATCCGCCATCGAGCTGCGTCGCTGCCTTGGCCGCCCAGTTGGAGAGCTCGGCTTCGCCCTTCTCCATCTGGCTGGCCAGTCCCGACGCCGACGCGGCGTACTGCGGGAAGGTCTTGATCCCGTACGTGCGGCCGGTGGTGAGCAGGTCACCGGTGCGTTTCGTGGCCACCTCGTAATCGCCTTCGCGCGCGGCCGCGGCGGCCTGCGGCCAGAGATCGCGCGGCGAGGCTTGAGCGCTGCCGCCGCCCCCGCCGAGGACCAGCGGCGTGTCGGTCTGCGCACGCAGAGCGTCCGCGGCCGTGATCACGGCCAGGACGATCGCGATGGCAGCGAGACTGCGCTTCATCCGATGCTCTTGGTCCTCTGCACGTACGCGAGCTTCACATCGCCCAGGTGCGTGTCGAAAAAGTCTTCTTCGTCGGGAGTGAGATTGCCGGCCGTCTTCTCGCGCAGCAGCGTGAGGATGTCGATGGTCTCGTGCGCAGCCTCGGCGTCGAAGATTGGCTGCGGCTGACGCGGATCGCGCAGCATGCCGAGAAACATGTACGCCTGTGCGACGAGTGACTGAATGAAGTTCGAGAACGGCGTGCCGGGATTCGTCGCTTTGTCCGCCATCGAGCGGCGGCGTTCCTCGCGTTTCGGCGGTTCGGGTGCGCTTTGCGGAAGCGGTGGCTCGGGCGCGCGTTGTTCGCGCGGCGGCTGTGCAGGATTCGCGGCCTGCGGCTCGGCAGGCCGAATCTCGTTTTGAAACTCTTCGCGAATGTCGCCCTCGGGCGTGAAGATCCGCTTGTCGGTGACCTTCAGCTCCTTCGGCGTCTGCTTGTCGTTCGGCAAGGAGTGCCTCCCGGCGCACGATACCAGAACAGATCAGCCGGATCACTCTGCTACAGTCCCGCGCCGCAGACCATGAAGATCTTCCAGGTCCTCGAGTTCAATCAGTTCAACACCGGGTCCGTCCACCAGATGTTTCAGGCCGCCAGCGGCTTGCGCGAGCGCGGCCACGAGGTAACGATCGTCAGCCGCCCCGATCCGGTGCTGGCCGCCCGTGCCGCGGAGCACGGCGTGCGCTTTCACGGGATGCCGTTCCGCCATCAGTTCGACCTCGGCACGATCCGCCGCCTGCGGCATCTGATTCGCGAAGAGCGCCCGGACGTCATTCACGTACACAAGGGAATCGCACACGCGCTGGCGATGACGGCGGCGTGGCGGATGCCGGTCGGCGCGTTCGTCGTCAATCGCGGCGTGTCGTTTCCGCTCGACGTCTGGAATCGCGGCAAGTACCGCAATACACGCGTCGATCGCGTGGTCACGGTCTGCCAGCAGATCAAGAATGTGATCGTCGAGAGCGGCAAGCTGCCCGAGGAAAAGGTGCAGGTCGTTTACGCCGGCACGGACGTCACGCACTTCGATCCCGCGAAATGGGATGCGCGCGCGTTTCGGCGCGAGAAGAGCATCGCGGACGATCGCTTCGTGGTCGCGCAGGTGGGCGTGCGCGATTGGAAGGGATGGAAGGAGCTGATCGACTCTGTCTCCGACGTCGCGCCGCAACATCCGAACGTGCATCTGCTGCTGATCGGGTGCCGCGGTGATGCTGAGAAGAACGAAGTGATGTCGTACGCGGCGAAGGCCGGCATCGCCGATCGCGTGACGCCGGTCGAGTACCGCACCGACATGCCGAACGTCTTTGCGTCCTGCGATCTCGTCGTCGATGCGTCGTGGGCGGGCACGGGGATCACCGGCACGGTGCGCGAGGCGATGGCGATGCGGAAGCCGGTCGTCGCCACGAACGCCGGCGGGAACGAAGAGCTCGTGTCCTCGCCCTCGGTCGGATGGCTGATCCCGATGAACGACCGCGCCGCGCTGACGAATGCGCTGCGCGCAGTGATCGACGACCCGGCCCGTGCGGCGGCGGTAGGACGCGCCGCGCGCGAGCACGTCGTGCGCGGATTTTCGAAGGAGTTGCGGATCACGCGATTGGAGACGTTGTACGGGGAGATTTTGCGCGGGAAGCGCACCCCTCATCCGCCTACGGCACCTTCTCCCCTCTGAGCGGGGAGAAGGCTACGGGGGCCACCGTTTCAGCCTTCTCCCCTCGTGAGGGGAGAAGGTGCCCGAAGGGCGGATGAGGGGTTATCGAGGCGCAGTGCGTTCACGTGCTCCGCAACGCTAGCCGACAATCCCTCGAGGTCGTACCCGCCCTCCATCAACGAAAACACGCGCCCCTCGCACCAGCGCTCCGCACACTCCACGATCCGCTGCGTGATCTCGCCGTAGGCTTGCTCGGTCACGTTCATGCCGCCGAGGGGATCGCGGCGGTGGGCGTCGAACCCGGCGGAGAGGAGGATTGCGTGCGGACGGTACGCGTCGATCGCGCGCACGATCCGGTCTTCGGTCGCGCGCAGAAATGCCGCGTCGCCCTCACCGCCGGACACCGGGATGTTCAACGTGAATCCGCGTCCCGCTCCCTTGCCGATCTCATCCGCGGCCCCGGTGCCGGGATAGAAGGGAAAGCGATGGATGGACGCGTAGAACACGTCGTCGCGCTGCTCGAAGAGGTGTTGCGTTCCGTTGCCGTGATGGACGTCGAAGTCGTAGATGAACACGCGCTCGATGCCGGGCTGCTCGCGCAGCCATTCGGCGACGCAGGCGATGGTGTTGAAGAAGCAGAACCCCATCGCGGCGAGGCGTTCCGCGTGATGTCCGGGCGGTCGTGCGATGACGAATCCGCGTTTCGTTTCGAGCATGTCCTGCGCGGCGGCCAGTGACGTTCCAACGGCGGTGCGCGCGGCGGAAAACGTCGCGGACGAGATCGGATTGTCGATGGAGTGGAAGTAGCGCGAGCCGCTGCGGACCGCATCCTCGAAATCGCGGGCGTAATCGGCGGAGTGCACCTTGTGAATGATCCGGTCGGTCTCCGGATGCGCTTCCGCATCGCGCACCATGGCGCCGGTGAGGCCGGCGCGCGAGACTCCCTCGATCGCCGCGTCGAGGCGCGCGGCCCGCTCGGGATGGTCGAAGCCGGTATTGTGCCGGGCGAAAACGGAGTGGGTGTAAATCTTCAACATCGGGTGAACGAAGGTGCTGCGGCTATGATGCCTGCCGCGTGAAGCGCATTCTACAGATCGCGGTCATCGCCGGTCTCACGGTCTTCTTTCTCTGGCTCTTCCTCCGGAACGCGAACCTGCGCGACGTCGGCGCGATCCTCCGGTCGGCCACGTTCGGATGGGTGCTGATCGGGCTCGTGGCGAACGTGCTGGCGTTGCTGCTGCGGACCATCCGCTGGCGGATCATCCTCGATCCCGACGACCCGCCGCGGTTCTTCGCGACGTTTTTTCCGAACACGGTCGGCTATATGTTTTCGATCATCCTGCCGATCCGCGCGGCCGACGTCGCGCGTCCGGCGTTGCTGGCGCGCCGGACCTCGCACCGCTTCTCCGGCGCCCTCGGCACCGTCCTCACTGAGCGCATCCTCGACCTCACCAGCATCCTGGCGCTGTTCGTCTTCTTCGCGTTCCTGCGCTGGAACGAGTTCTCGCACGATCCGAACATCGCGGCGTGGTTCTACATCGTGCGTGCCGGCGCCATTGCCTCGCTGCTGATCCTGATCGCGCTCGCGGTCCTCATCGTCGGCCTGCTCTTCTTTCGCGAAACGGTCCGGCGCCTGCACGAGAAGCTGGGGCGGTTCCTGCCCGCGCGGTTTCGCAGCCCATGGATGCACTTCTTCGATTCCTTCACGGAAACGCTGAAGATCACGCGGAACGGCCGCGTGTTTCTCGCGGTGATCCTCTGCACGGCAGGTGTGTGGGCGTGCCTGACGTCGCAGTTCTGGTTCGCGACGCTCGCGGTGCACCATCCGCTGCCGTATGACTCGAGCTTCTTCGTCACGGGCGTGACCACGGTCGGCCTGGCGATTCCGACGCCGGGCGGCATCGGCGGATTCCACAAAGCGTGTCAGCTCGTGCTCACCCGTTTCTATCGATTCAGCATCGACTCCAGCGTGGCCGTGGCGGTGCTGTTCCACGTCATCGGCACGTTACCGGTCCTCTGCACCGGTCTCTTCCTCTTTGCGCGCGAAGGATTGCGTTGGAAAGACGTGACGCCGAAGGAGTAGACGGCGCTCCAGTTCGTGATATACCGCCGCCGTTATGCGGTGCCCGTTCTGCGGGAATCTCGAAGACCGGGTAGTGGACTCGCGTGAAGGGCGCGAGGGCGACGTCATCCGACGGCGCCGCGAGTGCGCCCGTTGCGAGCGCCGGTTCACCAGTTACGAGAAGATCGAGCTGCCGACGTTCCAGGTCGTGAAGCGCGATCAGCGGCGCGAGCCGTACGACCGCGACAAGTTGATGCGCGGACTGCAGATCGCCTGCCGCAAACGCCCCGTGCCGCAGGCGGAGCTGGAGCGGATCGCCGACACGATCGAATCGGCCATGTCCGACTCGTCCGAGCGCGAGATCTCTTCGCAATCGCTCGGCACGCTGGTCATGGACCGCCTGCGCGACCTCGATCCCGTTGCCTACGTCCGATTTGCGTCGGTGTACCGGCGCTTCGAAGACGTCGATGCCTTTGTCAAGGAGTTGCACCGATTGAAATGACTAGTTCCTCGGTTCCTCGGTGTTCCTCGGAGTGGATGGATCGCTCCCCCGAGGAACTGCCGAGGAACCGAGGAACTCCGAGGAACTCAAATATAGCGGGAACAGCCATTGCACCAGCCGCGGCATGGTTCTCCCGCTTCCTGAGAGGTCGAAATGACTGACGCGAACGAAACCGCGAAAGAAGAGGCAATCAAGATTCCGGACGTCCTGCCGGTGCTGCCGCTCAAGGACCTGGTGATCTTTCCATTCATCATCGTGCCGCTGTCGGTCTCGCGGGAGAAATCGATCAACGCGGTGGACCAGGCGCTGGCCGAGAACCGCGTCATCATGCTCACGGCGCAGAAGGATTTTCAGAACGAAGACCCGGGCGAAGAGGACCTTTACCGCACCGGCACCGTGGCCATCATCATGCGCATGCTCAAGCTGCCCGACGGGCGCATCCGCATCCTGGTGCAGGGCCTCTCGCGCGCGCGCATCGACTACTTCATCCAGACCGCGCCGTTCTTCAAGGCGAAGATCACCCGCATCGAAGAGCCGGTGACCAAGGACAAGGGTCTGGAAGTCGAGGCGCTGATCCGCGCCGTGAAACAGAATCTCGATCGCGCGGTGTCGCTGGGCAAGAACATCTCGCCCGAGGTCATGGTCATCGCGGCGAACCTCGACGATCCTGCGCGGCTCACCGATCTCGCCGCGTCGAATCTCGACCTCAAGCTCGAAGAAGCGCAGGGCATTCTCGAGACCATCGATCCCGTCGAGCGCCTCAAGAAGGTCAACGA